>NZ_JARXXY010000019.1:0-142756 GCF_029893845.1 Micromonospora sp. A200 | reverse complement strand
CGCAGAGCTACACGAGCCGTGCGATACACCACCCGAGGCGCGGTGGGATCCCGACGACGAGGCACAACCACACCCAACCCCACGGGTACGACAAAACCCGGCAGCAGCCAACCCCGCGAACGTTAGTGGACACCGCACTAGCGGCCACCGGCGGGCCTGGCGATCCCGTTTCAACGGGACGGACACGAACCGGGGTGGGACCCGTGCGGGTCCCACCCCGGTCGGTGGTCGTGGGGTCAGCGACGCGTCGGGCCGCCGTCGACCGGCGGGATGACCATGGTGGCCTCGCTGTCGGCCGGCGCCGGCTCGTCGTGAGTGGCCGTCGCCTGCCAGGGCGGCACCACCTGGGTCCGGTCGGCGTCGTCGTCCCGGGGCACCACCTGGGTCTGCTCCGAGTCGCCGTACGGGGTGACCGGCGTGGCGAGGTGGGCCTGCACGTCCCGCTTGCCGGCCTGGTACGCCCGGGCGTGCGTGGCGATGAGCCGCGACTCCTCCTCGGCGCGGCTGAGCCAGGATTCCCAGCGGCTCTGCATCGGCCGGACCAGTCCGCCGCCGACCCCGACGACCAGGATGCCGCCGACGGTGGCGAGGACGGCGATCAGCACCGGGGTGGTGACGGCGGTGGCGACGCCGATCTGGTTGAGCGCGGCGATGATGCCCAGGCCGAGGATGAACACCGAGGCGATGGTGGCCAGCACCCGGCCGTAGGACAGGCCGCCGAGGGCGCTGCTGATGATGTCCTTGACCGCGTTGGCGATGGCCGCGGCGACCACCACGATGACGATCGCGACGAAGGCGCGCGGCAGCCAGGCGATGACCCCGGCGATCAGGTCGGAGATCGGGTTGGGACCCCAGATGCCGAAGGCCAGTTGCAGGGTGACCAGCAGGATCCCGTAGTAGGCGAGCTTGGCGACGATGTCGCTGGCGTCGTACCTGGACCGGGCGAGCGCGGTCTTGATGCCACCCCGCTCGACGGCCTTGTCGAAGTGCACCCGCTCCAGGACCTTGTCCACGATCTTCAGTACGGCCTTGGCGATCAGCCAGCCCACCACGAGGATCGCCACGAAGGCGACCGCCTTGGGCAGGAAGAGCATCACCGCGCGGAGGGCGTCACCCACCGCGTCGCCGAAGTTGTCTTTCATAGCTGCCCTCCACAAGGAACGTCAGGTCGTCGGCCCCGACCTACCCGAACCCGCCGGTGGGGAAACACCTTTCACGCACCGCGACAGGCGTAGCGCACCTCCGCCCGGGCCTGGTGCGGCGACGGGGAGACGATGTTGACGGTGGCCGTCTCGGTGGTGCTGCCGACCCCGTTGAACGCCCACTTCAACGACAGCGTGACGGTGCGCTGGCCCCAGCCGACCCGCTCGCTGAGCAGGGCACCGGGCGGGGAGCCGGAGCGCAGCCACTGGTACTCGATCACGCCGCTGCGGCCGTTGGTCCGCACGGTGGCGACCACGTCGACGGTGACGTCGCACCGGTCCCCGGCCGGCTGCGGTATCGCCACGGTCACCGCACCGATCTCCAACGGGTCGAGCCGCTGCCACAGGTAGAAGCCGACGACGGCGACCAGCGCCACGGTGAGCAGGCCGGAGAGCACCGCCACCACCCGCCGCCAGAGGGGCCGTCGGCGGCGCGGCGGGGACGCCGTCGGCCAGGCCGGCGCGGCGGGCGGCGTCGTGGGCACGCCGGGCCCGAACCGCACCTCACCGCCCGCCCCGGTCGGTCCGGCCGGCGAGGGTACGCCCCGACCCGTGGCCAGCGTGGCCGCGCCGGCCGGGGCGGTGCTGGCGTACGTCGACTCGGTCACGCCGAGCCGCACGGTCGAATCGAGCGCGCCGGCGTCGATCGCCGGCAGGGTCGCGCCGAGGTGCGTGGTCCGGTCAGCGGCGCCGAGGTGCACGGTTGCGTCCGTGCCGCCGAGGTGCGTGGTCTGGTCGGCGGCGCCGAGGTGCACGGTTGCGTCCGTGCCGCCGAGGTGCACGGTCCGGTCGGTGGCTCCCAGGTGGACGGTCTCGTCCCCGGCGTCGCGCGGGCCGCCGTGGCCCCCGCCGCCCAGAGGCACCGTCCGGTCCAGCGATCCGAGCTGGATCGTCTCGTCGGCGGCCCCGAGCTGCACCGTCCGGTCCAGGCTCACCGTCCGGTCCAGGCTCACGGTCCCGTCCAGGTCGACGGTCCGGTCCAGGTTGACGGTGCCGTCCAGGTCGACGGTCCGGTCGGCCGGGCCGGGGCGCCCGGTCGCGGCCAGGTAGACGGTGGGCTCGTCGTCGCCGGGCGGCGTCGCGCCCCGCTCCCCCGGCCTGGTCATCGGAGGTCACCTTTCGTCGGGAACTGTCGCACCGGCCGGCTCCTAGCCGGGGGTGCAGTACGAGGAGAGCGACACGTACACCGGCCCGGCCGGGTCGGCGGCGTTGCCGGCGACGTCGACGGCGACCACCTGGATCGGGATGCGGGTGCTGGACTTCGGCGCCGGCAGGTCACCGAGGGCGCCCCGGTAGACGCCCCGCCCGACGTGGGTCATGCCGATGGCGCGGGTGACGCCGCCGAGGGTGTAGCGGAAGCTCACCCGCAGGTCCTCGGCGCTGGTCCGGTCGTCGCTGGCGGTCGCCGTGACCGTGCTCGACCGGTTGCCGTAGGGACACCCTCCGGGTTCGAGGAGGGTGGGGCTGGCGTCGAGCTTCCCGACGACGGGTGCCGTGCCGTCCGGTGGCGGCGGCGGGCTGGTCGACGCGCTGGGCGTCGGGCTCGCGCTGCGGGACCGGGTGGGCGTCGCGGTGGCCGACCGGGTCGGCGACGCCGTGGCGGTGGCCGACACCGAGGCCGTCGGGGTCGGGCTGGGCGACACGGCGTCGATGGCGGGCGCGGCGACCAACGGGCTGGGGCCGAGCGAGGTGAGCGCGGAGGCGCGCGGCGCGGCCTGGCCGTCGGCGAGGGTCAGCGCCGGCGCGTGCCGGGCGGCGTAGCTGAGGCCGGCGCCGCCGAGCAGCAGGGCGGCGACGAGGCCGGCACCGAGCAGCACGGCGCGGCCGGTCCCGCGCCGGGCGGCCGGCCCCGTCTCGCCGAACGTGGTGCTGGCCAGGCTGGTGGCGCCGGCGGTGCCGTCGGGAAACGGGAAGAGCGCGGCCAGCAGCGCGGCCCGGCGGGCCAGCTCGGCCAGGCCCCGCTCCTCCCAGTCCGCGCCGTAGGCGTCCGCGGCGGTGCGTTCCAGCTCGGCGAGGAAGACCTCCGCCGGCTGCGGCCGGTCGGCGGGCTGCTTGGCCATGCCGTGGCGGAGCAGGTCGTGCACGGGTGGCGGTGCCGCCTCGGTGGGGATCGGCGCCTGCGCGTGCTGGGTCCGCAGGGTGATCAGGTCCCGCCCGTCGTACGGGGGGTGGCCGGTGAGGCACTCGTAGAAGGTGGCGGTGGCGGCGTAGATGTCGCAGGCCGGGCTGGCCGGCGCGCCGGTCCACTGTTCGGGGGCCATGTAGCGGGGGGTGCCGCTGACCGATCCGCCGCCGTCCCGGCCGACCGGTACGGCGATGCCGAAGTCGGCCAGCTTGCTCTGCCCGTCGATGGCGACCAGCACGTTCTCGGGCTTGTAGTCGCGGTGCACGACGCCTCGGGCGTGCGCGGCGGCCAGCCCGGCGAGGGAGCCCTTGAGCACGCAGAGGGCCGCCTCGGGCTCGGTGGGGCCGTGGGCGCGCAGCATCTGCCGCAGGGACACCCCGTTGACCAGCTCCATCACGATGGCGGCGCCGTGCGGGGACTCGACGTACTCGTAGAGCCGGGAGATGTGCGGGTCGTCCACCTCGACGAGCAGCTGGGCCTCGTCGCGGAACGCGGTGCGGGTCGGGTCGTCGTCCGCGGCCCTGGTCAGGTACTTGATGGCGACGGGGGTGCCGCTGGCGTCGTGGGTGGCCAGCAGGACGCGGCCGGACGCGCCGGCGCCGAGCTGCCGTACCGGCGTGTAGCCGGACAGCTGCCAGTCCGCGCTCACGCGGCGGCCTCCCCGGCCTGCGGGGAGCGGTCACGGGTCAGGGCCACACTGATCATTCTCGTCACGGGGGGCGTCCGGTCCATCGGCGCAACGGTTGCTCCACCGCGTCCGGACGTCCGTGATGATGGATGGGTTTCGGTCAGAGGACTTGACGCGGGCCGTTCAGCGGTGGCCCTCGCGGTGGTGACCGTCGCCGGGGACGCTCCGCACCGCCCCCGGGCCCACGTCCTCTTCGGGGCCACGCCCCATCAGGTCGAAGAACCGGAGCAGCTCCACCGGGAACGGCATGACCAGGGTGCTGTTCTTCTCGGCCGCCACGTCCACCACGGTCTGCAACAGCCGCAGCTGGTAGGCGCCCGGCGTGTCGGCCATTGCCCGGGAGGCGTCGGCGAGCCGGCGGGACGCCTGGAACTCGCCGTCGGCGGCGATCACCCGGGCGCGACGTTCGCGTTCCGCCTCGGCCTGCCGCGACATGGACCGCTTCATCCCCTCCGGAAGGGAGACGTCCTTGACCTCGACCCGTTCGATGAGCAGGCCCCACGGCTTCTCGGTGGGCGCGTCGATCACCGCCTTCAACTCGGCGTTGATCCGGTCCCGGTCCCGCAGCAGGGTGTCGAGGTCGGCCTTGCCGATCACCGACCGCAGCGCGGTCTGGGCCACCTGGAGCACCGCCGATGGGTAGTCCCGCACGTTGACCAGCACCTTCACCGGGTCGACCACCCGGTAGTAGACGACCGCGTCGACCGTGAGGGTGACGTTGTCCCGGGTGATGACGCCCTGCGCGGGCACCCCGATCACCGTGGTCTGCATGCTGACCCGGACCATCCGGTCGGCGACCGGGATGATCAGGTGGAGACCGGGCTGCCGGATGCGGTCCAGCACCCGGCCGAAGCGGAAGACGACACCGCGCTGGTACTGCTGCACCATCCGTATGCTGAGCGCGAGCAGCAGCACGACGAGCGCGACGACGACGACCAGAGTGACGAACCCGGCGGCGGCTCCCATGACCCCCTCGTTCCCGGAGGCGCGCGCCTCCGGCGCCGCGCATACCCGATTCGGCGGGCGCCAGTCCTGCGCCGCGACCTTCAAGCACCCGGCGGGCCGTACCCGCCCGGTGGCGCGTGCGGCCCTGCGATTTGGAGTGCCCCGAACCCGCCCTCGTCGTCGTGGATCTGCACGTGGTGGTGACCTGTGCGCCGCCGACGGTCGACCGATTGGCGGAACGGGCGCTGGGCTGCGGGGACGGGCACTAGCGTGAAGCGGAAGGGCAGCTGAGGGCTGGTGGCCGTCGAGCGACCGCCAGGACATCTGGGAGTTGGTGTCGAGGTGGCGAGGTTCCTGTTGAAGTCGACCTACACCGTCGAGGGGCTCAAGGGGCTGGTCCATGACGGTGGCACCAAGCGCGCCGAGGTGGTCCGGAAGATGATCGAGGACGCCGGCGGGCGGATGGAGTCGATGCACTTCGCGTTCGCCGAGGACGACACCTACGTGTTGTGTGAGCTGCCGGACCAGAAGACGGTGACCGGACTGGCCGTCGCCATCGGCGCGACGGGCGCCCTGAGCGTCCGCATCACCCCGTTGCTGACGCCCGCCGATGTCGACGAGGTGACCCGGATGAAGACGACGTACACGCCCCCGGGTCAGTGACCGGCGGAGAATGAGCTAGTCGGCGCCAGCGGACGGGTTCTCCGGCGGTACGAGGTCGGGCGCGACGTCGGCGATCCGCTGCCGCATCGACCGGCGGCCGAGGGCGGCCAGCGCCTCGTCGACGAGCCGGCTCAACGGGTACGACAGCTCGGCCTCGAACCGGCGGGCGGCGGCCGTGGTGGCGGCCGATTCGGCGTTCAGCACGGGCAGCAGCGACTCGGCCCTCGGGGTGAGGTGGGCGATGCGCTGTCGGGCGTCCGCGCCGGGGCTGAGCGTGACCAGGCCCGCCTTCGCCAGCTGCGCGACGGTCTGGCTGGCGGCGGAGTGGGTCACCCCGGTCGCCTCGGCCAGCGCGCGGATCGATGCGGGGCCGCCCGCCGCCAACGTCCGGATCACCGGGGTGAACCGCGGCCGGAACCCGGGCAGCCCGAGGTCGGCGTAGACGGCGGCGACCTCGCCGTCGAGCAGGTCGAGCAGATGGCGCAGCCGGGTGCCGAGGAGTTCGGGGCCGGGCGGGTGGGCGGGCATGTGGGCTAATGTAACAGCGCTGTTGCATCCGGTCCCCTGGGGAGGGCCCACGCATGGACGAGCGCTATCCGCCGATCGAGCCGTACGACCACGGCATGCTCGACGTCGGCGACGGCAACGCCGTGTACTGGGAGGTCTGCGGCAATCCCGACGGCAGGCCCGCACTCGTCGTGCACGGTGGACCGGGCTCGGGCTGCGGCACCGGGGTTCGCCGGTTCTTCGACCCGGCGCGGTACCGGATCGTGCTGTTCGATCAGCGTGGCTGCGGGCGCAGCACCCCGCACGCCAGCGACCCGGCCACCGACCTGCGGCACAACACCACCCGCCACCTGGTCGCCGACATGGAACGCCTGCGCGAGCACCTGGGCGTGCGGCGCTGGCTGCTGCACGGCGGGTCGTGGGGCTCGACGCTCATCCTGGCGTACGCGCAGCGGCACCCCGAGCGGGTCTCGGAGATCGTCATCAACGCGGTCACCAGCACCCGCCGCTCGGAGATCGACTGGCTCTACCGGGGCGTCGGCCGGTTCTTCCCCCAGCAGTGGGACCGCTTCCTCGCCGGCGCGCCCGGCACCCCACGCGACGGCGACGTCGTCGGCGCGTACGCCCGGCTGACGGCCGACCCGGACCCGGCGGTACGCGGGCGCGCCACGGTCGACTGGTGCGCCTGGGAGGATGCGGTCGTCTCCGGGGAGGCGGCCGTCACGAACCCGTACAGCGACCGCCCCTCGGCGGCCCGGACGGCCATGGTCCGGATCTGCTCGCACTACTTCGCCCACGGCGCCTGGCTGGAGGAGGGCGTCCTGCTGCGCGACGCGCACCGGCTCGCCGGCATTCCCGGGGTGCTGATCCACGGCCGGCTCGACCTGAGCAGCCCGCTGGACACCGCCTGGCAGCTGCACCGGGCCTGGCCGGGTTCCGAACTGATCGTCGTCGAGCAGGCGGGGCACTTCGGCACCGACGAGACCCGGGGCCACGTGGTGCACGCCCTCGACCGCTTCGCCATGGCCGGCTGACGCCACGCCCGCACCACGGCTTTCAAGGCCTTCGGGCGGGCACCTCGGGCACGTTGCAGCGGTGGGCCGGCCCACCCGCAACGCCACGTCCGATCGCCGCCAGCGATCGGCGCCGCCCACGCGCAGAGTCGGGTACGGCCGGGTGGATCGCACCGGCCGTGGGCGTTCGCGAAGGGCAGGGCCATGCACGTCGTACCCGATCTGAAGGTGCTCTACTTCGGCACCCCGGTGGTGTTGATCAGCTCCCGGAACCCGGACGGGAGCGCCAACCTCGCGCCGATGTCCTCGGCGTGGTGGCTGGGCCGGTCGGCCATGCTCGGCCTGGGCGACAGCGGCCAGACGACGGCCAACCTGCGGCGGGAGGGCGAGTGCGTGCTGAACCTGCCGTCCTCGGCGATGGTCGACGCGGTGGACCGGATCGCGCTGACCACCGGCCGGCCGACCGTGCCGGAGCACAAGGCCGCCCAGGGCTACCGGTACGAGCCGGACAAGTTCGCCCTCGGCGGGCTGACCCGCCAGCCGTCGGACCTGGTCGCGCCGCCCCGGGTGGCGCAGTGCCCGATCCAGTTGGAGTGCCGGGTGGTCGCCTCGTACCCGTTCGGTCCGATGCCGTCGCACGCCACCGCCTTCCAGGTGGAGGTGCTGCGCGCACACGTCGAGGAGGACCTGGTCATCCCGGGCACGTCGTATGTGGACCCGCTGGGCTGGGACCCACTGATCATGAAGTTCTGCGAGTTCTTCGGCGGCGGGCGCAACGTGCACCCGTCCCGGCTGGCCGAGGGCTGGCGGATGCCGCACGGGGGCCGGGCCGTGGCCCCGACGTCCTGACCTGGCCACCCTGGACGGGCGCGCCGGCGGCGGTGCCCCCGGACGCCGCCGGCGCGCCCGTCCGGGCACATCGGATCGACGCGGGCCTCTAGCGCCCGGACCGGTCATGGCAATATCCTCCACTTCACGCGCGCACTTTGGAGTTCTCTTTCATCGCTGCCCCCTGGGCCACCGCCGGCCCGCCGAGGAGATGCCATGCACTTCGACCACCCTGAACTCGACCGCCGTACCCTGCTGCGGGCCGGCCTGGGCGCGGCGGCCGTCGCGGTCGTCGGGTCCGAACTGGCCTTTCCGGTCGCCGCGCAGGCCGATCCCGGCGCGGACCTCGACTGGATCTACAGCTGCGACGAGTGGGGCGCCCGCCCGCCGGCCGACCCGCTGGTGATCAGCGCCATCCCCACCAACAAGATCATCGTGCACCACATGGCGTTCCCCAACGTCACGGACTACTCCGAGGCGCAGGCGATCAAGCTGGCCCGGGACTGCCAGAACCTGCACATGGACGGCAACCGCTGGTCCGACACCGGCCAGCACTTCACCATCAGCCGCGGCGGCTACGTGATGGAGGGACGGCACGGCAGCCTGGAGCGGCTCCAGGCCGGCGACCGGCAGATGGTCTCGGCGCACTGCCCCGGCGAGAACGGCCGGGCGATCGGCATCGAGAACGAGGGCACCTACGTCACCGACACCCCGCCGGACGAGCTGCTCGACTCGCTGGTCAAGCTCTGCACCACCATCTGCCGCCAGTACGGCCTGCACGCCCACGACATCTTCGGTCACTGGGACTTCCGCAACACCCTCTGCCCGGGCGCGACGTTCTACCGGCTCTTCCCCGACGTGCGCCGCCGGGTGTTCGAGAAGCTCGGGACCGACCTCGCCGACGTGCCGGCCCGCCGCTGGCCGGACCTGTGGCGCTTCGTCGGCTCCCCGTCCGTCCGGGTCGCGCAGTACCTGTTGGCGTACCGCGGCTACGCCGTCACGCCGAACAGCGCCTTCGACGCCGCCACCGTAGCGGGCGTGCAGGACTGGCAGGCCCGCAACGGCATCCCGGTCGACATCGACGCCACCATCACCGGCCCCACCTGGGAGACCCTGGCGCCGGAGCTGGAGAAGGACGCCACCGGCCTGCCGGTCCAGGCGGTGCAGTTCATCCTCAACGTGAAGGGCTACGCCGACGTCGCCGTCACCGGCGAGTACGACCACGCGACGAAACTGGCCGTCCAGGACATCCAGCAGCTGCACGGGCTGCCGGACAACGGGAAGGTCAGCACCAGCACGTGGTGCGCGCTGGTCGGCGGGGTGGTGCGCCAGTCGTTCCGCCAGGACTGAGGACCGCGACGGGGCTCGGTGGAGCGGTCGGCGAGACGCCTCACCGGGCCCCGGCGGCGGGACCGGTGCGGACGGCCGGCCAGTTCCGCGCGTCCGCCCTGACCCCCGCCGGGTTCGGTCCGGCGCTCTTGTGCAGGCCGGGCGCCGGAGCCCTCACAGTCCGCTCGGCGTGCCGCCGTCAGTGCCGACGGCGGCGTCCGACGCCAGGCCCTGGCTTCCCCCGGCGCCCTGGCCGCGCAGGGATCCCCGACCGGTCCGCCGCCGTTCGCGCGAGATCTGGCGGGTCGCCCGGCGAGCCTCGCGGAGCGCCTGCTCCCGGCCGCTCGCTCGCGCGCACCGCCGGCCTCGGCGCAGCAGACCACCGACGACCGCCACCAACAGCAGCACCACGGCCGTCCCGGCCCACCACAGGGTCACCCCCGCACGGTACGACGCAGGGTCGCCGCCGGTCATCCTCCGACGGCTCGCCTTTCAGGCAGATCACCCGGACCGCCGCCTGCTCCTCCGCGTCCATGCCGGTCCGTGTCCCGATCGGCGTGTACGCCGCCATCGCAGCCCAGCCGGGTGGGACGATGCGCTGGTCACCAAGTCACGGAGGGGTGCCATGGCTACCCAGCTCAACCCGTACCTCAACTTCGCCGGCAACGCACGCGAGGCGATGGAGTTCTACCAGCAGGTTTTCGGCGGGGACCTGTCGCTGACCACGTTCCGCGAGTTCGGCACCGAGGACCCGGCGATCGCCGACCAGATCATGCACGGCCTGCTCCGGACGGCCCACGGCCACGTGCTGATGGCCTCCGACATGCCACCCGGCATGGAGATCCGACGCGGCAACGCCAACACGGTCAGCCTCAGCGGAGACGACGCCGACGAGCTGCGCCGCTGGTGGGAGCAGCTCTCCTCCGGCGGTGTGGTGAGCGTGCCGCTGGAGAAGCAGATGTGGGGTGACGAGTTCGGCCAGTGCGAGGACCGGTTCGGCACCCCGTGGATGGTCAACATCGCCCAGGCGCAGGCCTGACCCGCAGCGCCGGGCCGAGGTAGCGCGCCCGCCGGCTGTTTGGGCGGCGGCGGGACCGGGGAGTGTGGCGGGCATGAAGTGGGCCAGTCGAGCCGTACCCGTCGTCGCCGCCGCTCTCGCGGGCCTCGCCGCGCGCGACGTCCTGCAGCGCGACCACGCGCTGCTGCGCAACTTCCCGGTGGTCGGTCGGGCGCGCTACCTGCTGGAGTCGATCGGGCCGGAACTGCGGCAGTACATCGTGGCCGGCAACAACGAGGAGCGGCCGTTCACCCGCGACCAGCGGCGCTGGATCTACGCCTCGGCCAAGCAGGAGAACAACTACTTCGGCTTCGGCACGGACAACGACATCGAGTACACCCCCGGCTATCCGATCATCAAGCACCGCACCTTCGGCCGGGCCGTGCCGCCGTCGTCGCCGACGGCCGGGCACGACGTACGGCTGCCGGCGGCCAAGGTGCTCGGCGGGGCGCGGGGGCGGGCCCGGGCGTTCCGCCCGGAGTCGGTCGTCAACATCTCCGGGATGAGCTTCGGCTCGCTGTCCGGCAACGCGGTCACCGCGCTGAACAAGGGCGCGGCGCTGGCCGGTTGCCTGCAGAACACCGGCGAGGGTGGGCTGTCGCCGTACCACCGCAACGGTGGCGACCTGGTGTTCCAGCTCGGCACGGCGTACTTCGGCTGCCGCGACGAGCGCGGCCGGTTCAGCCTCGACCGGCTCAAGGACCTGGTGGCCGGCGCCCCCGTGCGGGCGTTGGAGATCAAGCTCAGCCAGGGTGCCAAGCCCAGCCTGGGCGGGCTGCTGCCCGGGGCGAAGGTGTCCGCCGAGATCGCCGAGACCCGGGGCATCCCGCAGGGGCTGGACTGTGTCAGCCCGTCCCGGCACGCCGAGTTCTCCGACTGCGACAGCCTGCTGGACTGGGTGGAGCTGCTCGCCGCCGAGACCGGCCTGCCGGTGGGCATCAAGTCCGCCGTCGGTGACCTCGGCTTCTGGGAGGAGCTGACCACGCTGATGCGCGACACCGGGCGCGGCGTGGACTTCGTGACCGTGGACGGCGGCGAGGGCGGCACCGGCGCCGCGCCGCTGATCTTCACCGACTCGGTGTCGCTGCCGTTCCAGCAGGGCTTCGCCCGCGTCTACCGGACCTTCGCCGAGAAGGACCTGCACGAGCGGACGGTCTTCGTCGGGGCCGGCAAGCTGGGTCTGCCGGACAACGCCGTCGTCGCGTTCGCGCTCGGCTGCGACATGGTCAACGTCGGCCGGGAGGCGATGCTGGCGATCGGCTGCATCCAGGCGCAGAAGTGCCACACCGACACCTGCCCGACCGGCGTCGCCACCCAGAACCCGTGGCTCGCCCGGGGCCTGGATCCCACCCTGAAGTCCGTACGCGCCGCCAACTACATCCGCACGCTGCGACGGGACCTGGTGAAGGTGGCCGAGGCGTGCGGTGTCGAGCACCCCGGCCTGATCGACACCGACGCGGTGGAGATCCTGGACGGCCGGACCGCCTCCACCCCGCTGCGCGACGTGTACGGCTACCGGCCGGAATGGGGGCTGCCGTCGGCCACCGACCGGGCGGAGATCGTCGCGCTGATGACCGGGGAGGCACCCCAGGGCGGCAGCGCCCCGCCGTCGGCGACCGCGATGGGCTGACCGCTCACTCCTCGATCGCGCCGCCCACCGACCGCAGGTGCTCGCGGAAGGTCAGCGACGGGTCCTCCGCCCGCCGGGCCAGGTACGCGCCGAAGCCCACCTGCGCGCGCAACGGCACGCCGGCGCGGATCAGGTCGGCCTGCCGCCGCTCGGTGTCCCGGATCGACTCCGCCAGGTCGAACAGCTCCCCGGCCCGCTCGGCCGGCACGAAGAGCACCCCGTCGTCGTCGCCGAGGACGACATCGCGGCCGTCCACCGCCCACTGCCCCACCTCGGCCGACGCCAGCGCCCCCGGCGACCGGGCGTCGAGGCGCTGCGGACCGGTCGAAATCGCGCCCAGGCTGAACACCGGCAGCCCGACGGCGCGGATGTCGGCGGTGTCCCGGTGCAGGCCCCAGACCACCACACCGGCCAGGCCCGCGGCCTGCGCCTCCAGCACCATCAGGTCGCCGACGCAGCTCTCGTCGGTGCGCCCGCCGTTGTCGACGACGAGCACGTCGCCGGGGGACGCCCGGTCGATCGCCTCGAGGAAGATGTCGACGCTGCCGACGTGCCGGGCGGGCGTCACCCGGCCGGCGAGCCGCTCGCCGGGCAGGACGGGTCGTACGGCGGCCGGCGCGCAGCGTACCGGCACCCCGGCGCGCAGGCAGGCGTCGGCGACGTGGGCGGTGGTCAGCGCCGCGAACCGGTGGCGCAGGTCGGGGGCATCGACGGTCATTTCCCGACCGTAGTGCGCCCGGCCCGGCCCGGTGACCGGCCACTTCCGTACTCGTGGACTGCTTCCGGTGGCCCTGGCGGTCAGCGGCGGAAGGTCCGGTCGAGCAGGTCGAACAGGGCGGCCCAGTGCCGCTCGGTGGCCCGCTCGTCGTACGCCGGGGTGTCCGCCATCGTGTAGCCGTGGTGCGCGCCGGGGTAGACCTCGGAGCGGTGCCGGACGCCCGCCGCCGCCAGGGCCTTCTCCAGCGTCTCGATCTGCTCCGCGGTCATCGACCGGTCGTTGTCGGCGTGCCCGAAGTACAGCTCGCCGGTGACCGCGCCGACGGCCAGGTGCGGACTGTCCGCCGCGTCGGTGACGATCCGGCCCCCGTGGAAGCTGGCCGCCGCCGCGAGCCGGTCCGGGTGCGCCTCGATCGCGCGCAGCGCGTTCGTCCCACCCATGCAGTAACCGGCGACGGCGGCCGGGCCGGGCGTCACGCCGGGCTGGGCGGCCAGGAAGTCGAGGTAGGCGGCGGTGTCCCGGGCCACCACGTCCGGGGTCAGCGCCGTGATCAGCGGCATCAGCCGGCTGAGGAGCGCGCCGCGCTGCTCCGGGTCGCCGAGGCCGGTCAGGTCGACCAGGGGTGCCCGGCCGGCGCGGTGGAACAGATTCGGCACCAGCACCACGTACCCCGCGGCGGCGATCCGCTGCGCCATCTCGGCCAGCCGGGGCCGCAGCCCGAACGCGTCCATGAAGAGCAGGACCGGCGGGAACGGGCCGTCCCCGTCCGGCCGGACCAGGTACGCGTCGGCGCCGCCGCCGCTGGTCGGAACGTCCACGGTCGTCGTCCGCACGGGCAGCCTGTTCGTCGTCACGTCCCGACGCTACCCAAGGTGGCGCGTCGCCTGACGAAATAGGGTGGCCCGTCCCGCCCCACTCCCGGCAGGATCCGGACCGATGCTGATCAGACGTGAGACCCCCGCCGACATCGCCGCCATCCGCGCGGTGCACACCGCCGCGTTCGCCTCGGCGGACGCCCCGGACGCCGTACCCGTCGAGGCCCCGCTGGTCGACACGCTGCGCGCCGACGACGGTTGGCTGCCCGCCCTCTCGCTGGTCGCCACCGACGCCGACGGGCAGGTCGTCGGGCACGTCGTCGGTACCCGGGGCACGGTGGCCGGCGCGCCGGTGGCGCTCGGCCTGGGACCGCTCGGGGTGCTGCCCGGCTGGCAGCGCCGGGGCGTGGGGTCAGCGCTGATGCACGCGGTGCTCGGCGCGGCCGACGCGCTGGACGAGCCGCTGGTCGTGCTGCTCGGGCACCCGGAGTACTACCCGCGGTTCGGGTTCCGGCCGGCGGTCGACCTGGGCGTGACACCGCCCGGCCCGTGGGGTCCGCGGTACTTCATGGCCCGGCCGTTGAGTGCCTGGCGGCCCGACATCCAGGGTCCCTTCGCGTACGCGAAGCCCTTCGCCGACCTTTAGCGGCCTTCCCGCGCGCCCGCCGCTCAGGCATGCTGGGGTGATGGGAGAGGTGCTACCGATGCCCAGCTTCGGTGACCTGTTCACCGACACGCGGGGCGACGAGCGGACGATGCGGGTCAGCTACCACCCGGAACGCGGTGCCGTGGTGCTCTCACTGTGGAGCGGGCCCGTCTGCCGAGGCTCCTTCCGGCTGGCCGCCGACGACCTGGGTCGGCTGCGGGCCCTGCTCACCGCCATCGACGCGGACGCCGCGCGTCCGGCCGCCGAATCGGGCGGCGCGACGGCCACCGCCGGCGGCGAGGTCGCGGCGGAGGCCACGGAGGTCATCCAGACCGGCGACATCTCGGGTACGGCCAACCGGGCGGCGCTGCCGATCCTGCCCGCACCGCGGGTCGCCTGACATGGAAGCAGCTAAATGAGGCGGCCACTCCGCCGATGCTAAGATCCGCTCGTGCGGAATGTTGACTTCTACGCACTGTCCGCGCAGGTGCTTCCCGCCCTCGCGATAGCGCTGGTGCTCCAGAGATGGTCCACATTCGTCGGCTACGGCATGAGTCGGCTCTCGGGAAGCCGGCAGAGCCTGGTCTTCCGGTCGATGCCGCTCGCCATTCTCCTCGCCATCTTCGCGCTGGGCGAAACTGCCGCGATGCTCGTCGTCTTCATGGGCACCGAGGGATTCCTGCCGCTGGTGGCCGGTCCCGTCATCTGGCTGACCCTGCTGACACTCCTGGTCGCCATGTTCATCTCGGCCTTCACCAGGGTCCGGCTCCAAGAACCGCAGTAGGCGCCGCCCGCGTCAGGCGAGCGCGGCGAACGGGTGCCCATCGTCGTTCTTCCCCACCGTTATCCGCTGGTCCGCCTCGGCCACCGCGTTGACCAGTTCGAGTAGCGAAGCGAAGCCCAGTGCGCGGTAGTTGAATCCGGGCGACCGAGCCAGGAGCCGGCTGCCGAGCTGCGACAGCAACATGGTCGACGCCCCTTCGAAGAGCCCATCCTGAATCACCTTGACGACGAAGTCGCAGATTTCCGGGTCCGGTGCCTTCGCCGCGCCACGGACCGACGTCGAGCCGCCCGGCTGGGCCGTCCTCCTGACCTCCGGGCCGGGCAGCTCCACCTCCAGCACGATGGGGCAGTACTGCACCCACTCGAGGAACCGCTCACGGTTGCGGTCGTCGGTGCCCTCGAGCTGGGTGCCGAGCGACTTGGCGATCCCCGCCCGCAGGGCCGGGGTCAGGCGACCGGCGCTCTCGATCACCGAGGCGCAGGAGAGGATCTGATACGGCAGGAGGACCGGGACGGTCGACGTCGGGCCACCGGAGGCGTAGGCGTACAGGAAGCCCTCGACGTGCCGCACGCTGGAGTGCCAGAGCTCCCCTGCCCAGATCCGCTCCCGCAGCGCGCGGACGTCGGCGGCGACGTCGCCAACTCCACGCTCCCACGAGGCACGGCCGATCGCCATCACGCGGGAGGCCGCCAGGAGCGGCCACATCGACCGCAGGGCCGACGGTGGCGAGGTCGGCGTACTGACCGCCAGGAGGCTGCGGTGCCAGAATTCCGCCTCTTTCTCGGGGACCTGACTGACCATCCGCACCACGGCGATCGAGATCTCCTGGGCGAACCTCTTGCTGGTGGCTCGGAGCAGGGCGGCGATCAGTCCTTCGTCGTCCGTGGCGATGGCGAGCACCAGCAGCCGCGCCCGGGCCGGCCAGGACCGCTGGCGGTCCCCACTCTGGAGCATCTCCTTGGCGAGCCCGATGATCGTCGGGTCGGCCGACAGATAGGCGAGATCCGCTGCCACGCAGGCGGCTCCGTCATGGGACGTCCGGTGCGGGTAGAGCAGGTGGAAGCCGCCCACCGGGTCCCCCTGCTCGCCCAGGTCCCGGGCGTGGCTGGCGGCCCAGGCCCCCGCGCTCGGCCCGCCGAGCGGGACCCGCTGGACACGGGGTACGGGGTCCGCCGCGTCGCCGGACTCGGCCGTGGCCACCGACTTGGGGCGCAGGTCGACGTCGCCGCCGAGCGCGTTCCCCAACTCCTCGGCGAAGTCCTGCTGGTCGCTGATCTCCGACGGCGTATTGCTGGGAACGAGTTCGTCACGCCCGGTGGAACCCCGCTTCGGTCGCGCCCGCTTACCCCGCCGCCGCGGCGCCGGGACGGAAGGCTGCTCCGACGGGTCGGAATCCTGCTCGGATTCCTCCTCCATGAGCTCCCGAGCCACCGGGTCGCGCTCGTCGGTCTCCGCGAACCCGTCGAGCTCGCTCGCCTCCCCCGCCCCCAGCCGCAGCTCGGCTCCGTGGATGGAGCGGAAGAACGCCGGACGGTACAGGGGCGGGATGATGAAGGATCCGTTGTCGTTGCGCAGGAAGCCGACGTACCGCAGGACGGTGAGGACCTCCTCCAATTCCTCCCCGTCGACACCCAGTCGGTCCGAGATCTTCTCCCGGGTGAACCGGACCGTCTTGCCGCGCAGCTTTTCGATGTACGTCCGGGCGATCGTGCTCTCCGCGTACAACGTGTCCTGAAGCCGGGCGACGGACAGCTGCTTGTAGCCGACATGCAGCGCCCGCGGCGACAGGAACAGGTCCGCGTCCTTCGCCGCCCCCGGCGACCGGTCCCGCATCGCGATCTGGATCTCCGCGATCTGGGCGCTGCGCAGCAGCGTCAGCACGTTGCGCGGGTTGAACTCCCGGGTGGCGTCCACCGTGACCAGCAGCAGCCAGACCAGCGGGTCCAGGTTCTCGACGCGCCCGGGCAGGATGCTGCGGCAGAGCTTGCGGCGTCCGGCCGAGGTGGTCAGCATGTTCCTGACCGCCGGGTCCACCAGTTCGTCGCTGCCGGCGGTGATGCGCAGGGAGATCAGGTGCAGGATGGAGTCCGAGTCCCACAGGATCCGCGTGGTGCGCAGGTGGGTCGCGTTGACGAACCCCTCGTTCTGGGTGATGCGGTCGAAGATGTCGAGGCGCAGGAACAGCTTCGGTCGCATCCGGGTGCCGTAGCTGCACACGTCGAGGTGTGCCCGCAGCAGGCCGCGCAGCGCCGAGACCTCGATGTCGCGGCGGTCGGGGAACGCCTCGTCCAGCCGGTCGAACAGGATCCACAGGCGCAGGTCCAACTGCTCCAGTGCCTCGTAGATGAGGTCGAGCAGTCCCTCAAGGGTTTCGAGCGTGACGGGCTCCGCCGCCCCACCCGACGTACCCGACTCGTCCAGCGGCCGTGCCACGCGGCTGCGGTCCGTCTCCGCCTCCGAGATGGTGATGGTCGTTTCGAGCTTCGGACGCACCCGGCTCAGCACCCGCCGCCACACGGTGTGCGGGGTCGGCTCCTGCACCAGCAGCCCGCAGCTGCGCATGCCGTTGTGCAGCGAGCCGACGCTGACGGCCTCGGCGAAGGTCCTGATGATGTAGTTGCCGGCCAGGCCGACCATGTACGCCAGGAAGAGCTCGCGGTAGACCGCCTCGTCGTCGGCGTCGATCTGGTTGGTGAGCCGCTTGAACAGGATCGAGCCGCGGATGTTGAAGGCGGGCATGATGATGACGTCGGCGAGTTGCTCGATGTCGGCGTCGGGGCGGGTCAGAAACCGCGCGATGGCGCTCTTGCCGGTTCCCTTCGCGCCGATGACGAGGTCGGTCTCGTCGTGCACGAGCGCCCAGTACGTGCCCGTGCGGAGGAAGTAGGAGTCGAGGCGTTCGTCGTACTCGGCGACGTCCTGACCGAACCTCAGCTTGCCGATCGTGCCGATGTGGAGAGTGCGCTGATCGGTCATCCGCGCTCCGTTCGACGGGATCTCGCAGGGATCGTACTCGACTGGTGCCACAATCTCCGGCACTGACGCTGCGGCGTCGGACCCGGCACCTAGGCTGCCGCCCCGTGAGCATGAACGGGAACTGGCTGCGGGTAACCCCGGCAGAGCTGGCGCGCGCGAAGGACGACCTGAACTGGGCGTACGACTTCGCGCAGGCGGCCATGGACGGTGAGGGCGAGCGCGTCGACGGCACCGGCAAGGCTTGGCACGCCTTCGACTTCCTCCTCGACCGGCACGGCGTCGAGCTGCCGATCGTGTACGGGGCCGAGGCGTTCGTCGAGACGCCGGAGGCGGCGGACGAGGACGACATAACGGAGGATTCGGAGCACGACTGGGGTTACGGGCCACCCCGCTACCTGACGCCGGAGCAGGTGGCCGAAGCCGCCGCGACGCTCGGCGGCCTCACCGAGGACGACCTGAGCCGCGGCGTGGACCAGGCCGAGCTGACGCGCGCCGACATCTACCCGCAGGTCTGGGACCGGCCGGACCAGCTGTCGTGGGTGACGCACCACCTGCCGTACGCGCAGCGGTTCTTCGCGGCGGCGGCGCGGGCGGGCGACGCCGTCATCTGCTGGCTCGACTAGGGACGGTCACGAATCACGGGGACGAGAGTCAGGCCAGCTCGACTCGGCCGTCGATGGTGGTGATCGGGGCGCACGGTACGCCCGCGGCGGTGAGGTCGCGGAACCACTCGTCCCGGGTCCGCCGGGCCAACCGCGCGACCAGGATCGGGCGCAGGGCGTCCCGGTGCACGGTGCGGTCCTGGGTGCGCCCGAACCGGGGGCGAAGCCCCTCCGAGCGGCCCTCTGCCGCCGCGCCGCCCCTCGGCTGCGTCCATCGGGGCGGCACCCTGGAACGTGCGGTGACTAGTATCCCCGAAATGTCGATCACGCCGAAGACGGTCCGGCTGTTCATGCCGGTGGCGGCGGCGCTCTTCCTCGGCGTGGCCCTGGCCATCCGCGCCGTCGACGACGGCCCGGTGCGCCAGTACTCCGGCACCGCCCTGTACGCGTCGATGGTGTGGGCGGGAGTGCTGTTCCTGTGGCCGCGGATGGCGCCGGCGCCGGTCGGGGTGTTCGCGGTGCTGTTCTGCTGGATGGTGGAATGCGCCCAGCTCACCGGGGTGCCGGCGGATTTGTCGGCCCGGAGTCTGGTCGCGCGGCTGGCGCTCGGGGTCCAGTTCGATCCGGTCGATCTGCTCTGGTACCCGGTCGGGGTGATCCCGCTGGCCGCACTCCACCGACTGGTAGCCGGTGGCGTCCCGCTCACGCCTCGCGGGCAGCGGGAGGGCTCTGCCCAAGCCGGTGGCATGTCTGACTGATCGTCTGCCGGGACCGCACATCGAGTCGTCGGGCAGGCTCGTCGTCATCCACTGTGTCAGCGTGCGGCGCCCCCTGCGGGACCGGGCGGGGATGCTCTGGCGGTCAGCCAGGCGCGGATGTCGTCACCGTGCTCGTCGAGGCCAGGCGGTGGCAGGTCGTAGCGGGGCGGGGTTTCGGAGAAGCCGATCGGGTGCCGGACGCCGGGCACGCCGCCGACCGTGACCACCGGGTCGAGCCCGAGCTGCTCGGCCAGCGCGACGCCGCCGTCGACGGTGGTGATCGGGGCGCACGGCACGCCCGCAGCGGTGAGGTCGCGGAACCACTCGTCCCGGCTCCGCCGGGTCAACCGCGCCACCAGGATCGGGCGCAGGGCGTCCCGGTGCACGGTGCGGTCCTGGTTGCGCCCGAACCGGGGGTCGTCAGCCAGTTCGGGTAGGCCGAGCACCTGGCACAGCCGGCGGAACTGGCCGTCGTTCCCGGCGATGACGACGAGGTCGCCGTCGGCGGTGGGCAACGGCTCGTACGGGAAGAGGCTCGGGTGGGCGTTGCCCATCCGGTACGGGGCCGCGCCGCCGGCGACGTACCCGCTGGTGTGGTTGACCAGTCCGGACAGCGCCGAGGAGAGCAGGTTCACCTCGACGTGCTGGCCGACACCGGTGCGGGCCCGGTGGTGCAGGGCGGCGAGGATGCCGACCGCCGCGTGCAGGCCGGCGATCACGTCGAACACGGCGACGCCGGCCTTGTACGGCGGGCCGTCGGCGTCGCCGGTGAGGCTCATCAGGCCCGACGCCGCCTGGACCATGAGGTCGTAGCCGGGCAGGTGCGCTCCGCCGTGGGCGCCGAAGCCGCTGACGGAGGCGTAGACGATTCCTTCGTTGCCGGCCGCCACGCTGTCGTAGTCGAGGCCGAAGCGGCGCAGGCTACCGGGGCGGAAGTTCTCGATCATGACGTCGGCGCGGCGGGCGAGTTCCCGCGCGACGGCCAGGTCGTCGGGGTCGCCGAGGTCGAGCGCGATCGAGCGCTTGTTGCGGTTCACGCCGAGGTAGTAGGTGGAGACCCCCTCGCGTGCCGGCGGCGTCCAGGCCCGGGTGTCGTCCCCGCCGGGCCCCTCCACCTTGATCACCTCGGCGCCGAGGTCGGCCAGGAGCATCGTCGCGTACGGCCCGGCGAGGATGCGCGAGAAGTCCGCGACGAGGACGCCCTCGAGCGGTCCGGTGCGCTGCTCCCCCATCGCCTCTCCCCTACCCCGCCATGGATGGCGTTGCCACGGCCTCGGTGCGCATCGGTGCCGCTCGCCCACGGGATGGAGGACACCATGGCACACCGGAGGCCGCGCCGGCACCGGAGCAGAGAGGTCCACATCGGATCGGCGGCGGTGGCACGCGCCCGACCCGGCCCGTGCTGATCATCGTGTCGGTCGGGCCTGTTACGGTCGCGCCGCCGTTGCCGCAGTCGGACCGGAGGTTGGTGTGATTCACTCCCACGCGTCGTCGTTCGCCGGGTTGCCGGTGGTGCCGTTCACACCGCGGATGACCCTGCCGGAGGATCCGACGGCGGTGGCGTGGCGGCTGGAGGTCGAGGACTTCGACGCGGAGCCCGGGGAGTTCGTCGACCTGGTCCGGGCCCTGCGCGACGAGGTGCCGCCCGAGACGGTCCGGGCCCTGGTGGTCGGTGAGTGGGGGGAGGCGTACGAGCGGGCCCTCCCGGTCGACCTGCTGGTCGAGGCGGCCGCGCAGTGGACCGGGCTGCGGGCGGTCTTCCTCGCCGACCTGGTAGGCGAGCAGTGTGAGATCTCCTGGCTGACCCACGGCGACATCACCCCGCTGCTGGCGGCGTACCCGTCGCTGGAGGTGCTGCGGGTGCGCGGCGCGCAGGGGCTGTGCCTGGACCCGGTCCGGCACACCGGGCTGCGGGAGCTGGTCGTCGAGTCCGGCGGGCTGCCCGGGGCGGTGTCCCGGGCGATCGGCGGGAGCGAGCTACCGGCGCTGGAAAGGCTGGACCTGTGGCTCGGCCGCGCGGAGTACGGCGGGGACTCGACCGTCGCCGACCTGGCGCCGGTGCTGGCCGGCGACAACCTGCCGAAGCTGCGGCACCTGGCGCTCTGCAACGCCGAGATCGCCGATCCGGTGGCCACGGCGACCGCCACCGCGCCGGTCGTGCCGCGGCTGGAGGTGCTCGACCTGTCGATGGGGGTGCTCACCGACGAGGGCGCCGAGGCGTTGCTGGCCGGCCAGCCGCTGACCCACCTGCGCCGCCTCGATCTGCACCACCACTACCTGTCCGAGCAGTGCCGGGAGCGCCTCGTCGCGGCCCTGCCCGGCGTCCGGGTCGACGTCTCCGACCCGCAGACCGTCGAGGAGTACCGCGGCCGGCACTACCGCTACACCGCGGTCGGAGAGTGAGCGAGGATGACCTTCAGTTCCCACGCGCGTACCTTCGCCGGCCGGCCGGTCGTGGACGTCCCCGCCGACGGCCCGCTGCCCGAGGTGCCGGGTCCGGTTTCGTGGCGGTTCTCCTACTGGCACTTCGACGAGACGGCGGAGTACAAGCTCTCCGAGGAGTTCCGGGCGGCCTTCGACCGGTTCGTCGCGCAGGCCGGGCCGTCCGTCGAGTCCCTGGTCATCGGCGCGTGGGGCTACGCGGCGTTCAACCACGCGCCCGTCGCGCAGCTCTGCGAGCTGGCGTCGCGCCTGCCCGCGCTGCGGGCGCTGTTCCTCGGCGACATGACCAGTGAGGAGTGTGAGGTCTCCTGGATGAAGGTGGGTGACGTCAGCCCCCTGCTGGCGGCCTATCCGGCGCTGGAGGTGCTCCGGGTGCGCGGCGGCGACGACATCGCCTTCTCCCCCGTCCGGCACGAGCGGCTGCGGGAACTGGCGGTGGAGAGCGGCGGCCTGCCCCGGGAGTTCGTCGCCGCGGTGCTCGACTCCGAGCTGCCCGCCCTCACCGACCTGGAGCTGTGGCTCGGCACCCCGGACTACGGCGGCGACACGGCCGTGCCGGACCTGGGGCCGCTGCTGGCCGGTGAGCGGTTCCCGCGGCTGCGCCGGCTGGGGCTGCGCAATGCGGAGATCGCCGACGACCTGGCGGCGGCGCTGGCGACCGCGCCGGTGGTGGCCCGGCTGGAACGCCTGGACCTGTCCCTGGGCACGCTCGGCGACGCCGGGGCCGCGGCGCTGCTCGCCGGCGGGTCGTTGGCCCACCTGGCGGAGCTGGATCTGCACCACCACTACCTGTCCGACGAGACGGCCGCGTCGGTGGTCGCCGCGCTGCCGGGCGTCCGGGTGGACGCCTCCGAGGCGCAGGAAGCCGACGAGTACGACGGCGAGAGTTACCGGTACACGGCGGTGTCGGAGTGACATGCGACTGACCGTGGTCGGCAACCCCGACAACCGACGGGTCGCCCTGTTCACCGGGGCGCTGCTCGCCGCCGGCCTGCCGGCACCAACGGTGCTGCCCTGGGTCAACGTGCTGACCGGGGCGGCGCCCCCGGCGGCGGGCACCCTGGTGCGGGTGGACTCGCCCGGCGAGGACCCGGAGGTCGACCGGCTGCTGCGCCGCGCCGCCACCCCGGCCCGGCACGGCGAGCTGATCGGCCTCGCCGACACGTACGCCGGGCTGGTGGACGCCCTGGGCCGAATCGCGGCGGGTGGCGCGATCCTGCTCAACCCGCCGCGGGACGTCGCGGTGCTCTGCGACAAGCGGCGCTGCCACGCACTGCTCTCGGCCGCCGGCGTGCCCGTGCCGGCCGCGCTGCCCCCGGTGCGCGGGTACGCGGGGCTGCGGGAGGCGATGACGGCCGCCGGCTGGAGCCGGGTCTTCGTCAAGCCCGCGCACGGCTCGTCCGCCGCCGGGGTGATCGCCCTCGCCGTCGGCCCCCGGGGCGTGCAGGCGGTCACCACCGTCGAGGCGACACCCGACGGGCTGTTCAACTCGCTGCGCCTGCGCCACTACCGGGACGAGGCGGAGATCGCCGGGATCGTCGACCGGCTCGCCCCGGACGGGCTGCACGTGGAGCGGTGGCTGCCCAAGGCCGGGCTGCGCGACCGGGTGGTCGACCTGCGGGTGGTGGTGATCGCCGGGCGGCCCACCCACGCGGTGGTCCGCGCCGCCCGAGGGCCACTGACCAACCTGCACCTCGGCAACGCACGCGGTGACCTGGCCGAGCTGCGGGCAGCGGCCGGGGCGGCGGCGTGGTCGGCGGCGATGGAGACGTGCGAGCGGGTGGCCGCCTGCTTCCCCACCTCGCTGCACGTCGGCGTTGACCTGATGTTCCTGGTCGGCTGGCGCCGGCACGCCGTCGCCGAGGTCAACGCGTTCGGTGACCTGCTGCCCGGGGTGCTGGCCGGCGGGCGGGACACCTACGCCGAGCAGGTGCACGCGCTGACCGGCGGCGGGTGGGAGCGGTGGCGGGCCGCAGCCGGCCCGGTGGCCCGGGAGGTGGCCCCGTGCGGGGTCTGATCGGCAGCCACGACCTGCTCCTGGTCACCCTCGACACGCTGCGCCACGACGTGGCCGCCGAACTGGCCGCGACGGGGCGCACCCCGACGCTCGCCCGGGCGTTGCCAGGCGGACGGTGGGAACGACGGCACTCCCCCGCCAGCTTCACCTACGCCGCGCACCACGCCTTCTTCGCCGGTTTCCTGCCCACCCCGACCGGCCCCGGCCGGCACGAGCGGCTGTACGCGGCGGCGTTCCCCGGCAGCGAGACCGCCGGCGCCGACACCTGGGTGTTCGACGCGCCGGACCTGCCGACCGCCCTCGCCGACGTCGGCTACCACACGCTCTGCCTGGGCGGGGTGGGCTTCTTCAA
Organism: Micromonospora sp. A200; assembly: GCF_029893845.1. NCBI lineage: Bacteria > Bacillati > Actinomycetota > Actinomycetes > Micromonosporales > Micromonosporaceae > Micromonospora > Micromonospora sp. A200. The sequence continues at coordinate 118,659 of NZ_JARXXY010000019.1, read as the reverse complement.
CCGGCGCAGCCCCCTCGGCGCGGTGCTGCCCGGCCTGTTCGCCGAGGCGCACTGGGAGCCGGAGTTCGGGGTCACCTCCCCGACCTGCCTGGACGCCCAGCTCGACCGGCTGGCCGAGGTGCTGCCCCGGGTGCCGGCGCGGCAGCCGCTGTTCACCTTCCTCAACGTCGCCGCCCTGCACCAGCCCAACCGCCATCACCTGCCCGGCGCCGAGGTCGACGACCTGGCCAGCCACGCCGCCGCCCTGGAGTACGTCGACGGGCGGATCGGTCGGCTGTTCGCCCTGCTCACCGGGCGGGGCCGGCCGGTGTTCACGATCATCTGCTCCGATCACGGCACCGCCTACGGCGAGGACGGCCACACCGGCCACCGGATCGGCCACGACGTGGTGTGGACCGTCCCGTACGCCCACTTCACCCTGCACCCGGGAGAATGGTGACCAGCACCGACCCGAGCCTCGACGGCTCGCCGTACCAGCAGTACCTGTACGCGTACCCGCACAAGACGTCCTACCGGGCGCTGCGGCCCCGGCCGTTGCTGGCCGACGTGTGGCGGGCCGAGCCGCGGGAGGCGCTCTTCCTCTACCTCCACGTGCCGTTCTGCGAGATGCGCTGCGGCTTCTGCAACCTGTTCACCCGGGCCAACGCACCGGAGGAACAGGTCAGCGCCTACCTGCGGCAGCTGCGCCGGCAGGCCGAGCAGGTCGCCGACGCGCTCGGCGACGACGCCGGGTACGCCCGGGCCGCGCTCGGCGGTGGCACCCCCACCTACCTCACCGCCGACGAGCTGACCGAGCTGTTCGACATCGCCACCGGCACGGTGGGCGCCCGGCTGCCGGGCGTACCCCTGTCGGTGGAGACCTCGCCGGCCACCGCGACCCCGGACCGGCTGGCGGTGCTGGCCGCGCACGGCGCCACCCGGGTGAGCATCGGCGTGCAGAGCTTCCTCGACGCGGAGGCCCGCGCCGCCGGCCGCCCCCAGCGCCGCACCGAGGTGGAGGCCGCGCTCGCCGCGATCCGCGACGCCCGGATCCCGGTGCTCAACATCGACCTCATCTACGGCATCGACGGGCAGACCGCCGACACCTGGCGGGCCAGCCTGGACGCGGCGCTGGCCTGGCGGCCCGAGGAGCTCTACCTCTACCCGCTGTACGTCCGGCCGCTCACCGGGCTGGGCCGCCGGGCGCACGGGCGCGCCGACTGGGACGCCCAGCGGCTCGCCCTGTACGAGCAGGCGGTGCAGACGCTCGGCGCGGCCGGGTACCGGCAGGAGTCCATGCGGCAGTTCCGCCGCGCCGACGCGCCGGTCCCGGACGGCCCGGACTACTGCTGCCAGGACGACGGCATGGTCGGCCTGGGCTGTGGCGCCCGCTCCTACACCACCTCGCTGCACTACTCCTTCGACTACGCGGTCAGCGTGTCGCAGGTGCGCGCGGTGCTCGACGACTACCTGGCCCGACCGGCCGAGGACTTCCGGCACGCCGAGTTCGGGTACCGCCTCGACGACACCGAGCAGCGCCGGCGGTGGCTGCTCAAGTCGCTGCTGCGCGCCGACGGCGTCGACCCGGTCGCCTACCGGGCGCGCTTCGGCCGCCCACCCGCCGACGACTTTCCTCAGCTCGGCATGCTGGTCGCGCGCGGCTGGGCCGACGACGGCGGGTTGCGGCTCACGCCGGCCGGCCTGGCCCGCTCCGACGCCGTCGGCCCCTGGCTGACCTCCGCCGAGGTCCGCGCGGCGATGACCGGGTACGTGCCCCGGTGAACCTGGCGATCCTCTACCGCGGGCCGCTGGCCAGTTGCAACTACGACTGCCCGTACTGCCCGTTCGCCAAGCGGCACGACCCGCCGGAGCTGCTCCGGGAGGATCGGGCCGCGCTGGCGAGGTTCACCGACTGGGTGGCGTCGACCCGCGACCTGCGGCTGTCGGTGCTGTTCACGCCGTGGGGCGAGGGGCTGACCCGCCGCTGGTACCGGGAGGCGATGATGTCGCTGTCCCACCTGCCGCACGTGGACCGGGTGGTCATCCAGACCAACCTCGCCACCCGCGTCGACTGGCTGGCCGACGCCGACGCCCGCTCCGCCGCCCTGTGGACGACGTACCACCCCGGCCAGGTCGGCCGGGAGCGGTTCCTGGCGCGCTGCGCCCGCCTGTCGGAGCTGGGCATCCGGTACTCGGTCGGGGTGGTCGGCCTGCCGGAGCACCTCGACGAGGCGCGGGCGCTGCGCGCCGCCCTTTCGGCCGAGGTCTACCTGTGGGTGAACGCCGCCGAGGGACGGCGCTACTCCGCCGCCGAGGAGGCGACCTGGACGGAGCTGGACCCGCACTTCGGGTACAGCGTCCGGCCGCACCTGTCGCTGGGTCGGCCCTGTCACGCCGGCGAGACGGCCATCTCCGTGCTCGGCGACGGCACGATACGCCGCTGCCACTTCGTCCCCGCCCCGATCGGCAACCTGTACGACGGGTCGTGGCGGGCCGTCCTGCGGCCCCGGCCGTGCGTCAACGCGATCTGCGACTGCCACATCGGGTACGTCCACCTCAAGCCGCTCGGGCTGCGCGACGTCTTCGCCGGCGGACTGCTGGAACGCATCCCGGCCGCCTGGCCCCCGGTACGCCCACCCGCGCCGACCGCCCCCTTGTCGCCGCCTCCGGCCTGATTGTCACGCCGGTGCTGAGCGCCGTGGACGGCTGCGTCGGTGACAGCATCGGCCGTCGGGCAGGGCGAATCTGGGGACGGCGGCCGTCGGGGTGCCGGCGACGCCGACCTGCCGGCGGCGTCACGAGAGGGCGCGGGCCAGCTCGGTCCGGGAGCGGATGCCGAGCCGGTGGAAGATGTTGCGCAGGTGATGGTCGACGGTGCGGGTGGAGAGGAACATCCGCGCGGCGATCTCCCGGTTCGTGGCGCCCTCGGCGACCAGTTGGGCGATCCGCAGCTGCTGTCCGGTCAGCAGGCGGGCGGCCGACGGGTCCGGCGCGCCGACCGACTCCCCGGCCGCCCGCAGCTCGGCGGCGGCCTGCTCCGCCCAGGTGGTCGCCCCGATGAGGGTGAACGCCTCCCGGGCGTCGTGCAGGTGCTCCCGCGCGTCCCGGGGTCGCCGGCTGCGCCGCAGCTCGCGGCCGAGCAGCAGCTCGGTGCGGGCCCGCTCGAACGCGCCGGCGTCGGTTGGGTGCAGCCGCAGCGCGGCCCGGAACTCCCGCTCGGCCTCGGCGCTGCCCCGGGGCGCGAGCAGGGCGTGGCAGCGCGCGGAGAGCGCCCGGCGTGACGGGCTCGCCGTGCTGCTGGCCCACCGGTCGAAGACGGCGAGCGCGGCGCCGGCCGCCGCCCGGTCTCCGCCAGCGGCGGCCGCCTCGACCAGGTACGGGGTGGCCATCACCTGGACGAGCACCTGCCCCCGGCCGGTGCCGGGCCGGGCCAGCGCGGTCAGCCGCGCCGCGGCGGCGGCGTGTCGACCGGCGGCCAGGTCGAGCACGGCCAGCGCCCACTGGGCGAGGGCGCGCGGCCGGCTGTGCCCGCCCGGGTTCTCGCCGATCTCGCGGATCCGGCGCAGGCTGGTGTCCCGATCGGCGCGAACCGCGGCGAGCACCGCCAGCATGCCCAGGTGCACCCCGGCCCAGTTGTCCTGACCGGTGTCGCGGGCGATCCGCAGTCCCTCCCGCGAGGTGTCCGCCGCGGCGTCGTGCCGACCCAGCCAGTACTCGGCGGCCGCCCGCAGTTCCAGGGCGCGCGGCAGGGCGGACAGCTCCCCACGGTGGTGGGCCAGCTCGACGGCGCGCTCGGCGAGCCGGTGCGCCGCGGCGTCCACGGCCACCAGCAGGCCGGCCGCCGCCGCGCAGGTCAGCGCCGCCGGGGTGAGCGCCGGCCCGGCCAGGTGTCCACCGAGGACCACCGCGCGGCGCAGCGCCGGCCCGGCCCGCTCGTGGTCGCCACGCAGCGTCGCCGCCACCCCGGCGACGTAGGCGCTGAGCAGCTCCGTCGCGGGTGGGTCGTCGGGGCGGCGCAGCGGCTCCGCCCGCCGGGCCACCTCGGCGTAGCGGTACTGGTCGCCGGAGAAGCAGACCCCCTCGCCGGCGCGGACCAGCGCGCCGAGGGCCAGCGCGCGGTCGGTGCCCGTCAGCGTGTCCGCGGCGGCCAGCAGCGCGGTCAGCCCGGACCGGGCGCGACCGCCCCGCAGGTCCAGTTCGCCGCGCAGCAGTGCGGCCCGCCCGGTCACGGTCGGCTCGGCGACGGCGGGAAGGTTTTTCAACAACAGGCGGGCGCGGTGGGACCGGCCGGCCGACCAGGCGTACCGTGCGGCGGCCACCAGCCGGGCGGCGGCGCGGGCCGGGTCGTCGGTGAGCTCGGCGGCGCGTTGCAGGGCTGCCGAGGCGGCGTCGCCGCCGACCCCGTCGTCGGCCGCGGCCTGCTCCAGTTCCGTGGCCAGGGCCGGGTCGTGGCCCTCCGCCGCGGCGGCGAGGTGCAGGGCCCGGCGCAGCCGCTGACCGGGACCGTCGAGCGCCCCGGCGAGCAGCAGGTGCGCGGCGCGACGCTCGCCCAGTGGTGCCGCGCCGCGCACCATGGCGCGGGCCAGGGGCTGCGGGAAGGTGACCCGGCCCGGTTCGACGCGGAGCAGACCGGCGAGTTCGGCCGGGGCCAGCGCCTCGACGGTCGTGCCGGCGGCCCGCGCCACCCGGAGCAGGGTGCCCGGCTCGCCCTCCTCGTCCAGCGCGGCGAGCAGCAGGACGCGCCGGGTCTCGGCCGGCAGCCGCTCCAGGCGGCTCCGGTAGGCGCGACCCAGCCCCCCGTCGGTCGGCGGCGCCGCGGGCGCCGGCTCCTCGCCCCGGCACTGGCCGGGGGTGAGCACGCCGGCGAGGTCGACCAGGGCCTGCGGGTTGCCCCCGGCGACCGCGCCGAGCACCGCCGCCACCGGCGGGGCCACCGGCTGTCCGGTCAGCCGGTCGGCGAGCAGCGCGGCGCTGGCGCGGTCGTCGAGCGGGCGGAGCCGGTGACCGGGTACCCCCCCGAGGGGAACGTCCGTCGCCGTGGTGAGCAGGACGGCCACCCGCCGGTGGCGCAGGCGCCGGGCGACGAACGCCAACACCTCCGCGGTCGGCTGGTCGCCCCGGTCGACGTCGTCCATCGTGCACAGCACGGGGCGGTCCCGCGCGGCGGCGGCGAGCAGCCCGAGCACGGCCATGGACAGGGCCAGGCGCCGGTGGGCCGGGCAGCCCGTGCCGGCCAGCGCGCGCCGCAGCACCCGTCGTTGCTGCTCGGGCAGGGCGCGGGCCCGGTCCAGCACCGGTTCCAGCAGCCGTTGCAGTCCCGCGTACGGCAGCGCCGCCTCCTCGGCGAGGCCGACGCCGGCCAGGACGGTGCACCCGTCGGCGTGCCGGTGCGCGTAGTCGACCAGGGCGGTCCGGCCGGAGCCGGGCTCGCCCTGGAGAAGCAGCGCTCCCCCGCCGCCGGGCAGGTCGGTCAGCAGCCGCCGGATCGCGGCGCACTCGTCGTCGCGGCCCCGCAGCACGGTTAATTGCACTGTTGATGCAGTAACCATCCATCGATTGTCACTTATCGGAAACCTGTTGGAAAGAGTTGACTGGTGCGCGCTGTCCGCTGGGCGGCGTCGATCGGTTGGCCAGCAGGGCTGCGACCGCCGCGAATCACGGCGGGCGGAGGCCCGCCCGGCGCCCGAGGCGAGCGAGGCGTCCTCCCGCCGGGATAGCGGCGGATGTCGGCACTGCGAGTGCGTCTTTTGAGGTCTGCCGGGCACCGTCGAGCCGTTCCGCCGTGCCGGGACGGCTGCCGGCCGGCGGGAAGCGGCCCGGCCGACTCGGCCCCGGCGGGGCGGGGCGGCCGGGGCCGGACACGGCGGGGCGGCCGCCGGTCGGCGGCCGCCCCGGGGAAGCGTCAGGCGCTCGGGCAGGTGTTGCGGTACTCCTCGATCGCCAGGCCGCTCGGGCCCGGGCAGAGGAACTGCTCGTAGCGGGTGTCGTTGTCGACGAACCGCTTCAACCAGGCCACCATCTGCCGGGCGGTGGGGGTGTTCACCGACTGCGGGAAGAAGTGGCTCGCCCCGTTGAGCTCCAGGTAGGCCTTCTCGGACGAGGCCGGGATGCTGCTGTAGAACGGCTCCGAGTGCGACGAGACCGGCGCGACGCTGTCGCTCTCGCCGCCGATGATCAGCGTCGGCACCCGAACGTCGGACCAGCTCTTGTCCAGGTTCCACGGGGCGAGCGGCACGGCGGCCTGCAGCGACGGACGCGAGACGGCGGCCTCCAGGCTGCCCCCGCCGCCCATCGAGTGGCCGGCGACGGCCAGCCGGGTGCCGTCGATCCGGCTCCGCACCGAACTGCGCTGCACCAGGTAGTCGAGGGCGGCGAGCAGTTGCCGGCCGCGGCTGTCCGGCTGGTCGAGGCGGCTGTTGGTCTCGATGCCGATCACCACGAAGCCGTGCGAGGCGAGCCGCGGACCGAGCCAGCTGATGCTGGACCAGGCGGCGGTGTAGCCGGGCGAGATGGCGATGGCCCCGAAGGTGCCCTCGCTGGTGCTGGTCGGGTAGTAGATGACTCCCCCACCGAAGCCGGTCACGCTGAGCGAGGAAACGCTCTGCGACGCGGTGGCGAAGGGACCGCGGCTGGCCTCCAGGAGAGCGACGGTCGGGGCGGGACCGCGCTCGTACGGGTTGTCGGCGGCCTGCGCGGCCGGCGCCGCGGCCAGGCCGCCCACGGCGGCCAGGGCGGCCGCCACGGCCAGACCGGCGGCGCGGGCGGCGGAACGGGGACGGGTGGTGGTTGGTGATGACACGTCGGGCACTCCCTGCAGTCGGGGCATATCGACGTGGATCAGTGTTCGGTGGAGCGGGTGGCCCCCGCATCGGTGAAATCACCAGTCCGGGGGCAGCTTGCGCCGGTGCGGGCGGCAGGCCGGTGACCTGGCCGGGGCGACGGGCGGTCCCGCCGGCGAGCCGGTCGGCCTACGCGGCGAGCGGGCCAGGCCCGGGGGCGGCTCCGGTCGGAGCCACCCCCGGCGCCCGGTGGATCAGTTGTCCTGCCAGTGCTGCTGGAGTTCGCGGCCCAGGTAGCCGGCGACGATTCAGGTGCCGATGGCCGCGAGCGGACGGGCGGGAAGGCGCTGTTGCCGGCCGGGGGGGCCGGACGGTGAGACGGTCAGCGTTCCTCGGCGTAGTGGGAGTGGACCGCCGGTTGGCCGGTGTAGTTGGGGCCCGCGCGGTCGTCGGCGCCGAGGAAACGGTACGGGAGGCGGACCTCGCGGCGGCCGGTGCGGCTGATCCGGCGGCGGCGGGAGTCGTAGGTGAAGCCGGCGTTGCCCAGCAGCGCGGTGAGGCGTCGCCCGGCGGGGCGCCCGTCGGCGAGCCGGATGCTGGACAGGTCCAGGTCGGCCACGAACCGGCCCTCGGGCGTCAGCCAGTCGGCGGCGCGGGCCAGCACGGCGAGCTTGTCCCCGACGTAGTGCAGTCCGTGCAGGCAGGTGATCAGGTCGAACGGCCGGTCCGGCGCCCAGGTGGCGACGGAGGCGCAGACCAGGCGCAGGTTCGCCGGCGGTGTCGGCGCCGGGTCGAAGGCGTCCACCAGGTCGACCCCGACGAGGGTGGTGCGCTCGGTCAACCCGACCCGACGCAGCTGCCCGGCCGCCTGGATCAGCGCCCGGCCCGTACCGCAGCAGAGGTCCAGCCAGCCGGCGCTGGCGGCGGCGCCGGCGAGCCGGTCGGTGAGCACGTCGACGGGGTTGAAGCCCAGCTCCCGGGCGTAGCTGTTGACCCCGGCCAGCTGCCGTTCGCGGTTCATCGCGTTGTTGGCCACCACCGCCGACCGTTCCAGCGCCGTGGTGTCCAGCAGTGCGCCGCCCGGCCGGCGACCGACCGTCACGCGGTCGTCCTCGCCTGGTCGGGCCCCACCGGCGACCGGCGGGGATCGGCGGGCGGCGGCGGGAGTTGGCGGTCGTGCAGGCGGCTCAGCAGGGCGAGCGAGGTGATCGCGCCGACCAGCGCCAGGAACATGTCCCACTGGGTGTCCCAGACGTCGCCCTGGGTGGCGAGGAAGTCGTCGGCCGCCGAGCCCGCGACCACCGCCGACCACCACTCGAACATCTCGAACAGGGCGCTGAAGGCCAGGCAGGCGCAGACCACGAGCGGCGCGAGCCACCGGCTGCCCCGCAACGGCGAACGGCGGACCAGGATCTCGCGGACCAGGATGGCCGGCACGAAGCCCTGGGCGAAGTGGCCGAGCCGGTCGTACGGGTTGCGGGACAGGTCGAACAGGTCCCGCACCCAGTTGCCCACCGGGGTACGCGCGTAGGTGTGGTGGCCGCCGACGATGAGGATGATCGCGTGCGCCGCGAGCAGGCAGCACAGCAGTGTGGTCAGTGGGAAGCGGCGCCAGGTGAGCAGCAGCACCGGGATCCCGACGATCACCCACACCGTCTCCAGCAGCCAGGTCAGCCGGTCGTACGGCCGGATGCCGGAGACGACCAGCGCGACCAGGACGACCCCCAACAGCGCCGGCGGGAGCAGGGCACGTGCTCGGGTCACCGGCGACCGCCTCTTCGTGGCTGGCCGGGCCGGCCGGTCGCCGCCCGGGACGCCGACGATAGCAGCGGCCCGGCCGATCCGATCGGCCCCGAACCGCTGCCCGGCCGGGTGGGTGATGGCCAGCTCGGCGGCCACCGAGGTGGCCACCACCCCCGCGCTCATGACCAGGTACTCACCGCCGGTCGTCGGCCGCCGGCTGGTGGCGGTGCGGCCGGTTGCGGACGACGGCGAGCGCCAGGACGGCGGCGGCGAGGAAGACGACGCCGTTGACCCGCAGCCCGGCCTGCACGCCGGCGTTCAGGGACTCGGCGAGAGCCTGCCGCACCGGCCCGGGCGGCGTCGCGGTGTCGCTGGTGCCGGCGCGCACGGCCGCCTGCACGGCCGTCCGCGTCGATTCGGGTACGCCGTGGGCGGCGAGCCGGCCCGGCAGGTCGGCGATCAGCGTGGTGCTGAGCAGGGTACCCAGCAGCGACGCGCCCATCACGGCGCCGAACTGGCGGGCGGTGTTGACCGCGGCGGCGGCCATGCTCGCCTGCGCAGGCGCGACGCTGGCCAGCGCCGCCGCGGTGGCCGGCGCGGCTACCAGGCCGCAGGCGGCGCCGAAGAGCGCGAGCAGCGGCCAGCTCTGGCTGAACGGCGTGCCCGGGGTGTGGGTGGACAGGCCCAGGCTGGCCAGGCCGCCGAGCAGCAGGCCGAGGGTGAGCGGTGCCTTGAAGCCGGTGCGGCGGATCGCCTGACCGGCGGCGAAGGCGGTGACCGCGTAGAGGCCGAACAGCACCAGCATCCGCCAGCCGGTGTCGAGCGGGCTGAGCGCCTGGGCGCGTTCGTGGAAGAGCACCAGCAGGATCGACACGCCGGTGAAGCCGAACAGCGACACGGCGGCGACGAGCATGACGGCGCTGAAGGACGGCGACCGGAACAGCCGGACGTCCAGCATCGGCGCGGCGGTACGCAGCTCGACCACGACGAAGGCGACGAGTGCGGCGCCGGCGGTGAGCCACCCGGCCGCCACCGTCGGGCTGGTGTAGCCCTGGCGACCGCCCTCGATCAGCGCGTAGACGGCGGCGGCGACGGCGAGCGTGCCCAGCAGCAGGCCGGGCAGGTCGACCCGGCTGGTGGGCTGGCGCGACTCGGCCACCCAGCGGGTGGTGACGGCGAGGGCGAGCAGACCGAGCACCACGGTGGACAGGAAGACGCCGTGCCAGTGGACGTGCGCCAGCAGCGCCCCGGCGATGAGCGGGCCCACCGACAACCCGACGCCGGACGCCGCCGCCCAGGCGGTGATGACCTCGGTACGGCGGTGCGGATCGGTGAACGTCACGCCGAGGATCGCCAGGCTGTTCGACAGGATCAGCGCCCCGCCCGCACCGGCCACGAGCTGTCCCGCGATGACCCAGCCGGGGGCGGTGGCCAGGGCGACCACGGCAGCTCCGGCCATCATGGCGGCGACACCGGCACTGAACATCCGCTTGCGGCCGTACCGGCTGCCGAGCGTGGCGGCGGAGAGCACGAGGCCGGCCAGCATGAGGGTGTAGGCGCTGGGGATCCAGACCAGGCTGGTCGGGTCGACCCGCAGGTCCCGCTGGATCGTGGTCAGTGCGGAGACGGTCGCGGTGAGGTGCAGGAACGTGACCATCGCACCCAGGCACATGGCGACGAGGGTCGCCGCGTGCGAACCACGGACGGTCGTCCGCCCGGTGGGCGCGGCGGCGGGCGGGTTGGGCGGGGTGGGCTCCCGCCAACCCGTCGTGGCGGTCTGCGGTTCGGGCACAGCTACTCCTTGCAGAGGTGATGGGTCGGCCGGACGGAGCCCGCCGCCGTGGGTGGAGGGCGGTGTCCGGCTACGGCAGCTGCGGGTAGAGGGCCGCCACGCCGCCGGAGAGCCCGGCGAGTACGCCTCGGCTGACGTCGTCGGCGACGATCTCGTACGCGTCCGCGGCCAGTTGGTCGACGGCGTACGCCGCCACGTCGGCCGGGTCGGCCTTGGGGGTGGTGACCGCTCGGGCCATGTCGGTGTCCATGTAGCCCACGTGCAGGCCCGCGACGCGGATCTTCGCCGGGGCGAGGGTGAGGCGCAGCGAGTTGGTCATGCCCCACTCGGCGGCCTTGGCCGCCACGTAGGCGCCGTCGGTGGGCAGCGCGAACCAGGACAGCGCGGACAACACGTTGAGGACGGCGCCGCCGCCGTTGCGCTCGATGACGGGGGCGAAGGCCCGCACCACGGAGAGGGTGCCGAGGTAGTGCGTCTCCAGCTCCAGGCGGATCTGGTCCAGGTCGCCGGTGAGCAGGTCGGCACCGGTCGACGTGCCCGCGTTGTTCACCAGCAGGGTGACGTCGCCGGCGGTCGCCGCGGCCGCCGCCACGGATGCGGGGTCGGTGATGTCCAGCGCCAGTGGCCGGGCGCCCGGGAGGTCGATCAGGGCTGGGTTGCGGGCCGCCGCGTACACGGTGGCGCCGCGGGCGAGCAGCTCGCTGGCCAGGGCGCGGCCGAAGCCTCGGTTGGCGCCGGTGACCAGTGCGGTGGTGGCGGAGATGTCCATGAAAATCCTGTCTGTGAGGTTCGCTGCGCGGGTCTGGCTTTTCCTGAGAGAAGTCAGCTCGCCCAGTGAAGCACCTGACTAGCGTCAACGCAAGTCAGCCCGTAGGCTTGGGGGCATGCAGGATCTGCGGGACGATCGGGAGGCGTGGTCCATGACGAACTGCTCGATCGCGCGGGCCATGGACATCGTGGGCAGCAGGTCGGCGATGCTGATCATGCGGGACGCGTTTCTCGGCACGCGCCGTTTCGACGACTTCGTCCGCCGGGTGGGCATCGGCGAGCCGGCGATGGCCGCCCGCCTACGGGAACTGGTCGGCGCCGGCCTGCTGGAACGGACGCCCTACCGCGAGCAGGGGCAGCGCACCCGGTACGAGTACCAGCTCACCCCCAAGGGGCGCGAGCTGCTGCCGGTGATCACCGCGCTCCGGCAGTGGGGGGACACCTGGGCAGCCGACGAGACCGGCCCGCCGGTGCTGGCCACCCACCGCGACTGCGGTTGCCGGGTCCGCGCCGTGCTCCGCTGCGAGCAGGGTCACGAGGTCGACCACGGCGACATCGCCCTGCTCGCCGGGCCGGGCTTGATCCCCCGAGACTAGAGCCGGGCCGGGCCTGATCGCCCGGGACCAGACCGGCGGCGGCTGCGCCCCGCGGCGGGTGCGCAGCCGGTCAACCCTGGTCGTCGGTGAGGCGACGTTCGATGGTCACCGTCGTGCCGGAGGCGGTCGACATCAGCCGCACGTCGCCGAAGGCGTTCATCAGGGTGGCGCCGCGGCCGCGGTCCATCGCCGACCGCCGGTCCCGCCAGGTGCCGAAGTCGCGGACGGTGAGCCGGGCGGTGCCGGCGCCGACCTGGAGCCGGACCCGCACCTCGGGTCGGGACGGCTGCTGCGCGTGCTCGACGGCGTTGTTGAACGCCTCGGACGCGGCCACCAGGAGGTCCTGCACGACATCGGGGTCCACATGCAGCGCCTCCAGCGAGCTCCGCACGTCCCGCCGCATCGCCGAGGCGGAGGTGGCCTTCGAGGGGTAGCTCCATCCGGTGTCCACCCCGGACGCCGTCTCGTGGCCGTTCGGAACCTGCACGGTGGTCGGCATTTCGGCGGGACCGGCGGCCCGCCGGGGGCCCGCTACCGGATGGCCGGGGACGGCCGGGGCCACGTCGGACAAGGCCCCGTCCATCGTCCTGGCCACCGCGGGCGCAGGATCGGAGGCCGCGCCGGCGGGGGCCGCCTCGGCGGTACCGGTCAACGAGGGCGTGGAGTCCGTGGCCGCCCCGGCGGAGGAGGGCTCGACCGGGCCGGTAGCCAGCGGAGCAGGGCTCGGGGCCGCACTGATGGGACGGGCCGACCGGGGCGGTTCCGGACGGTCGTCCTCGGCGTCCGGTGTCCGCTGGCGCCGTCGCGCACCCTCGAGGGTGGCCCGTACCCGGGCGACGAGGTCGGCCGCGGTGAAGGGCTTGACCACGTAGTCGTCGGCGCCGAGGTCGAGGCCCTCGACGGCGGCGTCCGCGCCGGCGCGGGCGGAGAGCACCACCACCGGCAGCGCCTCGGTGTCCGGCTGTCCCCGCAGGGTGCGCACCAGGGCGAAGCCGTCGACCTCGGGCATCATCACGTCGGTCAGCACCAGGTCCGGCGGGTCCCGTCGGATCGCGTCGAGGGCCTGCCGACCGTTGCCGACCGTGTCCACCCGCCAGCCCTGTGCGGTCAGCAACCGGGCCAGGTACGCGCGCATGTCGGCGTTGTCGTCGGCCACCAGGATCCGCACGCCCCGCCCGTCGTCGGGCAGCGTCCCGGGCGACCCCTCCTCGCCCGGCTCGGGCCGGACGGGGTCGACCAGCCAGCCACTCGCCTCCTGCGCGACGGCGCGGGCGGTGTCACCGAGGTCGCTCACCGCCCCGGTGTCGTCCGTGCCGCGGTGCAGCGCCGACCAGGGCAGCGCGACGGTGAAGGTGCTGCCGCGCCCGAGCTGGCTGTCCACCCGTACGTCGCCGCCCTCGAGCCGGGCCAGTTCGCCGACCAGGGCCAGCCCGATGCCGGTGCCCTCGTGGCTACGGGAGCGGGCCCCGTCCACCCGGTGGAAGCGCTCGAAGAGCCGGGGCATCTCCTCCTCGGCGATGCCGATGCCGGTGTCGGCGACGGTCAGCCGCAGCTCCGTGGGGTGGGCGTGCAGCCCGACGCTGATCCGCCCCACGAACGTGTGCTTCAGGGCGTTGGACAGCAGGTTGGTGACGATGCGCTCCCAGTTGGCCGGGTCGAGCGCCGCCGGCCGGGGCAGCGGCGGGCAGTCCACCTCCAGGCTCAGCCCGGCGCGTTCCACCGCCGAGCGGAACACGCCGGCCAGTTCGGCGGTCAGCTCCGGCAGGTCCACCTGCCGCGCCCGGCTGCGGGCACGCCCGGCCTCCAGGCTGGAGAAGGTCAGCAGGCTGTTGACGAGGGTGAGCAGCCGGGTGGCGTTGCGCCGGGCGGTGTCCACCCGTTCCCGCTGTTCCGGTGGCAGCGGGTGGCGCTCGTCGGCGAGGGCGTCGGTCAGCGGGCCGAGCATCAGCGTCAGCGGCGTGCGGAACTCGTGGCTGACGTTGGTGAAGAAGCTGGTCTTGACGCGGTCGAGCTCGGCCAGCGCCTCGGCCCGGCGCCGTTCCTCCTCGTACGCCCGGGCGTTGCGCACCGCGACGGCCACCTGCTGCGCCAGCAGGTGGAAGAACGACCGGTACGCCTCGTCCAGGGCGCGGCTGGGGCTCACCCCGGCCACCAGCACCCCGAGGGGCTGATCGGCCTCCGCGGAGGGCAGTGGCAACGCCACGGCGGTGGCCGCCGGCTCGTCGAACGCCCCGGCCGGCAGCGTCATCCGCTGGGCGACCCCGTGGACCTCGGTGATCGCGCCCCCGCCGGCGGCCCACAGTCCCCAGGCCGGGTCGCCGTCGACCACGACGTCGGGCAGCACCGCCGCCACCGGACCGTCACCGGTGCAGGCCACCCGGTGCAGCGCCGTACCCTCCCGCAGGTAGATCGCGGCGAACGGTACGTCCAACCGGTGCCCGCCGATCGCCTCAACCAGCCGGGCGCAGGTGCTGGCGACGTCCACCGTGCGCCCGTCGCCGCGCACCGAGAGGTCCCGCAGCAGTCCCAGCCGCCGTTCCCCGACCACCTGCTCCGTGACCTCGCTGCACACCGTGAACACGCCGACGGTACGGCCGTCGTCGTCGCGGGCCGGGGCGTGGGAGACGCTGAAGTAGGCCTCCTCCCGGTAGCCGGACCGGTCGAGGAGCAGCTGGAGGGCGGGCACCCAGCTGGCCACGCCCGTCGCCATCGCATCGTCGATCAGCGGCGCGAGCACGTCCCAGCCCTCGGCCAGGGTGGTCCGGACGTCGTCCCCGAGCGCACCCGGATGCTTGTCACCGATCAGGGCCGAGTAGGCGTCGTTGTACAGCTGGGTGAACTGCTCGCCCCAGAGCAGCAGCATCGGGTACCGGGAGGACAGGACGATCCGCACGGCGGCGCGCAGGCTCTGCGGCCAGGACTGGACGGGGCCGAGCGGGGTGGCCGCCCAGTCGAGCCGGGCCATCAACCGCCCGGTGGCGCTGCCGCTGCCGAACAGCTCCTCCGTGGGGCTGGTCACGTTCGAATACACCTCATCGCGGTGCCCGTACCCCGTCGCCGGGTCCGCCGAACCTCGGTGCCCGGGACGAGGATCGCGCGCCGGGTCGCAGCGCGGCGCCTGAGGTCGGACGGCGCGCCCCCCGGCCGTTCGCCACCGACCCCCGGCCGCCCCGCTCCGGCACCCATGCCCCCTCGATCGCCCGACCCTGCTGCCACCGCGCGAGCAGGGGAAACGACCCCCCGAGCCGGAGCAAGGCCCCAGGCTACCGCCGCCCCGGGTCCCCGGCGAGCGGGCGACCGGGTGTCGCGACGGCGGCTCGGGGACGCGGGCGCGGTGCGGGTGACCGAGTGACGAAAGCCACGTCCTCGGGGTGACCGACCGGCGGCACCTGTCGTACCCGGCTGGGAAGCTCCCGCGGTGGAGATGACACTGCAGGTGACGATCGACTGCGCCGACCCCCGCCGGATGGTGGCGTTCTGGGCCGAGGCGCTGGGCTACGTGCCGGAGCCACCGCCGGACGGCCACCGCACCTGGCGGGACTACTGGGCGGCGACGGGCGTGCCGGCGGAGGAGCTGCCCGAGGGGGCCGGCGACACCCCGGAGTCGGTCGTCGACCCGACCGGCCGGGGGCCACGCATCTGGTTCCAGCAGGTGCCCGAGGGGACTTTGCGCGAAGGAGTAACCACCATCACAACGCCCCCCGCGCCGTTGTTCCTCAGGAACAACGCAGCGGGGACCGCCGCCGGAAACCCTTACGCTGCAACGGTTTCAGCGCCTAACGGTGCCCGTTGAGCCTCGCGAACGTCTCTTCCACGTCTGACGCGTTGTACAGGGCCGGTCGCTTGTTGTCACATCGACGCCAGTGCTCCGTACTAGCAAGCCGGTGAACTGTACCGACCGGCCTACGGTACAAGATCCGTATCTCATCGACGGTCATGTACCGCAGCATCATCGACCCCCGGCGATCGGCAGATCGGCACCATGGCGCGCCGATTTGCCCGGCCGTCGCTCCAGCCGACCGCGACCGCCGCGCCCACCCACCGGCCGCCCGTCGTCGCCCGGCCAGCCAGCCACCCGACGGCGTACAGCAGCCCGCCGACTGTGACCGCGACCACACGGCACAGCCTCGCGACCGACCACCCGGCGGCGTACAGCAACCACGCCAACCCGGTCATCAGCAATCGACCGGCGTCGGTGAGCTGACCCCGCGCCCGCGCCATCGCATCGACCTCGAGAACATCGACGTTCGTCATGACACTGACGGTATCGCGGGGGCACGCGAAAGCGGCCCCAGGGAACCCCTGAGGCCGCTTCGCGTTGGCGCTGGTCGGGTCACCGCAGCAGATGTCGTGGTGCTCCCCGCTGTTCTCCTCCACGCCGACCGTGACGCGGGCCTGAGTGTCGAGCACAATCAGCGCCGGGAGGGGGAGGCATAGTGACGGTCAGCGATATCCATCGCGGACTCTGCTGTCCCGGCCGAAACTCCCCCTCCGGCGACCCCCAGGGGTCGGGCGACCCCCACACAGGTGTCCTTGGTCAACCAGGACGGACACATCTACCTGCCCAGTAGTGCTGATTGCCCTGCACGCGGCCGTCGCCATCTAAGCTACTCAAAGTACGGTGCTCGAATGACCCACGGCCCCTTGGATCCGTCGCAGCCGCCGACTCAGCCAGTGCAGCCGATGAGCCCATACCCGCCGCCGCAGTACACCCCCACTTCCGGCGGCCCGCCGGTATACCCGCCGAGTGGGCCGCCTCAGTACGGTCCAACGACCGGCGGGCCGCCGCCGTACCCACCAGCCGGGCCGATGCCCTTCTATCCCGCGCCTGTCCCGCCGAAGAGGAAGAGTTTCTGGTCTTCCACGGGCGGGATCCTGACCATCGTCTTCGGCTCGCTCGCACTGGTGGTCGTGGTCTTGCTGTGCACGCCCTTGGTCTTGCTCGCGATGATCGGGGACAGGGGGGACAGGGCCGCCGTCTCCAAGATGGAGGTTCGGGTCACCTCGTGCGAGGTGTTCGGCTCGGTCGCGAAGGTTGGGTTCTCCGTGAAGAACATCGGGGACACGACCCGCAGCGCCACCCTCAAGATTGAGTATCGGGACTCGGCTGGCGCCCGTCTGGACACGACAACGTCGTACGTGCGAAACGTGGCGCCGGGAGACACGGTGCGCGGCGAAGAGTCGACCATTTTGGATGTCCCGACGACGTCCGGAAGCTGCAAGATCGTCGAGGTGAGCTGACCCCAACGATCGTGCTACTCCTTCCCGCCAAGTCACCGAGCCCAAGGTGACCAAGAACCGGGTCCACCTCGATCTCAAGGTCGGCGGCGGCCGCACGGTCGACCTGAAGTTGCGCACCGAGCGGGTCGACGCGGTGGTCGACCGGGTCGTCCGGGCGGGGGCCACGATCCTGCGGACGATGGACGAGCCGGCGATGGACTACTACGCCGTGGTCCTGGGCGATCCCGAGGGCAACGAGTTCTGCGTCGTCTGACGGGCGTCGCGGCGGGCGGGCCGCCGGCCCGCCACCGTCGCGGCCCGTCCGCGTGCCGGGGCGGGCGGGCGCCGCGGGTCAGGGCCGACGGAGTTGGCGGAAGGTGATGGAATACCGCAGCTCCGGGACCGGTGGAATGCTGTGCTGCCAGGTCGACCGGGCGGCGCCGGCCAGCACATACGCCGAGCGGGGCGCCAGCTCCACCTCGTACACCCGGCGCTGTCCCGCGGTGTCCCGCCGGAAACGCAACAGGCAGGCGGCGCCCAGCGACACGCCGGCCACGGTCGGGCCGAACGCGGGGGCGTCCCGGTGCCAGCCGATCACCGCACCGGGCGGATAGCGGGTGACCAGGGCCTGCGCGAAGCTGGCCACCGCGACGCCGGCGAGGTCGGCGCAGCGCCGGCGGACCTCGTGCAGCTCCACCGGCAGCGCCTCGGTTTCGGTGAGCTGGAACGACCCGTAGTCGTAGTCGACACCGAAGTGCCGGACGGTGCGCCGGGCGACCTGGCCGTGCATCCGGATCTCGCGATAGTCCATCGCCCCGAGCACGGTCAGCAGCGCGCGTTCCTCGTCGGGGCTGACCAGCTCAGGCTGGTACGTCAACCCCGCCGGTCGCTCCTGGATGCCGCGCATCCGTCCCATCAGATCGACGGTAGCGATGAGACGGACGCGCTGCCGGGCCATGACGGATCTCGCTTACCGGGGCACGCCGGGCGGCTTACCGTCGTCGGGCACCTCCCGGTGCGCAGGCAACGGGGGCTGAGGCTCGTTGGCCGCGCCCCGGGCCTGTGGTGCCGGCCGGGTCAGTCCCGGCGGTCCTCGTCGCCCGGCCCGACCACCTGGCGCTGCTCCAGGGCGTCCGCGGCGGTGGCGTCCTCGGGCAGGGACGTCGACGGCAGCGCATGCTCCCCCGGCACCGAGGCGCCCTGCTCGGCCAGGTCGGCCTCGGTGGCGTCCCGCGGTTGCGGTTCCGGCGGCTCGTCGGGCTGCCCCTCGTCGAGCAGCGGCTGGCGCTGCTCGACCGCGTCGGCCTCCGGCGGCACGTCGAACGGTCCATCGGTCATGCCGACGCTCCTCTCCCCCGCCGGTCCCTCGCGGGGCCGGCCTCGTGACGGCGGGTCAGTCCGGCAACAGCCGCCGGAGGACACCCTTCCCGGTGGCGCCCAGCCGGTACGACTGCACGAGGTACGAGCCGCAGACGATGTTCGCGCCGGCCAGCGCCGGCACGGCGAACTGCGCCAGGCGCTGGCGCCGCTGCCACG
Organism: Micromonospora sp. A200; assembly: GCF_029893845.1. Classification (NCBI taxonomy): domain Bacteria; kingdom Bacillati; phylum Actinomycetota; class Actinomycetes; order Micromonosporales; family Micromonosporaceae; genus Micromonospora; species Micromonospora sp. A200. The sequence continues at coordinate 100,246 of NZ_JARXXY010000019.1, read as the reverse complement.
TCGCGATCTCCGCCGGCGTCCCCGCGGCCGGCACCGTGGCGTCGTGCACCTCGAGGCGGTCGCCCCGCTGGTGCGCCGCCTCGGCCAGCTGACCGATCCGGTTGCCGCAGTAGGCCGAGTAGGCGGTGGCCACGGCACCGGCGACGGTGATCCCCGCCTTCAACGCGCCCACCGTGCCGAATCCCTTCTGCAACGCGATGCGGCGTCCGCCGACCTGGGTCAGCCGCAACCCGGCGAGCAGGGTCGCGCCGATGCCGAGCCACTGCACCGGGCTGAACCGGTTCCAGGCGGACTCGGCGACCCGGATCCGGTCGATGCCCTGCTGCAGGTCGCTGCCGGACTTGTTGACGCCGGCGACGCCCATGACGGTGCCGCCGAACCACAGCGCGGAGCCGACGTCGTGGACGGCCTGGGCGACGGCATGGTTGTCGGTCGCGGTCGTCTGCATCCCGCACTCCTCCGCTCGGCGGGCACGTTGCCCTTCGTCCCGATTGAAGCACTTTCGCCGGGGTCGCCACGGCGTGTTCCCCGACCACCCGACCTCCGGGACAGCTCGCCCCACGCGGGGCTGCCGCCGAGCGGTCAGCGCCCGGTCAGGCGGCGGGCCAGCGTCCGGCGCAGTTCGTCGATGCCGGCGCCGGTCAGCGCGGACACCGGCACCGCGTCCGGGTACGCGCGGCACAGCGCGTCGACCCACTCCGGCGGCGCGATGTCGATCTTGTTGAGCACCAGCAGTTCCGGCACCTGGCCCGCGCCGATCTCGTGCAGCACGCCGTGCACCGTGGTGATCTGGCCGAACGCGTCCGGCGCGGACGCGTCCACCACGTGCATCGCCAGGTCGCTACGGGTGACCTCGTCCAACGTCGAGCGGAACGCGTCGACCAGCTGGTGCGGCAGGTGCCGGACGAAACCCACGGTGTCGGTGACGGTGTAGGTCAGCTCGCCGGTGCTGATCCGCCGTACCGTCGGGTCGAGGGTGGCGAAGAGGACGTCCTGCACCTGGGCGTCCGCACCGGTGAGGCGGTTGAGCAGGGCGGACTTGCCGGCGTTGGTGTACCCGGTGATCGACACCGAGGGGATCTGGTTGCGGGCCCGCCGGCCCCGGGTGCGTTCCCGCCGCCGGGCCAGCTCGCCGGCGTTGCGCCGCAGCCGGGTGGCCCGCTGGCGCAGCGTGCGACGCTGGGTCTCCAGCCGCATCTCACCCGGTCCACGCACACCGATGCCGGCGCCGCCGGCGACCCGGCCGCCACCGACCCGGGACATCGACCGGCCGTCGCCGCGCAGCCGGGGCAACTGGTACGCGATCTGCGCCAGCTCCACCTGCACCCGGCCCTCGCTGGTGCGAGCGTGCTCGGCGAAGATGTCCAGGATCAGCGCGGTGCGGTCCACCACCCGTACCCCGACCCGTTCCTCCAGGTTCCGCACCTGGCCGGGGCTCAGCTCACCGTCGGCGATGACCAGCTCGGCACCGGCGCGTTCGGTGGCGGCGGCCAGCTCGTCGACCTTGCCGGAGCCGAGGAAGGTGGCCGGATCCGGCTTCGGGCGGTGCTGCACCACCGCGTCGGCGACGTTGAGGCCGTCGGTGTCGGCGAGCCGTCGCAGCTCCTCCAGGGACACCTCACTGCCGGGGCCGTTGCCGCCCGCGCCGTCGTCCTCGCGCACCGCGACCAGCACCGCCGTCGGCCGTTGCCGGGAGGTCTCGGCTCCCGCACCGAGCAACCAGGTACCCGCCATCGTCCACCTCACCTCGCCCTCGCCACTCGCCGGACTGCGGCCTACCCTGGCCGCCGCCGACCATGCCGCCGACGCCGCCTCCACCCCGGCCGTCAGGTCGCATCGAGGTCCGAATCCGCCCAGGCCAGGACATCGGGTAGCACCCGCAGGTGAGCGAGCGGCCCAGGGAGGAGCGGCCCAGGGAGGAGCGGCCCGGGACGGAGCCGGCCCGGGGACGAATCGGCCCGGCACGCGGAGCGGCCCGCGACCGGAACGCCCCGGGGACGCCGGCGGGCTCCGGGCGGGGCCACGCGCCCGGAGCCCGCGCCGGTCATCGGGTCAGCAGCGCCCGGAGGGCCTTGACGACCTCGGCGGGCGCCTCCTCGGCCATGAAGTGCCCGCAGGAGACGGTGCGGTGGTGCAGGTCCGGCGCCCAGGCGCGCCACCGGCCGGCGGCGTCGAAACCCAGCGCGGCCCCCCAGTCCTGCTGCAGGACGGTCACCGGCATGCGAAGCTGCCGGCCGGCGGCGCGGTCGGCGGTGTCGTGCTCCACGTCGATGCCGGCGGACGCGCGGTAGTCGGCGACGATGGACGGGACGGCCGCCCGGGACGCCGTCAGGTAGGCCGCCCGGACCTCGGCGGGGATGGCGTCGGGGTCCCGGGTCCAGATGTCGAGGAAGTGGCCGAAGAAGGCGTCGGGGCTGGCGGCGATGAGCTGCTCGGGCAGGCCGGGCGGCTGGGCCATCAGGTACAGGTGGAAGCCGACGGCGGCGGAGGTGCCGCGCAGGACGTCCCACATGTCCAAGGTCGGCAGGACGTCGAGCGCGGCCAGGTGGGTGACCGCCTCCGGGTGGTCGAGGCCGGCCCGCACGGCGACCAGGGCGCCGCGGTCGTGGCCGGCCAGGGCGAAGCGGTCGTGGCCCAGGGCGCGGGCGAGCGCGACGATGTCGTCGGCCATGGTGCGCTTGGCGTACACCTCCGGGTCGGTCGCCGCGGGCTTGTCGCTGGCGCCGTAGCCGCGCAGGTCGGGGCAGATGACGGTGTGGTCGGCGGCGAGGTCGGCGGCGACGTGCCGCCACATGAGGTGGGTCTGCGGGAAGCCGTGCAGCAGCACGATCGGGCTGCCCGAGCCGCCGACCGCGGCGTGCAGGGCCACGCCGTCGGCGACGGTGACGCGCTGATGATCGAATCCGTTGATCCTGGGGTTCACCGGGAACCTTCCTGTTCGTTCGGTTGTCCGTCGACCGGCCGGTGGCGGCGCCCCGTGACCGGTCGTCGGGATCGAGCCTGACCGGCGGCGATGAGCAGCGGATCAGCAGCGGATGAGTGCCCGGCCGCCGACCGGTTCCCGGCTCGGCGGTGCCTAGAGTGGGTGCCATGAGTCGGCGGGCGGGGGCACCGGCGGTGACCTTCGGCGTGCTGGGGCCCGTGCAGGCGATCGGCGCGGCCGGGCCCGTACCGCTGCGGGGTCCGCGTCATCGGGCCGTACTGGCCCGCCTGCTGGTCGCGCGGGGCCAGGTGGTGTCGGTGGACCGGCTCGTCGGTGACCTCTGGGAGACGCCACCGGAGCAGGCGGTGGCGGCGGTCCGTACCTTCGTCGCCGATCTGCGCCGGGCCCTGGAGCCGGAACGTGCGCCCCGCCAGCCGGCCCGGCTGCTGGTGACCGCGCCCCCCGGTTACGCGTTGCGCGCCGGCCCCGAGGCGGTGGACGCGTGGCGGTTCGAGACGGCGGTCACCGAGGCGGGCCGGCTGATCGGGGACGGCGACGCCGGCTCGGCGCTGGCCCGGCTGACCGACGCGCTCGCCTGCTGGCGTGGCCCGGCGTACGCGGAGTTCGCCGACCAGGGCTGGGCGCGCGCCGAGGTCACCCGCCTCGACGAGCTGCGGATGCTGGCGGTGGAACGTCGGGGCGAGGCGCTGCTGGCGTTGGGGCGGGCCGCCGAGGCCGCCGTCGAGTTGGAACAGCACGCCGCCGCGCAGCCGCTGCGCGAGGACGCCTGGCGGCTGTGGGCCACCGCCCTGTACCGGTCCGGTCGGCAGGGCGAGGCGCTGGCCGCGCTACGCCGGGCCCGCGAGACCCTGGTGGCCGAGCTCGGCCTGGACCCCGGCCCCGGGCTGCGTCGACTGGAGGCCGACATCCTCGCCCAGGCGCCGCACCTGTACCCGGCGCCCCCGGTGAGCAGGGCCGAACCCGGGCCGTCGCCGGGCGAGGTGCCGGCGGAGGCGTCCACCGACGGCGAGGTGCCGGCGGAGGCGCCGCGTACCTTCGTGGGCCGGCGCGAGGAGCAGAAGCTGCTGGGGGCCGCAGCCGCAGCGGTGGCCCGGCACCGCCGGCCGGCCCTCGCCCTGGTCTCGGGCGGAGCGGGGGCGGGCAAGACGGCGCTGGCCGAGGCGCTCACCCGGCGGCTGGCCGGCACCGGCTGGGCCACCGCCTGGGGACGCAGCCCGGAGTACGAGGGCGCCCCGGTGGCCTGGCCGTGGACCCAGATCACCCGAGCGCTGGCCGTCGCGGACCCGTCATCGGGCGGTCCGACGGAGGAGCCGGCGGTGGCCCGGTTCCGCCGGCACCGGGCCGCCGTCGACCTGCTGACCGCGGCGGCCGGCCGAGGACCGGTGCTGCTGGTCCTCGATGACCTGCACCGGGCCGACGAGGACACCCTCGACCTGCTGGCCGCGCTGTTCGCGGAACCGGAGCCGGTCACCGGTCCCGTCCTCGTCGTGGGCATCTTCCGGTCCACCGGGATCGGCCCCGAGCTGACGGCCGCCCTGGGCCGCCTCGCCCGCAGCGAACCGGTCCGGGTCTACCTCGACGGTCTGGACGCACCGGCCACCGGCGAACTCGCCCGGGCGGTCGCCGGTCAGGACCTCGACCCGCCGAGCGTCGACCTGATCCACCGCCGCAGCGGCGGCAACCCGTTCTACGTCCGGGAGCTGGCCCGGCTGCTCGCCGCGGAGGGCCCGGCGGCGCTGGAGACCGTCCCACCCGGGGTCCGCGACGTCATCCGCCACCGCCTGGCACAGCTGCCCGGCCCCGCCCGCACGGTGATGCAGCAGGCGGCCGTCCTCGGGCGCGACGTCGACCCGGACCTCCTGGCCGCGATGACCGGCGACGAGGCGGCCGTCCTGGACGCGCTGGACGACGCGGTGCGCGCCGGCGTCCTGACCGAGCAGGGCCCGGCGGCGCGGTTGCGGTTCGCGCACATCCTGGTCCGGGACACGGTGTACGGCGACCTGTCGGCGCCGCGCCGCAGCCGCTGGCACACCGCCGCCGGTGCCGCCCTCGAACGGCTGCACCCCGACGACGTCACCGTTCTCGCCCACCACTTCTCCCGAGCGGGGACGCGGGGGGCCGCGCCGCGCGCCGCCCGGTACGCCACCGCCGCCGCCGAGCAGGCCGAACGCCGCTCCCTGCCGCACCTGGCCGCCCGGCTGTGGCAGCAGGCGCTCGACGCCCACGAGCTCGCCGACGACGATCCGCACGGCCGGCTGCGGGCGCTGATGGGGCTGGGTCGCGCGCTCGCCGTCACCGGGCAGCTGGACCGGGCACGCCGGCACCGGGGCGCGGCGCTCACCGCGGCCGAGCGGCTGGACGACCCCCGGGTGACCGCGGACGTCCTCGCGGCCTTCGAGGTGCCCGCGATCTGGACGCGCAACGACGACGACCGCCTGGCCCACCGCATCGTCGAAGCCGCCGAGCGCACCCTGGCCGCCCTGGGCGGGGACCGGCCGGCGGATCGCAGCCGCCTGTTGAGCACGCTGGCGCTGGAGCTGCGCGGGGACACCACCGACCGGGGACACCGGGCCGCCGTGGAGGCGGAGGCGATCGCCCGACGCCTGGCCGATCCGGCGCTGCTGGCGTTCGCCCTCAACGCCCGCTTCATGCACGCCTTCGCCCGCGCCGGCCTGGCCCCGCAGCGGGCGCGCATCGGCGCGGAACTGGTCGAGCTGGCCCGCGAGCACCAGCTGGTCACCTTCGAGGTGCTCGGCCACCTGGTCCTGCTCCAGGCCCGCTGCGCGCTCGCCGATCTCGACGCCGCCGACGCCCACGCCGCGGCCGCCGACCGCCTCGCCGACCGGTACGAGCTGCCGCTGGTGGGCGTCTTCACCCGCTGGTACGCGGCGCTGCGCCTGGCCGTCGGCGGACAGGTCGCCGCGGCCGAGGCCGCCTACCGGGCCGCCCATGCGAGCCTCCCCGCCGCCGGGATGCCCGGCATGGAGAACGGGCTGCTCCCGCTCGCGTTGCTGGCGCTGCGGCTGCCGGAACCGGCCCCCGGCGACCGGCCGGCCGATGTGCACGGGCCCGTTGACGAGGGGCGGCGCGAGGACTGGGGACCGCACGAGCCATGGGTCCGGCCGCTGGTCCTGCTCGCCGCCGGCCGCCGGGACGAGGCCGGCGCGGCGCTGGGCGCCCTCCCGGAGTCGCCGCACGACCTGCTCCGCGAGGCGCGGCTGTGCCTCGCCGCCCGCGCCGCGCTCGCCCTCGACGACCGCACCACCATCCGGTCCGCGTACGCGGAGCTGCTGCCCGCCGCCGACGAGCTGGCCGGCGCGGGCAGCGGGGTCCTCACCCTCGGGCCGGTGGCCGGGCACCTCGCCGACCTCGCCACCGCACTGGGCCGTCCCGACGACGCCGCTGCCCATCGCCGCAAGGCCGCGGAGGTGGCCGCCCGAGCGCACCGACGAGCGGTGCCCGTCGATGGGTCAGACATCGACAGATATTGACGCTCTTGATACCGTGGCTGGCAATTGTCTTCCCAGCGACGGGAGGTGGGCATGCCCCGACGAATCCCGCACGGAGTCGCCGTCCTGGCCATCGGCACCGCGGTGGCCACGCTCGGCGCCGTGCCGGCGCAGGCCGATCCGGTGGTGCCCCGGCACGCCGTGGTCACCTGCCAGAGCGCCAGCTTCTACGACAATTACGACTCGGTCAGCGGCCCCTACGGCCTGAAGCGGGTCCTGCCCTACGGCAACAAGATCGGCCACACGCCCGGGGCGCACCCGGTCTACAACGGCTGGGCCGCGACCTTCGACTTCGGCCCCAACGACTGGGGCTACCTGCGCATCGAGTGCATCGGGGGGTACGACTCATGGTGAGCCGATCCGTCGCCCGCGCGGTGGCGACCGTGCTCGCGGGAACCATCGCCCTCGTCGCCGCACCGACCACGGCGCACGCCGACACCGGCACGATCGGGCAGCGCGAGACGGTCTGCGCCGCCGACCTGTTCGTCCGCACCCAGCCCAACGGCGCCTGGATGGGCACCCTGTACCGGGGCCAGACCTTCCTCGTCGAGGGCCCGCGCAGCGGCGGCTACGTCTACGGCTTCGCCTACGGGCACATCAACCGCCGCGGCTGGGTCCAGGACGGCTGGTTCTGCTGATCCGGCGAAAAGCGCGCCCCGCGCGGCGCGGGTCGCCCGAACCAGGCCGCCAGGTTCTCGTCGGTCGGCATGGTGGCAGCCGGAACGGGAAGGCCAGGATCGCCAGCAGGACGCACCGGGTCCCGAGGTACGAGCACGAGCACCCGCACCGGAGGGCAGAGCGATGAGCGAGACGACGGAGAAGGCGATCCTGGCCGGCGGCTGCTTCTGGGGGATGCAGGATCTCATCCGGAAACGCCCTGGCGTGCTCGCCACCAGGGTGGGATACACCGGCGGGGACGTGCCGAACGCCACGTACTACCACCACGGCACCCATGCCGAGGCGATCGAGATCGTCTACGACCCCGAGAAGCTGTCCTACCGGGATCTTCTCGAGTTCTTCTTCCAGGTCCACGACCCGACCACGAAGAATCGTCAGGGCGGCGACGTGGGAGTCAGCTACCGGTCGGCCATCTTCTACACCGACGAGCAGCAGCGGCAGGTCGCGGAGGACACGATCGCCGACGTCGACGCCTCCGGCCTGTGGCCGGGCAAGGTGGTCACCGAGGTCACCCCCGCCGGCCCGTTCTGGGAGGCCGAGCCCGAACACCAGGACTACCTGGAGCGCAATCCCGGTGGTTACACCTGCCACTTCGTCCGGCCGGACTGGAAGCTCCCCCGTCGAGGGGAGCAGGCGGCGTAGCGGCCGGCTCTGCTCGCGCGGCTGGCCGGCGAACGACGGGCGCGGCCAGCAGCGGCGCGGCTCGACGGGTGCGACCGGCCCGACATCGCACCGTCACCGCGACGGCCGCGGGTCGGCGGGCGGGTCCGGGCGCAGCGAGGAGAGCAGCAGGTCGGCGAAGTGCGCGCCGACCTGCTCGGCGGTGAGCCGGCCGCCGGCGCGGAACCAGGCGCCGAGGTGGTGCACCGCGCCGAAGAAGTAGTCGACGGCCAGGTCGGCCGGGACGTCGGCGCGGAACGTCCCGGCGCGCTGGCCCTCCTCCACCAGCTCACGGAAGCGTTCGTGGTACTCCCGGCGGACCGCCCGCACCGCGCGCCGGCGGTCGGCCGAGAGCAGGTGCATCGACTGGAGGAAGATCGTGGCGTCGTCCAGGTTGGCGATCGCGGTCACCACCACGTCGGCGGCGGCCGCCCGCAGCCGCAACGCCACCGGCTGGTCGCGGGCCATGATGGCCTCCAGGCGGTCGCGCTGCATGCGCAGCAGCCGCTGGTAGATCTCCTGGAGCAGGTCGTCCTTGGCGGCGAAGTAGTGGTACATCGCGCCCTTGGTGACCCCGGCGGCCTCGACGATCTCCTGCACCGAGGTCTTCTCGAAGCCCTTCTCCGCGAACAGCCTGGTGGCGACCGCCAGCAGCCGCTGCGGCAGCGCCTCCCCGTCGCCCGTCCGACCCACCGGTGCCCCCGCCCCTCCGGGCCGCCCGCCGGCCCGGTGCGCCAGCGTACGCAAGTCGCCGCCGATCAGGCCGGCTGGACCCGCACCGGGATGCCGTTGAGCACGACGTTTCCGGAGAGCGGGTCGACGGCCGTCTCGTCGGTGAGCACGTTGGCGTTGACGCCGGCGTGGGCGCGGGCCACCGCCTGCCGGGTGCCGGGCACGTCGTGGCCCCACCCGTGCGGCAGGCTGACCACGCCGGGCATGGTGTCGGAGGTGACCTCCACGGCCACGACGAGCGAGCCGACCCGCGAGGTGACGCGGGCGTCCTCCCCGGCGGCCAACCCGAGCTTCGCCGCGTCCTCCGGGTGCACCTGCAGGGTGCAGCGGTCGCGGCCCTTCACCAGCGCCGGCACGTTGTGCATCCAGCTGTTGTTGGACCGCAGGTGCCGGCGCCCGACCAGGACGAAGCCCTCCGGGGGCGCGTCGCGGGCGTCGCGCAGCCGGGCCACGTCGGCGGCGATCGGCGGCGGGCAGAGCTCGACGGTGCCGCTCGGGGTGCGCAGCACCTCCGGCAGCCGCGGTCGCAGCGCCCCGAGGTCGACGCCGTGCGGGTGCTCCAGCAGCCGGGTCAGGGACAGCCCGTCCGGTTGCTGTCCGAACCGGTCGCCGTACGCGCCGAGCCGCAGCCGCGCGTCGAGCAGGCGTTCGGCCGGCCGGTCCCCGGCGATTAGCGCCCGCAGCTCCTCCGCGGGCCGGTCCAGTGCCTCGGCGGCGTCGGCGAGCACCTGGCCGAGCAGCTGTTCGTGCAGCCCCGTCGGGTCGGCGTCGGCGCCCTGCCCGGCGGCGATCAGCGTGAGCCGGGCGAGGATGTCGCACTCGTCGAGGCTGTCGGGCGCCAGCGGCAGGACGGGCGGCGAGTAGCTCGCGACGTTGCGCACGGCCAGGGTGAGGAAGGCGAAGTCGTAGTGGCCGGCGCGGGCGGGGTCGGGCGGCGGCAGCACCACGTCCGCGTGCCGGGTGGTCTCGTTCAGGTACGGGTCGACGCTGACCATGAAGTCGAGCGAGGCGAGCGCGCGGTCCAGCCGCTCGCTGTTGGCGGTGGAGAGCACCGGGTTACCGGCGACGGTGATCAACGCCCGGATTCGGCCCTCCCCCGGCGTCTCGATCTCGTCGGCGAGGGTGGCGACCGGCAGTTCGCCCTTGACCTCGGGCAGGCCCCGCACCCGGCTGGCCCAGCGCCCGGTGCGGAACCCCCTGCCGGGGCCGGCGGCCCGGGTTCGCTGGTGGGCGGCGAGCGGGAACATCGCCCCGCCGGGCCGGTCCAGGTTGCCGGTCAGCACGTTGACCACGTCGACCAGCCAGCTGGTCAGCGTGCCGAACGCGACCGTGCAGGTGCCGACGCGTCCGTAGACGGCGGCGGTGGGGGCGGCCGCCAGTTCCCGGGCGAGCTGCCGGATGCGCGGCGCGGGCACCGCGCACCGGTCGGCCACCCGCTCGGGCGCGAACGCGGTGGCCAGGTCCCGGACGTCGTCCAGGCCGGTGACGTGTTCCGCCAGCCGGCCGAGCCGGACCAGGTTCTCGTCGAAGAGCGTGTGCACGAGGGCGAAGAGCAACAGCGCGTCGGTGCCGGGCCGGATGGGCAGGTGCTCGTCGGCGGCCGCCGCGGTGCGGGTGCGCCGGGGGTCGACGACCAGGAACCGGCCGCCGCGTGCCTGCAACGCCCGCAGCCGGCCCGGGAAGTCGGGCGCGGTGCAGAGGCTGCCGTTGGACTCCCAGGGGTTGGCGCCGAGCAGCACCAGCAGGTCGGTGCGGTCGAGATCGGGTACCGGGATGGTGTTGGGGTCGCCGTACAGGTAGCCGGAGGAGACGTGCTTGGGCATCTGGTCGACGGTGCTGGCGGTGAAGACGTTGCGGGTGCCGAGCGCCCGCAAAAGGGGGCCGGCGTAGAGCCCGCCGGCCATCGTGTGCACGGTGGGGTTGCCGAGGTAGGCGGCGACCGCGTCGCGGCCGCCGGCCCGGGCGGCGGTCAGGCCGGCCTCGACGGCGGCGAACGCCTCGTCCCAGCCCACCTCGCGCAGCGTGCCGTCGACCCGCAGCAGCGGTCGGCGCAGGCGGTCCGGGTCGGCGAGGAGCTGCGGGAACGCTGCTCCCTTAGGGCAGACGAAGCCGTGGCTGAAGACGTTCTCGCGGTCGCCCCGGGCGTGCGTCACCCGGTCGTCGGCGATGGTCAGGGTCAGCCCGCAGGTCGCCTCGCAGAGCGGACAGGTGCGGTACGCGGTACGCGTCGCGGTCGTTCCCGGCATCGCGGGCCCCCTCGGGATGGAATACCGACTGGTCGGTATGGTGGCACGCCGCGGGATCGCTGTCATCCCCCCGTGACCGGCCAGCGCGGGGCGCAGCGGGACGAGCACGCACAGTGCGTCGGCCGGCCGAATTCGGCCACCTGCGCGCTGGCCAGCACAGATGCGCCGTTTCGGGTATTGACGGTGATGTAACACACATCATTGAATAGCGGCGTGGCAGGGCCCCTCCGCGCAGCGGCCTCGACACGTACCACCGACATGGCCACCCCGACCGTTCGTGCTGCTGCCTCCTCAGGAGCCGTCGTCAGGGTGCGGTGGGCGGAGTGAACGAGCGCCGGCGAAGGATGCTGCTCACCGCGGCGTTGCACGTGGTCTCGCACGGCATCGCCGCCCTCTACTGCCTGATGACGCCCGGCGAGCCGCATCGGCCCCTGATGCTCGCCGCCTACAGCTGCGGGATGGCGTCCGGCGCCGTCGGCGTCTGGGCGGCACGGACGGTGACCACGAAGGCCGCCGGCTACCGGGTCTCGTTCACCATCCTGCTGGTCACCATCGCCATGGCGGCGCTCGGCGCGTACTGCGACGGCGGGGCCGCCTCACCGGCCGCCCTGGGGTTCGTGACCACCACGGTGTTCGTGGCCACCTACACCCCGCACCTGCGGCTGATGATGGCGCTGGAGGCGCTCCTGCTCGCGTCGTACCTCGCCGTGGCCGCCCTCGGGCAACCGCCACGGCCCGGCCACGTCTTCCTCTACATGGCGGGCATGCTGGTCCTGATCTCGGTCTGCGGCACGCAGACCCGGAAGCTGGCGCGGCAGCGGTCCCAGCTGCGCGCCCTGGCGGCGCTGGACCCGTTGACCGGCGCCCTGAACCGGCGCGGCCTGGCGGACTTCACCCAACACCTGTTCCGCAGATGCGGTCGCGCCGGCCCGGCCATGCTCTGTCTGGATCTCGACGATTTCAAGAGCGTCAACGACCGCCTCGGGCACGCCGCCGGCGACGAGCTGCTGAAGCGGACGGTGGCGGCGACGCGGGAGGTGCTGCGCCCCGAGGACGCCGTCGCCCGGGTCGGCGGCGACGAGTTCGTGGTCGTCCTCAGCGACGCCGACGAGGCGACGGCACGGACGGTGGCGGCCCGGATCGAGGCGGCGGTACGCCGGCACACCGGCGTCAGCATCGGCGCGGCCACCGCCCCGCACGACGGGGACACGCTGGAGACTCTGCTGCACGTGGCCGACCGGCGCCTCTACCGGGTGAAGCAGCAGCGCAGCGGCGGCGACCGGCCGCTCGACGGCCACGGACTGCTGTCCACCGACACCGTCGGCGCGTGAGGCCGCCGGCCGGCCATCGCCGGGCCGGCTGACCGGGCGGGCTCGGGCGCGTCCGGGGCGCACAATAGGCAACCTTCTTGACAGATTTGTTAACCATCGACAAACTTCATCGCGAGAGCGCTCTCTCGCCCGCCCCGCCCGCCGCCCTCGCCGTACCTCGGGAGGACCCCATGTCCCCACATCCGCGCTTGCTCGGCTCGTTCGCCGCCGCTCTCCTGCTCGTCGGCGCGGCGCCGGCGGCGGGCGTCGCCGGCCCGCCGGCCACCACCGCCGCCACCCACCGCGCCGCCCCGGCGGACCTCCCGCCGGGCCTGGTCGACGCGATGCGCCGCGACCTGGGCCTCACCGCCGCACAGGTGGGCGACCGCCTGCGCACCGAGGCCGCCGCCCCGACGGTCGAGCGGCGGCTGCGCGCGAAGCTCGGCCCCGCCTACGCCGGCGCGTGGCTGCCCACCGACGGCAACCGCCTCACCGTGGCCGTCACCGATCCCGCGCTCGCCCCGGTGGTCCGCGCCGAGGGCGCCGACGTCACCGTCGCCGGCCGCAGCGAGAGCACGCTCGACGCGGTCAAACGGGCGCTGGACAGGCGGCGCGCCAGGGCCGACGCCCGGGACCTCCACGGCTGGCACGTCGACGTTGTCAGCAACAGCGTCGTCGTGACGGCCCGACCCGGCGCCACCGCCGCGGCCACCGCGTACGTCCGGGCCAGCGGCGTTCCCGCCGACGCCGTCCGGGTGGTCACCTCCCCGGCCGCCCCGCGCCCGCTCTACGACATCCGCGGCGGCGACCAGTACGTCATCAACGGCAACACCCTGTGCTCGGTCGGCTTCGCGGTCGTCGGCGGGTTCGTCACGGCCGGCCACTGTGGACGCGTCGGCAGCCCGACCCTCGGCTTCAACAACGTCTCGCAGGGCACGTTCGCCGGCTCGTCGTTCCCCGGCGACGACTACGCCTGGGTGCGCACCAACAGTTCCTGGACACCGCAGCCGTGGGTCAACAGCTACTCCGGCGGCAACGTGACCGTGGCCGGATCGCAGGACGCGGCCATCGGCAGCTCGGTCTGCCGCTCCGGGCGCACCACCGGCTGGCGCTGCGGCACCATCCTCGGCCGCAACGAGACCGTCGTCTACCCGCAGGGAGCCGTGTCGGGGCTGAGCCGCAGCAACGCCTGCGCCGAGGGCGGCGACTCGGGCGGCGCGTGGGTCTCGGGTAACCAGGCCCAGGGGGTGACCTCCGGCGGCTCCGGAAACTGCTCCTCCGGCGGCACCACCTGGTTCCAGCCGGTGAACGAGATCCTCGGGGTCTACGGGCTGTCGCTCGTCACCACCGGCGGCGGGCAACGGATCGTCAGCAACTGGAACAACCGCTGCATCGACGTGCCGAACTCCAACTTCTCCGACGGCGTACCCCTGCAGACCTGGACCTGCAACGGCACCAGCGCCCAGGCCTGGGCCTTCACCGGCGGGACGCTGCGGACCCAGAACAACAAGTGCATGGACGTGGCCTGGGGCTCCACCGCCAACGGCGCCACCATCCAGATCGCCAACTGCAGCGGCAACCCCGCCCAGCAGTTCGTCCTCTCCGCCGCCGGCGACCTGGTCAACCCCCAGGCCAACAAGTGCGTCGACATCACCGACTGGAACAACTCCGACGGCGCCCGCCTCCAACTGTGGGACTGCGCGGGCACCGCCAACCAGAAATGGCGTCGCGGCTGACACCACCCGCTCTCCCCGCCGCGGCGGACACCCCCGACACCCCACCGATCCCGCCGCCGCGTCGGTCGCTTCTCCCCCCGTCGAACCCGCGACAGGTTCGCGCCCGTCCCGCAGGAGGTCCCATGTTTCCCATCCGCGCCCGCCGCCGGCCACGCGCGCTCGCCCTCGCCGGCGCCGCGCTCGTCGCCGCCATGGTGGCCCTCGCCGTACCGGTCGACTCCCGCCCCGCCGAGGCGGCGATCGGCGGAATCACCTGGCAGGACGAATTCAACGCCGCGGCCGGCACCCCGGTCGACCAGAGCAGGTGGCGCTTCGACATCGGCGGCAGCGGCTGGGGCAACAACGAACGGCAGTACTACACCAACAGCACCAGCAACGCGGTGCACGACGGTCAGGGCAACCTGGTCATCACCGCACGCCGGGAGAACCCGGCCAACTACCAGTGCCACTACGGCCGGTGCGAGTACACCTCGGCCCGGCTGCTCACCGCCGCCACCTTCACGCAGGCGTACGGCCGCTTCGAGGCCCGCATCAAGATTCCCCGGGGGCAGGGCATCTGGCCGGCGTTCTGGATGCTCGGCAACGACATGGGCAGCGTCGGCTGGCCGAACGCCGGCGAGATCGACATCATGGAGAACATCGGCCGGGAGCCGAACACCGTCTACGGCACCATCCACGGCCCGGGCTACTCCGGCGCGGGCGGGATCACCGGCAGCCGGACCATCGCCGCGCCGCTCGCCGACGCCTTCCACACCTACCGGGTGGACTGGGAGCCGAACTCCATCGTCTGGTACCTCGACGGCGTCGAGTACCACCGCGTCGACCCCGCCCGGCTCGGCGGCAACCGCTGGGTGTTCGACCACCCGTTCTTCATGATCCTGAACGTGGCGGTCGGCGGCAACTGGCCGGGCTACCCGGACGGGTCGACCCAGTTCCCGCAGCAGATGCTGGTGGACTACGTCCGGGTCTCCGGCTACACCTCCGGCGGCGGCGAGCCGACGCCGGGGACCACCCGACTCCGTGGCGCGGCGAGCGGCCGGTGCATCGACATCCCCGGCGCGAACCCGGTCGACGGGGCCAAGCTGCAGATCTGGGACTGCAACACCACCGCCGCGCAGGCGTGGACCTTCGCCGCCGACGGCACCTTGCGCGCCATGGGCAAGTGCATGGACCCGGCCTGGGCCGGCACCGCAAACGGCACCGAGGTCAACCTGGTGAGCTGCAACGGAAACCCGGCCCAACGGTTCACCCTCACCGCAACGGGTGACCTGGTCAACCTCAGCGCCAACCGCTGCGTCGACGTACGCGACCGGGTCACCACCAACGGCGGCAAGCTCCAACTGTGGGACTGCACCGGCGCCGCCAACCAGAAGTGGTCGCGCGCCTAGACCCGTCCCGCGCGACGTACCCCCATCCCCACGCCCTTCGTCGGCCGGCCGCGACCCCGGGTCGACGAGATGGTGCCCGTCCCCACCATCGAGGAGTTCCCGTGACCAACAGCCGCTCGTACCGGGCACGACTCGCCGCCGCCATCGGCGCGCTGGCCGCACTCGTGCTCGCCGTACCCGTCACGCTCACCGCCACCCAGACCCGGGCGCTCGCCGTCGGCCCCGACCTGCTTCCCGTCACCGTCGCCAACAACACCGGCCGCAGCGAGGCGGTCCACCTCTACATCCTGGGCACCGACATCCGCCCCGGCGGCGGCCTCGGCTACGTCAACGCCGCCGGCGCGTTCACCCGCTGGCCCGCCGGCGGCATCCCACCGACCCCGGCGCCGGACGTGTCGATCGCCGGCCCGCCCAACGGCGGCAGCGTCACCGTCCGGATTCCGCGCTTCATCTCCGGGCGCATGTACTTCTCGTTCGGCCGCAAACTCGACTTCCGCCTCACTCCGGACGGGGTCGTCCAGCCCGCGCCCTGGGCGGCCGGCGACCCGAACCGGGACGTCCTGTTCGACTGGTCCGAGTTCACCTACAACGACGCCGGCCTGTGGTTGAACAGCTCGCAGGTGGACCAGTTCGCCGTGCCGCACGCCGTCTCCGTCACCAGCGGCAGCGGCGTCACCACGAAGACCGGCGAGTTGCTGAACAACGGCCGGAACAACGTCATCAACGCCGTCAAGGCGCAGCCGGCCTTCGCCCGGTCGGTCGTCACCCGCGCCGACGGCACCGTGCTGCGCGTCCTCGCGCCGGGCAAGGCCATGGACGCCGGCCTGATGGACCCCGCCTACCTCGACTCGTACATCAGCTCGGCGTGGAACGCGTACACCAGCCGTACCCTCACGGTCGTGCCGCGCACCAACGAGCCGAACCGCCGGTTCTTCGGCCGCACCGTCGGCACCACCATGGTCTTCACCGACTCGTCCGGCGCCCAGGTGGCGACGGTCGCCAGGCCGACCACCGGCAACGTGTGGGGCTGCGACGGCGTCTTCAACGCCCCGAACACCCCGCCGTTCATCGAGCCGGAGATCAAGCGCACCCTCTGCACCGCGCTGAACCGCGGCACCCTCGGCCAGTTCGACACCGAGCCGCGGCTCGACGCCACCACCTTCTACCGGAACAGCGCCCCGAACCACTACTCGCGGATCATCCACGCCAACATGGTTGACGGTAAGGCGTACGGCTTCGCCTACGACGACGTCGGCGGCTTCGAGTCGCTGGTGCACAGCGGCGATCCGCGTTCGGCCGCCATCACCCTGACGCCCTTCGGCGCCGGCGGCCCGACCGGACCGCCGCCGACCACCCCGCCAGCCACCGGCGACCTGGTGGTCAGCAACTGGCACCAGAAGTGCGTCGACGTGCCCAACTGGAACTTCGCCGACGGCCAGCGGCTCATCGTCTGGGACTGCCACGGCGGCACCAACCAGCGCTGGGAGTTCGTCAACGGCACCCTGCGCACCCAGAACAACAAGTGCATGGACGTCGCCTGGGGTTCCACCGCCAACGGCGCCGCCATCCAGATCGCGACCTGCTCCGGCAACCCGGCCCAGCAGTTCGTGCTCAGCGCGGCGGGTGACCTGGTCAACCCGCAGGCGAACAAGTGCGTGGACATCGCCGGCTGGAACCCGAACAACGACGCGGTGCTCCAGCTCTGGGAGTGCACCGGCGGCGCGAACCAGAAGTGGCATCGCGGCTGACGTCGACCTCACGCGATCCGGCGGCGGCGGCCGACCCCTGGCCGCCGCCGCCTTTGGGCGAGCGCCCGACGTCGACCGCCCCGCCCGGTCCGCTCCGATGTGGGCCCCGGTCGTGGGTCAGAGGGACTTGACGACGTCCACCAACTGGTCGAGCGCCGCGCCCCAGCCCTCGGCGAAGCCCATGTCCTCGTGCTGCTTGCGGGCCGCGGCGTCGGCGTGGATCGCCGTGGCGGTGTACCTCGTACCGGCGCCGTCCGGCGCGATGCGGACCACCGCGGTGAACGGGAAGCCGTCCTCGGCGACCTGCGGGCGGAACCCCGGGCCCAGGGCGGAGGTGAACACCAGCGTCGAGCCCTCCTCGACCACCAGGGTGCAGCCGTCGCTGGGGAACTCCTCACCCTCAGGCGAGCGCATGACGGTGTGGAACCGGCCACCGGGCTGGAGGTCGATCTCGCAGGACGAGGTCGACCAGGGCTTCGGGGCGAACCACCGCACGATCAGCTCGGGCGTGGTCCAGGCCTTCCAGACCAGTTCCGGGGCGACGTCGACGGTGCGCTCCAGGACGAGGTCGAGCTCGGGGTTCGTGGTGTAGGCGGTCATGTCTGCTGCTCCTTCAGGTCGTAGAGAAGCGAATCGAGTTGATCGAGGCGGCGGGTCCAGAGCGCACGTTGCGCGGCGAGCCAACTGTCGGCCCGCTCCAGCGACCGGGGCGCCAGGCGGTAGGTCCGCACCCGTCCCTTCTTCTCCGAGGTCACCAGGCCCGAGCGTTCGAGAACACTCAGATGCTGGGTGAACGACGGCAGTGCCATCTCGAACGGACGCGCGAGGTCGCTCGTCGTGGCGGGGCCCCGGCCCAGGAGTTCGACGACGCGCCGGCGGGTGGGGTCCGACAACGCGTGGAACACGTCGTCCAGCGACGCGTCGACCGCGCCGCCACCATCGCCGGAATACTTAGCCATCCGCCTAAGTATGAGGGAGGAGGACGGTCAGGTCCACACCTGGGTGAAAGTCGGACCCTGATCGGGACCGCCGCACCGGCATCGACCGGTCCCACGGCATCGGTCACCCAGCTGCCGCCGGCGGGCAGAGCGGCGTACCGCCCGCTCCCGCCCCGGACACCACGTAGCGTCGATCGAATGGAGGTGCTGCTGCGCGGCGGGCCGGGTGACGGCCAGGTCGTCCCCGGCGGCGGGGAGACCGTCCTCTGGCAGGCCTGCCTGTACGAGATCACCTCGGAGCGGGCCCACCGGCACGGGCGTGACCTGCGGGTGTACCGGCACCGCGTCGACTGCTGCGAACCGTACGGTCGGGGCTCCGAGGACAGGTGCGAGTAGCGATCGGGCGAAGGGGCCGGCTGCCAATTCGACCCCCGGCCGATCCTCGGCTGGCACAGTGGGTTGGTGGGAAACCGGTGGCGCGGGCGACTGGGGCCGGCCGTCGGGATCGCCCCGGGCGCCCGGGTGGACCGGTTCGAGGTCTTCTTCGACCTGGTCTTCGTCTTCTCCTTCTTCATCATCACCCGGGCCACCGCCGCCAACATCACCGGCCGGCAACTGCTGCACGCCATGCTCGTGCTGGCCGTGCTGTGGTGGTGCTGGGTGGTGCACAGCGTGGTGGCCACCCGGGTCCGGTTGGGCGAAGGCTTCGTCCCGGTGCTGATGGTCGCCGGGATGGCGGCGGTGTTCTGCTTCGCGTTGTCGCTGCCGCAGGCGTTCGACCACCCGAAACAGACGGCCGCCGGGCCGATGGTGGTGGCGATCAGTTACGTGGTGTTCCGCGGGGTGCACCTGCTGCTGTACTGGCACGTCGCCAAGGAGCGGCCGGGCGAGCGGCGACTGCTGTTGAAGTACTCCCCGGAGCTGGTGGCCAGCACCCTGCTGCTGCTGGGCGCCGCGCTGATCCCGCCGCGGATCGAGGACGCGGGCGCGGCCGGGCTGGTCCGGGACGGGCTGTGGGTCAGCGTCGTCCTGTTGCAGTACAGCGCCGGACTGGTCGCTGGCGCGTGGGGCTGGATGGTCACCTCCGCCGAACACTGGACGGAGCGCTACGACCTCATTCTGATCATCGCGCTGGGCGAGTCGATCATCTCCGTCGGCGTCGGCGGCAACCTCCTCGGCCAGCCGGTCACCTGGCCGGCGATCACCGCGGCCGTGCTGGGCATCGTCTTCACCGCCGCCCTGTGGTGGGCGCACTACGACGTGGTCGCACCGGCCGCCCGGATCGCGCAGCACGTCGCGCAGGGGCAGGCCCGGGTGTCGATGGCCCGCGACGCGTACGCCTACCTGCACCTGGTGATGATCGCCGGGGTGATCCTGTTCGCCCTGGGGGCCGAGGAAATCGTGCGGCAGATCGCCAACCCGTCGATCGACCTCGCCGAGCCGGCGCACGGTCCCGGCGTACCGCTGCTGTTCGGCGGGGTGATCTGCTACCTGTGCGCGGACATGCTGTTCCAGCTGCGCACCCTGCACACCCTGTCCTGGAGCCGGGTCGGCACCGTGCTCGTGCTCATCGCCGCCATCCCGGTCGCGACGCACCTGCCGGGGTTGGCCGCCTTCGCCCTGCTGACCGCGATCTGCGTGGCGTTGGTGGCCGTCGAGGTCGTGGTGATGGCGGACGCCCGGCGAGCCCTGCGGCAGGCCGCCCTCAACGAGCGGACGAGCTACGAGAAGCACGAGGCCGCCTGGCGCGCCCGCTGGCACGAACGGGCCGGCGACGAGCCACCGGCCTAGCGGTGCGGCGCGGTCGATGACCCCGCCGGCGACGTGCTCGACGAGGCGCCAGGTGGCGGCGACCACGGCGGTGTTCCGGACGGTGTCTCCGCACCCGCTGGCCTGGCATGATCCAGCCATGCCGGTCAACCGTCGCTCGCTGCTCGGACTCGGGCTCTCCGCCGCCACCGCGGCACTCGCCGGCTGCCGGGCGGCACCGCCGGCGGGCCACGCCGGCTCGTGGCGGACGCCGGGCGCGTCGGCCCCGGGCCAGGGCGCCGCCGCGGTCGCCGAGCCGGTCGTCCGCACCTCCCCGGTCAGCCGGCGGCTGACCACCGTGCTCACCGGCCACCTGAAGCCGACCAGCCAGAACCCCGCCCACCCGATGTACGCCGGGGCGGTCGCGCTCGCGCTCAACGGCGGGCAGCCGTACGCCGAGACGGCCGTCGGCGAGGCCCTGCGCTTCGGTGCCGGGCCGGTCCTCCTGCCCGCCGGCGAGCGGGTCCGGATGCGCACCGACTCCATCTTCGACCTCGCCTCGATCACCAAGGTCTACACATCCATCCTCGCCCTGCGGCAGGTCGACAAGGGCCGACTCGACCTCGACGCGCCGGTGGTGAGCTACCTGCCGGAGTTCACCGGCGCCGGCAAGTCGGCCGTCACGGTGGCGATGCTGCTCGCGCACACCAGCGGGCTCCCCGTGGGTGCCACGGTGACCGGCTACGCCACGCTGGCCGAGAAGTGGCAGGCCGTCCTGGCCACCCCTCTGGTCGGCGGGGCGATACCGGGCCGGATGTTCCGCTACTCGAGCGTGGGGCTGATGGTCGTGGGCAAGCTGGTGGAGAAGGTGACCGGGCAGCGGCTGGACCAGGCGCTGAAGACCGAGCTGACCGACCCGCTCGGGCTGCGCTGGACCGGCTTCAACCCGAACACCTGGCTCAGCGCCACCGACCGGGCCACCCGGCTGGTCGCCACCGACGCGCGCTCCTCCCGCGGGCTGCTCCGGGGCGTGGTGCACGACGACGTGGCCAACCACCTGGGCGGCATCGCCGGGCACGCCGGCATCTTCAGCACCGCCCAGGAGGTCGCCGTCATCGGCCAGTTGCTGCTCGACGGCGGCACGTACGGCGGACAGCGGATCCTGGCCGAGAGCACCGTCCGCCGGATGCTGACCAACGCCAACGCCGGGCTGCCCGCCGTCGACCCGGAACGCCCGAACCGGACCGCCGACCACGGGCTCGGCGTGGTGCTGCACCAGCCGTGGTTCATGGGTCGGCTCAGCGCCCCCACCACCTTCGGGCACACCGGCTTCACCGGCACGTCGCTGCTGGTGAGCCCCGCCCGCCGGACCGTCTTCGTGCTCCTCACCAACCGGGCCCACCCGAACTGGAGCTGGGCCGACCCCGATCCGGTGCGGGTCGCGACCGCCAACGTCCTGGCCCGCCTGCCCATCCTGTCGGCCACCGCCACCAGATGACGGCGGCGCTGCGGTCCCGTCCCACCTCGCCGAGCGACGGGAGCGGCGGTCACCGGGTCTCGGGCAGGGTGACCGGCGGGCCGAACCGGACCGGGACGCCGGGCGAATACAGCACACTGGCCGGCGGTCCCGCCGGCGGCGGCAACCCGGCGGCGGCGACCAGTTCGTCGTCCAGGCGCAGCAGCTCGGCCCGGTGCAGCGGCCAACGGGGATGCCAGTTCGGCAGGTGCAGCGTGCGCCCGTACGCGCGGGTGTGCAGCCCCCAGCGGGCGGTGACGAAGTGCTCCAGCGGGGTCGGGTCGGCGATCGGCTCCCCCACCCGTACCACCATCCGGCTCGTCGCTCCGACCGGTCCGGGCCAGCGCCGCCGACACCGGTAGGTGTAGCGGTCACCGTCGCGGTCCAAGCGCATCGCCGACCACAGGTACGGCAGTCGCAGGGTCGCCCGGGCGACCAGCACCGGCACCAGCCGGGACGCGTCGAGCGAACGGAACACCACGGCCCGCCGGCCGGTGTGGTCGACCGAGTAGAGCCGGACGTTGGTCTCTGCGAAGCTGCCGAAGTACGGCACCCCCGGCCCGGTGCCGAGGCCCAGCCCCACCATCCGGAACCCGATCAGGCCGACGTAGCTGAGCCCGTCGAGCGTGTCCGGCCGGGTGCCGGCGGGCAGCAGGGGCGCGACCACCTCCGGCGCGACCGCCCAGTGCAGGAAGGTGAGGTGCTCCCAGCGCTGCCCCAGGATCGGCTGCCGGAACCGCTGCTGCGGGGCGCAGTCGACCGGCTCGATGTCCACCCACCCATCCTGCCCCTACCCGCGGCCGGCGGTAGGCTCGCCGCCCGGCCGGGGATCGCCTGACTGTTGTCGATTGCCGGCGTTTCCGGGCCCGGTCCGGGCTACGGTCTTCCGGTGAGGGCTCGTACCCGCGCGGTGGAGGCACTCAAGGCTGATCCGGCCATGTCGTCGCTGCGCCGGTCGCTGGAGTCCTACTACGGCGATCCGGAGCGTGAGGCGGCGATGGACGAGTTCTACGCCCGCTTCGTCCGGCCCGGCGACGTGGTCTTCGACATCGGGGCCCACGTGGGCGACCGGACCGGCAGCTTCCGTCGCCTCGGGGCACGCGTCGTGGCCGTGGAGCCGCAACAGCTGTGCGTGCGCGCCATCCGGCGCATCTATGCCGGGGAGGACGACGTCGTCGTCGTCGAGGCGGCCTGCGGAGCGGACGAGGGCAGCGTTCGTCTGCACGTCAACTCCCGCAATCCCACGGTGACCACGGCGTCCTCGCACTTCCTGCAGGCGGCGCACGGCGCCGGCGGCTGGGAGGACGAGGTGTGGGACGCCACGGTCGAGGTGGCCGGCACGACGCTCGACTCCCTGATCCGCCGCCACGGCACGCCGAACTTCGTCAAGATCGATGTGGAGGGCTTCGAGGAGGCGGTGCTGGCGGGGCTGAGCCGCCCGCTGCCCGCGTTGTCCTTCGAGTTCACCACGATCGAGCGGGCCGTGGCGCGGCGCTGCGTCGCCCGCCTCACCGCGCTCGGCTTCGACGCGTTCAACATCGCCTTCGGCGACGACATGGCCCTGGCCTTCGGGGAGTGGCTGTCGGCGACGGAGCTGGCGGAGCGGCTCAGGTCGCTGCCGCACGAGGTCAACTCCGGGGACGTCTACTGCGTGGCGCCGACCGCCGGGTAGCGCCCGTGCGCCGCCTCCTCCCGAGGGAGGAGACCGGGCTCCGACCGCCGGCCGCAACCGGGGCCCGAGGTCGGGCGCGGCCCGACGACCGGTTCACGAGCATCTACAGGTATGACTACCTCGTTGCGCCGGGCGGCACACTGGCACCGCCCCATGATGGTCTTCGTCGCGGGGATGGCGGTGCTCGCCGTCGTCGCCGCGATCGGCATCCTCGCCGATCCCCGCGTCCTCACCGGCGTCCCGATCTGGCTCAAGCCGTTCAAGTTCGCCGTGTCGTTCGTGCTGTACGGCACCACCCTCGCCTGGATGCTCTCCCTGCTGCCGCGACGCAGCCGGACCGCGGAGCGGGCGGGCACGGTCATCGTCGCGATGTCGCTGGCCGAGATGGCGGTGATCGTCGGGCAGGTGCTGCGCGGCACGACCAGCCACTACAACGAGACGACTCCGCTGAACGCCGCGCTGTGGCAGGTGATGGGCGCGTCGATCATGGTGCTCTTCGTCGCGCACCTCGTCATCGGCATCGTGGTCCTGCGGCAGCCGATGGCGGACCGGGTCGCCAGGTACGCGGTCGGGTGGGGGCTCGGCCTGTCCCTGCTCGGCATGCTGGCGGCGATACCGATGGTGGTGCCCGGCCAGGACGTGGCCGCCGAGGGGATCGCCGGGGCGCACAGCGTGGGCGTACCGGACGGCGGGCCCGGTCTTCCGCTGGTCGGCTGGAGCACCACCGGCGGGGATCTGCGGATCGGGCACTTCGTGGGGCTGCACGCCCTGCAGGCACTGCCGATCCTGGCGATCCTGCTGAGCCGGTTCCTCGGGACGTGGCTGGACGAGCGCAGCCAGGTGCGGCTGGTGGTCGTCGCGGGCACCGCCTACGGCGTACTCACGATGTTGTTGACCTGGCAGGCGCTGCGCGGACAGCCGCTGCTGCGGCCGGACGCCCTCACGCTGGCCGCCGCCGCGGCCCTGGCGGCCGCGACCGTGAGCGCCGCCGCACTGGTCCTCGTCCGCCGACGCCGCCGCGAACTGGCGCTGGCCGGATGACCGGGACGCTGTTCACCCTGACCTTCGCGCTGGCCGCGCCGTTCTGGGCGCTGATGCTGCTGCTGCCGCGCTGGTCCGGGACCGCCCGGATCATCTCCTCTCCGCTGATCGTGCTGCCGGTCCTGGTGAGCTACGCGCTGCTGGTGCTCCCGGCGCTCGCCGACGTGCTGCCGGCCGTGACGGCGCCGACCCTGCCGGGGGTGCGCGACCTGCTCGGCAGCACGGACGGCGCGGCGGCGGCCTGGGCGCACATGGTCGGGTTCGACCTGTTCGTCGGCCGGTGGGCCTGGCTGGACAGTCGGGAACGGGGGGTGCCGGCGCTGGTCATGGCTCCGGTGCTGGTGCTGACGATCCTGCTCGGGCCGCTCGGGCTGGCCGCCTACCTCGGTCTCCGGGCGAGGTGGGCCCGGCCGGCGGTCGTTCCGGCCCGCGAGCCGCAGCGCCTAGGCTGATCCGATGGGGTGGGTGGGACGGCTCTTCGACGCGCGCGACACGTTCGCGCGGATGCTGCTGCTCGACCTCAGCGGCGTCGGCTACCTGGTCTTCGGCGCCCACGCCGGACGCTCACCGACGACCACCCAGTGGATCCTCGCGCTGGTCGCGTTCGCCGTCGGGCTGGTGTGCCACCGCCGGGCGCTGGTCAACCTGGTGGCGCAGGCCGCGCTGCTGGCGGTCGCCATCCAGCTCGTCGACGACACCACGATCAACCAGGTCGGTGCCAGCTGGGCCCTGTTGGAGCTGGCCATGCGGGCGGACCGGCCGCGGCTCATCTGGCTGGCCGCCGGGCTGCTGGCCGCGGTGGACCTGACCGACTCGATCGGCGACCCGTTCCGGCGGTTCCTCTCCGGCGTCTTCGGGCTGACCGTGGAGGTCGGCGTGCCGCTGCTGCTCGGCCTGGTCATCCGCACCACCAGGGAGCTCGGCCGGCAGGCCGAGGAGCGGGCCGCGGCCGAGCAGCGCCGGCGCGAGTCGGAGAGCCGCGCCGCCCGCGCGGACGAACGCAGCGCCATCGCCCGCGAGCTGCACGACGTGGTCGCGCATCACGTGGCGTCGATGGTGCTGCGGGTGGGCGTGGCCCGGCACGTGCTGACGGAGCTGGATCCGCGGGTGGGCGAGGTCTTCGACGACGTGCACGGCACGGGGACCGCCGCCCTGGCGGACCTGCGCCGGCTGGTCGCGGTCCTGCGCGATCCCGACGGGGTACGCGGGGACGCGGCCCTGACCGCGATCGAGCCGGCGGCGCTTCCGGCGGCACTCGGCGCGGCGGTCGACCGGGCCCGCCAGGCCGGTGTCACCGTGGAGGCCGACATCGACCCGGCGGTCGGTTCGCTCGACGCCGTCCGGGGCCTGGCGGTGTTGCGGCTGACCCAGGAGGCGCTGACCAACGTGGCCAAACACGTCGGCACGTCCGCCCGGGCGCGCCTGGCGGTGTCCGTGGTCGACGGGGCCGTGCACTGGGAGGTCCGCGACGACGGGCGCGGCCGGGTGCCGGCGGCGGTACCGCCCGGCGGTGGCCACGGCATCACCGGCATGCGCGAGCGCGTCGAGGTCCTCGGCGGCCGGCTGGAGGCCGGCCCGACCGGCGCGGGTTGGCGGGTACGCACCGTGCTCCCGGCCGCCGCGTCGACCGTTTCCCCCCTGGCGCCCGCCGGCCCGGCGGTCCCCCGTGCCGGCTCGGCCGCACCCCATGAGACGGAGCTCGCATGATCCGCGTCCTGCTGGTCGACGACCAGCACCTCATCCGCGCGGGCCTGCGCATGCTCTGCGACGCCCAGCCCGACATCGAGGTCGTCGGCGAGGCCGACAACGGTCGCGACGCGATCAGCCTCGCCGCGCGGCTGGTGCCCGACGTCGTCGTGATGGACCTGCGCATGCCCGGCGTCGACGGGATCACCGCGACCAGCCGGATCCTCGCCGACCGGCCCGCGACCCGCGTGCTCGTGCTGACCACCTTCGGCGACGACGACCACCTCTATCCGGCCCTGACCGCCGGTGCCTGCGGGTTCCTGCTCAAGGACGCACCCCCCGCCGACCTGCTCGACGGCGTCCGCCGGGCCGCCGTGGGCGACAGCCCGTTCAGCCAGGAGGTGCTGCAACGCCTGGTCCAGCGCGCGGTGCACGCCCGCCCCGAGCCGCCGCAGCCGGCCCCGGGGCTGACGGCGCGCGAGCAGGACGTGCTGAACCTGGTCGCCGAGGGGCTGTCCAACACGGAGATCGCCGACCGGCTGCACATCGGCGTCACCACGGTGAAGACCCACATCACCAGCCTGATGACCAAGACCAACAGCCCCAACCGGGTACGCCTGGCCCTGTTCGCCCGCGGCGGCTGAGTGACGCCTGCGCAGGCGGGAAGCGCGCGCTGATCAGGTCAGGCGAGGAGGTGCCGGAGGGTCTTCGGGCCGCTGTCCCGCTGCCCCGCGCGGTCGAAAGTCGCTTGCCGCGCACGGTGGGCTCCGGGATGGTGGTGTCCATGACGTTCTGACGGACAGCACCCCCTGCTCCAGGCCACCTCGGCGCCGACCGGCGCCGTCATGCCGCCCGTCCGTACCCTTCCGCGAGAAGCGAGCGTCCTTGTCTCAGCACCACTCCCGGCGGGAGTCCCTGCCGCCGTCCACCCCGGCCACCGTCACCGTGTTCGCCTCCCCCACAAGCTGGATCGAGTCGAATGCCCTCGCGCAGTGCCAGCAGGTGGCCGCCCTCGACGGCATGATCCACGTCGCCGGCATGCCGGACCTGCACCCGGGCAAGGGCGCCCCCATCGGCGCCGCCATGGCGTCGACCGTGTTGTATCCGTTCCTGGTGGGCTCCGACATCGGTTGCGGCATTGCCGTGTTTCCCATGAAGCTCAAGCGCGCCGTACCCGAGAAGCTCGCCGCCCGATTCCCCGACCTCGACCGCCCGCTGGACCCCGAGCGGGATGCCGACGACCCGGCCTGGGCCGTCGTGAAGGGCGACGTTCCCGCCGGTCACGTCGAGGGCCTCGGAACGGTCGGCCGGGGTAACCACTTCGTCGAGCTGGCGCGGATCGCCAGCGTCGTCGAGCCGGGCCACGCGAGCCGTCTCGGGCTCGCCGCCGGCGACCTCGTTCTCATCGTCCACAGCGGTTCCCGAGGGCTGGGCGAGCGGATCCTGCGGGCGCACACCGAGGTCCACGGCGCGGGCCGCACCCCTGATGCCGCCGCCTACCTGGCGATGCATGACGACGCCGTACGCTGGGGTTCGCTCAACCGGCGGCTGATGGCCGCCCGGGTCGCCCACGCCCTGGGAGCGGAACCCACCGAGCCGATCGTCGATCAGTGCCACAACCTGGTCGAGGTCCGCGACGGGGTCTACCTGCACCGCAAGGGCGCGGCCCCGGGTGACGGCCGCGACGTGCTCATCGCCGGTACGCGCGGCACTCCCTCCTACCTCGTGGCCGCCCACGCCGGCCCGGATGCCAACCACTCCGTCGCCCACGGCGCGGGCCGCAAGATGTCCCGGGCGGACGCCCTGCGCCGGGGCCGGGCCAAGCACACCGTCGAGGAACTGCGCCGTACCCCGGTGGGGTCGCTGGTGGTGTGCGGGGACCGTCAACTGCTCTTCGAGGAGGCACCCACTGCCTACAAACGCATCGAGCAGGTGATCAGCGACCTCGTCGACCACGACCTGGCCACCCCCGTGGCCACCACGGTCCCCCTTGTCACCTACAAGACGCCCGACATCGGGTCCACGCCCCGACCGGACCGCCGGAACCACCGCCGTGAGCGGGGCCGGCCATGAACGTCCACCTGCTCATGTCCGCCGGGCGTGGCCCGCAGGAGTGCGCCTGGGCGCTGGCCCAGCTGCTGGGCCGTCTGGCGACCGACGCCACCCGGCAGAACCTCGTGACCCATCGGGTCCAGACCGTACCCGGGGACCGGCCCGGCACCTACCGGTCGGCACTGGTCGAGATCTCCGGCGCCGGCGCCGAGGCGTTCGCCGCCTCGTGGAGCGGAACCCTGTGCTGGCAGGCCCCCAGCCCCTACCGCGCGGACGCCGGCCGAAAGAACTGGTACGTCACCGTCCGACCGTGCCGGGTCGACAGCCCGGTCACGACCTTTACGGAAGCGGATGTCGACATCGTCGCCTGCCGTACCGGCGGCCCCGGCGGTCAGCACCGCAACAAGGCCAGCACGGCGGTACGGGCGACCCACCGTCCCTCCGGCCTCGTCGTCGTGGTCGACACCGAGCGGCAGTTCAGCCTCAACCGCCGCATCGCCATCCAGTTGCTGCGCCAGCGCATCGAGCACGGCGACGAGACAGCGCGGCGCGCCGCCACCACCGCCCGATGGCGCATCCACGACGAGCTCGTACGGGGCAACCCCACCCGCATCGAACGTCCGCATCCATCAGGACAGGACACGGCCACACCGCATCCGCCACGCCGGCGACGGCGGCAGTCCGCACAGCCGCGCTCACCGCGGTAGGAACATCGCATCCGCCACCACGGGGATCGACACAGCGAAGCGGCGTTCAGGAGAAGCTGACGCGGGACGGGTCAATACAGCGGCGTCCTATGCCCGCCCTCCGGTACGGTTCCGGCACGGCAGGTCACGATGAGCGGCTGTCACAGATTGTGGCGGCCGTCGGCCGGCAGGCGAGGCGGTTCCGGCGGCTCGGGCGACTGGTCGGGCTGACCAAGCTGCGCGACCTGGGTCGGATCGAGGACCCGAGAGAGGAACGAGCGGGTCCGTTCGTGCCGCGGCGCACCGAGCACCTCCTGCGGCGGCCCCTGCTCGACCACCACGCCGCCATCCATGAACACGACCCGGTCGGCCACGTCCCTGGCGAACGCCATCTCGTGGGTGACCACCATCATCGTCATGCCGTCCTCAGCCAGGTTGCGCATAACGGTGAGCACGTCACCGACCAGTTCCGGATCGAGCGCGGAGGTCGGCTCGTCGAAGAGCATCAGCTTGGGCTCCATCGACAGCGACCGGGCGATCGCCACCCGCTGCTGCTGCCCGCCGGAGAGTTGCGCCGGGAACGCGTCGGCCTTGTCGGTCAGCCCGACCCGCTCCAGGTTGTTGCGCGCGATCCGCTCTGCCTCGGCGCGACCGCGCCGGAGCACCCGGCGCTGGGCGATGGTGAGGTTGTTCAGCACGGTCAGGTGCGGGAAGAGGTTGAACGACTGGAAGACCATCCCGATGCCGCGACGTACGGAGTCGATCTCGACATCCGGGTCGGTCATCTCGACCCCGTTCACCCAGATCTTGCCGGCGGTCGGCTCCTCCAGCAGGTTGACGCACCGCAGCAGCGTCGACTTGCCGGATCCGGACGGCCCGATGACGCAGACCACCTCGCCGTGGCCGACCTCGAAGTCGATGCCCTTGAGCACTTCGAGCGGACCGAAGGACTTGTGCAGGTCGCGGATCTCGACGGCGGGGCGGGGTTGGGTGGGCGTCATGTTCGTCACCGAGCCTTGGCGTAGCGGAGTTCGAGACGTCGTACCACCTGGGAGAGGGGCAGCGTGATGACCAGGTAGGCGAACCCGGCCACCAGCAGCGGGGTGGCGTTCACCCGGTCGTTCAGCGTGTCCCGACCGAACTTGGTGACCTCGATGGTCTGCGCGGTCACGCCGAGCACGTACGCGAGCGACGAGTCCTTGGTGAGCAGGATGAGTTCGTTCGTCAGCGGCGGGATCACGACCCGGAACGCCTGCGGGATGACAATGGTGCGCATCGCGGTGAAGTGCGACATGCCGAGGGTGCGCGCCGCCTCCATCTGCCCCTTCGGCACGGCCTGGATGCCCGCCCGGATGGTCTCGGCCATGTACGCCGCGGCGGTCAACCCGAGACCGATCGCGATCGAACCGAACACGCCGCCCGGAATCTCGCGCTCCGGGAAGGCGATCGGAATGCCGTACCCGACGAGGAAGAGCACCAGCAGCGCGGGCAGACCCCGGAACAGCTCGATGTACGCGGTTGCGACCCAGCGGTACGGCGCCACCCGGGACAGCCGCATCAGCGCGAGGATGGTGCCGAACACGAGGCCGAAGGCGAACGCACCCAGCGTGTAGAGGATCGTATTGCGCAGCGCGACGGTGATGATCGTCGGGAACATCGACTTGATGATGTCGACGCGGAAGAACGCCTCGCTGAGCCTGTCCCAGTCCGCGGCGAAGATCACCGCGGCGATGAAGGCGATGAAGGCCAGGTACTGGAGCCAAAGGAACAGCCGCTCTCGCTGGCGGCGTCGCAGCTTCACTGTTCGATGCTCCTTGCTACGCGCAGGTTGAATACGCGGAGGGCGCGCGACAGGCGCGCACCCTCCGTCGTGGGGTTCGATCAGGCGTTCGGCCGCTTGCCGATCCACTTCTCGTAGACGGCGTCGTACCTGCCGTCCTGCTTGGCCTTGGCCAGCACCTCGTTGATCTTCTTGAGCAGTTCCGGGTTGCTGTCCTTCTTCACCGAGAACCCGTACTGCTCGCCGGTGTCGAACTCGGCCGCCACCTCGAAGCCGCCGGGGTGCTCCTTGATGTACTCGGTCCAGACCGGCAGGTCGTTGATGGCGGCCTCCACCTGGCCGTTGGCGAGGGCCTGCTGCAGGGCGGCGAGATCCTCGAACTCGACGAGTTGCAGGCCCTTCTCCTTCTCGAACTTCCGGGCGTAGTCACGGCCCGTGGTCGCCGCCTGGACGCCCAGCTTCTTCCCCTTGAGGTCGTCCAGCGACTTGAGCGGCTTGCCGGTCTTGACCAACATCGCCTGCGTCGCGTCGAAGTACGGGTCGGAGAAGTTCATCACCTTCTGCCGTTCCTCGGTGATCGTCATGCCGGCGGCAGCCGCGTCGCACTTGCCGGTGTTCAGGTCCTGGCCGGACTTGATCCCCTCGAACGGTGTATCGACGATCTTCTGTTCCACGCCCAGTTCCTTGGCGACCAGGTCCATCACGTCGACGTCGAACCCGATCACCTTGCCGCTGGGATCCTTGGACTGGAACGGCGCGTACGGCAGGTGGGTGCAGACGGTCAGCTTGCCCTTCTCGACGAGCTTGACCCCGCTGGCCTGGACCTCACTGTCATCCTTCTTGGCGCATCCCGCGCTCACCGCGAGGGCGGCGATCGCCACGATCAGGCCAGCCTTACGGACTGCGCTGTGGAAAGTCACGCTGTGTCCCTCCGGTTCGGCGCCCGTGTGACAGGCAGCCAGTGTTGGTGCAAAGACGGTGTGACAGGCGACGGTACCTGATTCGGCAGGACGTACCTAGATCACGTCGACTCTTGAGTCGATCCTGTAGCCGTCACGGTCAGTAAACCCCGGCATTCGGCATGAAACCGGGCGCCAGTGGGCGGCGCCAGCAGATCCGGTCAACCCGCGCGAGGCCGCCCGGTGGGCTACCGGGTGGTCGCGCAGCTGCCGTCGGAGTCGGTGGTGCCGCCGAGGTCGACGATGCGCGCCCGGACGGCCCGGCAGTTGCCTGGACCACTTCGGCTCGTGTTTCCGCTGATCACGGAATCCTTCAGCTCCACCGCGCCGGGTCCGGACCGGTCCTCGGTGCTCCCCGGCAGGTAGGCCAGGGAGATGTTGATACCGCCCCCGCCGTCCTCGGCGTAGTTCTCGGTCACCTCGGAGTCGACCACGGTGACGGTACGTACGCCGCGGACGTCAATGCCACCGCCCAGCCCGGCCAGTTCCCCCGGGCGGGTGGGGTCGTGCGGATTGCTGACCCGGTTGCGGGTGATCGTCGACCGCTCGACCAGGCCGACCGAGTCGAACCGCAGCCCGCCGGCCTCACCTGCCTCGTTGTCGTCCACCAGGCTGTCGCGCAGGGTGAAGGAGGTGAACGGGATGCTCTGGACCGCGCCGCCGAAGCGGGCGCTGTTGCCGGTGAGCCGGACCCGCTCCATCGTGAGGTCGGATGCGTTCAGCGCGGCGCCCCCGCCGTAGTAGTTGTAGACCGAGGCGACCGGGGCCGACACGCCGCCGGTAATGGTGAGGTCCGAGATGGTGGCCGGTCGCAGGACGGTGAAGACCCGGTCGAGCCGACCGCCGTCGATGACCGTACGGTCCCGGCCGGCACCCACGATGGTGGTGGGCTTGAAGATCTTCAGGTTGCCGTGCGCGGTGTCGGCGAGGGTGTAGTCGGTGAAGGCGCGGCCGGCCAGCGGGCGGATGCGCAGGGTGTACCGCCCGGCGGGGACCACGATGGTCGAGTCCGACTGTGCGTTGGCCTCCATCACCGCAGCGCGCAGCGTGCAGACGCCGTCGGCGGTGCGGCACCGCCCGTCCCCGGGCGTCGGATCAGGAGCGTCGGAGGTGCTGTCCACTTCGAACCTCCCCGGCGGCCGGGTTACCGCGCTGCCCCAAGCGGGGGCGCCGGGGACGGCGACGACGGTCAACGACAGGGTCAGCGCGCCCGCGGCCAACCGCGGCGCATTCATCAGGTTCTTCATGCCCCAATAGCTACCGTCGGGTAAGCCCGCTAAACGAGCGAAGAGCCCCAAAGGGTGTGAAGCATCGCATCCGACCCGTTAACCATCGATTCATCACGGTCCGCTAACCAGGCGACGTGGACCGCCGGGACTGCTGTTCGCTGCCGTCGAGTGCAGGGGTGTGAACGCCGGGCTGGTCGCGTACCGCTGTCAACCGGTGGACGGGTCAGCGGGCGGCGTCCGGGTGCCCCCGCATGCCGGAGCCGCCGCTGCTGCCACCCGAGGAGCCACCGGCCACGCCCGACCCGTCGTCCTCGGTGACCAGGTCCGGGCGTACGTCCGTGTCGTCCGGGGCGGGGACCTCGGTGTCCGCCTCCACCTGGACGAGGCGGGCCTGGCCGGCCTCGTCCTCGGCGTGCTCCGGATCGACCGGCTGCTTTCCTTGCCGCGCCTGGTACCCCACGGCCGTCTCCCGTCGGTGGCGGATCTGTCCGGCGACGGCTACCCGCCGCGGTCGGGGCGAAACCTCACCCGCGGGGCCGCTGCCGGGCGGAGCCGCGGCAGCCGGGCGGGCCACCGGCGTCCGCGTCGCGGCGGGACGGTGGGCGGGAGCGGCGGGGGCAGCACACCGGGCATGGCTCGCGGGCTCGACGTCCGCCGCCTGGCGGCCATCGACTTGTGGGGATCGGCCGGCGCCCGGTGACGGCGCCGCCGCCGGTGACCCGGCCGGCAGGGTTCGACCCGACCCGGGCCGGCCCCGCCGAGCGCCGACGCGCGTGCGGGTGCACTTTCGGAGAATGAGTGGCCTTGGAAGCTGGAATGGCCACTCCTTCTCTGAAAGAGGGCGCCGGGAGGCGGCGGGGTGTACCGGCGGCGGGAGCGGGTAGGCAGGGCCGGCCGACCGGCTGCGCCGCGGCCGGGCTTGAGTCGCGGATCAGGGGGGTGGGAGCGATGCCGGTTGCGCAGGCGTCACCTGGTCACCGCGTCCGACCCGGCCCGCGCCGCCCGCCGCCGCACCGCCGATGAGCCGGGTCCGGAACCTGCGCGTCCGCCCCGACCTGCTGTACGTGGCGAGCGGGTGGAGCACCCTGGTCACCGACGTGCGCGGCCGGATCACCGGCACCGACCCGCAGGGCTTCTTCGCGCGCAACACCCGCGTGCTCAGCGCCGAGCGGGTCACCATCGACGGCCGGGAACCGGTCGCGTTCAGCACCGCGAACGTACGGGGTCACGCGCAACTGTCGTACGCCGAACTCGGCGACGGCGAGGCGCTGCCCGCGCAGGCGGTCTACCTGCTGACGGAACGGTTCGTCGGCGACGGGCTGTGCACCCGGCTGACCGTGGTCAGCTACGCCGCCCGGCCACGCACCCTGCCGGTGCGGATCGACCTCGCCGCCGACTTCGCGGACACCAGCGAGGCCGAGACGGGACGCCGCCGGCAGTTCGGCGACGTCGACCGGGCGTGGGACCCGGCGGAGCGGGAGCTGCTCCTGACCTACCTGCG
Organism: Micromonospora sp. A200; assembly: GCF_029893845.1. Lineage (NCBI taxonomy): Bacteria > Bacillati > Actinomycetota > Actinomycetes > Micromonosporales > Micromonosporaceae > Micromonospora > Micromonospora sp. A200. The sequence goes on along the minus strand of NZ_JARXXY010000019.1, from coordinate 66,486 downwards.
CGACGACCTGGACCGGGCGGTGGCGTTCCGGATACGCGCCGACGCCCCCGTCCGGTACGTCGACGGCGCGCTCGCCGTCGAGGTCACGGTGCCGCCGGGTGGCAGCAGCCGGGTGGATCTCCTCGTCGAGCCGGTCTTCGACGGCGAGCGGCTGGTCGCTCCGCCGCCGACGTTCACCGGCCCCACCGACGCCGCCACGGCCGCCGGCGCCCGCCTCGCCCGCGAGTTCACCCGGCTGAGCAGCAGCAACTTCGACGTCACGGCGGCCTGGCGGTGCGCGGTCGACGACCTGACCGTGCTGCCGCTCGGCGAGCCGGCCGGGCCGACGGCGCCGATGGCCGGGCTGCCGATCTACCAGGAGATCTTCGGCCGGGACACGATGACCGCGTCGTGGCAGGCGTTGCTGGCCGGGCCGACGATGCTGGCGGACAGCCTGCGGCTCAACGCCCGCCACGTCGGGCAGCGCGTCGACGACCGGCGCGACGAGGAGCCGGGAAAACCGCTGCACGAGGCCCGCCTGGGCCCGGTGTCGGTGCTCGGGCTCGACCCGTTCACCCACTACCACGGCGACTGGTCCACGGCGCCGGACTTCCTGGTCTTCCTCGGGCAGTACCTGGCCTGGACGGGGGACCTGGACACGGTGCGGGAACTGCTGCCGACGGCGCACCGCGCCCTGGACTGGCTCGACCGGTACGGCGACCTGGACCGGGACGGCTTCCTGGAGTACCACTGCCGCGCCCGGTCCGGCCTGAAGAACCAGGGGTGGAAGGACTCGGACACCGCCGTCGTCGACGAGCACGGGCAGGTGGTGCCGAACCCGATCGCGAGCAGCGAACTCCAGGCGTACTGGTACGCCGCGCTGCGGCACGCCGCCGTGGTGTTCGCCGCGACGGGCCGGCCCGCCCTCGGCGCGAAGCTGGTGGCCCGGGCCCGCGCGTTGCGTCGCCGCTTCCACCGGGCCTACTGGATGCCCGATCAGGGCTGCTACGCGATGGCGCTCGGGCCGGACGGTCGGCAGGTGCGGTCGGTCAACTCCAACGACGGCCACCTGCTGACCACCGGCATCGTGCCGACCCGGGTCGCCGGCCTGGTCGCCCGCCGGCTGCTGGCACCCGACATGTTCAGCGGCTGGGGGGTGCGGACCCTGTCGGCGGCGCATCCGGCGTACAACCCGTTCAGCTACCACCGGGGCAGCGTGTGGCCGGTGGAGGCGGGCACGATCGGTCTCGGCCTGGCCCGGTACGGCTGCTGGGCGCAGCTGCACCGGCTGGCCGAGGGGATGTTCGCCGCGACGGCGCTCTTCGACGAGCACCGCCTGCCCGAGGTGCTCAGCGGCCTGCCCCGCGACGACGCCCATCCGCATCCCGGCGTCTATCCCGACTCCTGCTCGCCCCAGGCGTGGTCCGCCAGCTCCGTGGTCGCGCTGGTCCAGGCGCTGCTGGCGCTGCGCCCGGCCGCACCGCTGCGGACGATCTTCGTGGACCCGCACCTGCCGGAGTGGCTGCCCGACCTGACGCTGGAGGGCGTACAGATCGGTCGGGCCACCGTCGACCTCACCGTCCGCCGCCGGCGCGGCGGCCGCACGTCGATCCGCGCCCGCGGCGACCGGATAGCCGTGGTGCGCCGTCCGACGCTGCAGGCGACGGCGGTCACCCGCCACCGCTCCTGACCAGCGGTACGCCGCCGGCGCCCGTCGGTCCGGATCGCCGCCGTCGGGCAGAAGGGGTGGCGATGCCGTCCGGGAGAGCCGCCTACGAGCACCTCAGATGGCCGTGGCCTTGGCCACCTTCCACTCGCCGTCGACCGGGACCAGCGTGAGCACCACGCGGTTCTGGTCGACCTTCTCCCCGGCGGTGTTCACGTTGCGCCGGAACTGGTTGAGGTACACCAGCAGCTCGACCCGGTCGGTGGTCGCGGTCACCACGCCCGTCGCGGACACCTCCGCAGCCACGACCGCCTGCTGCTTCGCGGCGGTCTGCTTCAACGCCGCCGTGGTCTGCTCGTACTCCTTGCCGAAGGAGCCGGTGGCGAAGCTGCGGCCGTTGGCGACGCTGTCGTCGAAGGTGCGGTAGTCGTAGGAGAAGATCGCCTTGGCGGCGGCGGGCGCGGTGGCCAGCGCCTGACGTACGGCGGTGTCCCGCTGCTCGGCGCGGTGATCGCCCCACCACGCCAGACCGGCGACGGCGGTCGCGACCACGATCGCCACGACCAGAGCCGGGACGAGCCCGATCCGGGCGGCGGGCCGCCGGAGCACGCGCGGCCGTCGCGCGAAGTCGACCAGGGTACGCACGGGTCCTCCCTCTCTCATCCGACGAACTGCAGGCGGGACACCAGCCACCGGCCGGAGTCCTTGTCGTGGACCAGGTCCATCTGGATCCGGTAGTGCGACGGCCGCCCCTCGGGCGACTTGACGTTCTTGACGGTGGCGTCGACCGCCACCAGCACGACCGCCCGGCTGCGGTCGCCGGAGACCAGCCCGGCCCGCAGCACCGACCCGCGCGAGTCGACCTTGTTCTCCACCACCGCGGCCCGGACCTGGGACTGCCCCCGGCTGAACTCGTCCTTGAAGTCACCGGTGGCCCCGGCCGTGATCCGCTGGATGTCCCGGTCCACGCTGGCCGCGCTGACCGAGACGAAGTTGACGCTGGCCTGCTTGGCGGCGGCGATCGCCTCCTGCCGGGCCTGGTCCGTCGCCCGGTCGACGTACCACCGGTGACCGGCCATGCCGGCGGCGGCGAGGGCCGCGGCGAGCACCACCACGAGCAGGACGATCAGCGGGCGCCGCCGTCGCGTCGGCGCCGGGGTTGCCCGCTTCTCCGCGGGGCGGCCCCCGGCGGCCTCCTCCGGAGGAGCGTCCGCATCCGCCGGGTCGTCACCGGCCACCGGATCCGCCGGATCAGCCGACTCCGCCGGGTCCTCGACCGGTTCCTGGTCGAGCCGCTTCAGCAGGTCCTCGATCGGCTCCTCCGGCTGGGAAAGCTGACGGGGGACCATCCGGCGTTGCGCCACCCGGCCCGGCACTCCAGGCTTCGCCCCCTTGATGACTTTCAGCGTGTGGTTCCTGCGTGCCTGCATCGCCACCTCCTTCTTCGCGCCGGTCACGGGGTCACCCCGGCGAGCAGCAACTGCTTCCACGACTGGTCCCCGGCCATCCGGGACTGACCACCGGTCCCGCCGAACTGCAACGGTCGACCGTCGGCGCCGAGCACCAGGCCGGTCGCCGGGTCGTACCCACCGGTGGTGGTTCCGGCCCTCGGCTCGGCGCCGGACGACGCCGGGCCGGCCGCCGGTTCCCGGCCCCCCGGTCGGGGCGCGTTGGCGTTGCCGCGCACGCTGGCGCCGGCCGCCCGCTCCCCGGCGTCGCACTTCGCGTTGCCACCCCCGTACACGCAGGACGGCGGGTCGTTGGCATTGACCACCAGACCGAGGTGCACGGTGCCGTCGCCCGGCGTGACGGTGAAACCGCCGGCGACGGCGATCGGGTACACCACCAGCATCTGCTCGATGCCGGGCAGCCGCCGGGCGGCGATGCCGTTGACGGTCACCAGATTGCCGAGCAGGGTGCCGACCGTCGGTTCCAGTCCCCGCAGCAGCGCGGACAGTTCACGCCCGGCGGGAGGTCCAGCGGCGAGCAGCCGCCGCAGGTCCGGGTCGGCCTCGCGGAGGGTGGCCGCCAGCTGGGCCAGGCCGGCCGCCCACCGGCGCAGCGCCTCGGCCGACTCCGCCTGGGTGGTGAGCACCGTACGTCCGTCGTCGATCAGCGCGAGCGTCTCCGGCAGCCGGGCGTCCGCCTCGGTCAGCAGCGCATCCCCGGCGTCGAGGATGCTGGCCAGCGCCGTCTCGTTGCCCTCGAACGCGGTGCCGAGTTCGGTGATCAGGACGGTGAGGTCGTCCGGGTCGACCGAGCGGACCAGGGCGTCGAGGTTGGTCAGCAGGACCTCCGGGGCGAGCGGGACGCCGGTCCGGTCCGCCGGAATCACCGCCCCGTCGGCGAGGTACGGCCCGCCGTCGCGGTCCGGGCGCAGGTCCACGTACTGCTCGCCGACGGCGGAGCGCTGCGCCACCACGGCCCGCAGATCGTCGGGCACCCGGACGTCGCGCTGCAACCGCAGGTCGGCGCGGACCCCGTTGCCGTGCAGGGCGACCGCGGTGACCTGGCCGACCGGCACCCCGCGATAGGTGACCGGGGCGTTGGGGAAGATCCCACCGGCTCGGGTGAGGTCCATGTGGACGACGTAGCTTCCGCCGAGCAGCCGGTCGCCGACACCGACGTAGCGGACGGCGACGTAGCCGACGCCGAGGACGCTCACCAGCACGAACGCCAGAACCTGGAGTCTCGCGGTACGTCCGATCATGGCTTCAGTCCCCCTCCGAGGATGTCCGGCAGGCCGCCGATCTGTCCGGTCACCGCGCCGGTCACCGGCAGCACGCACTGCGCCGACATGACGGTGCCCGGGGGCAGTTCGGTCCCGGCGGGGAAGGCGGTGCCCGGTGGCACGACGCCCTTGGGCAGGATCAGTCCGCCGACGGGCACCGTCGAGCCGGGCTTGAGCAGGACGCAGCCCTCCGGCAGCAGACAGTCCTTCGGCGGCGTCCAGGTGGCGGGGAACCTGTCCGGGTCGGGCAGGCACTCAAGGATCGGCAGGCCAGGCAACGGACCGGTGCCGGGCAGCGGGACGGCGGGCGACGGCCCGCCGGCGGCGGGCGGCCTGGCCGGAGTGGCCGTTCTCGGCGGCGCCGCCGGGCCTGCCGGCGCGGGGGCCGCGGCGGCCAGGTTCGCCAGGATCGAGGCCGAGTCGAGGTCGGCGGTGACGGACAGGTTGACGAAGTCGCCGACGATCGCGCCGGTGATGTTCGGCGGGAACGGGTACGACAGCATGAAGTCCAGGGACTTCGGCAGGTCGTCACCGGCGCGTACCAGCTCCTCCAGGATCGGTTGCAACGCCCGGAGGTTGGCCACGGTGTCGTCGCGGCTGCGGTTGACGACCCGGGTGCCGACGTCGCCGAGTTTGTCCAGGGCGGTCAGCGCGCTGGTCAGTTGGGCGCGCTGGCGCGCCAGCACGGTCAGGCCGGGGGCGAGGGAGTCCACCGCGTCGCCGAGCACCTGCTTCTGCCGGTTGAGCCGGCCGGTCAGCCGATCGAGGGCGTCGAGGGCGCGGACCAGGTCGGCCTTCTGCTTGTCCAGCCCGCCGATGAACTCGTCGAGCTGGCCCAGCGCGTCCCGGACGGCGGGTTCCCGTCCGGCGAGTGCGGTGCCGAGTTCCTGGTTGATGGTCCGCAGTTGAGCCAACCCGCCACCGTTGAGCAGCAGGCCGAGGGCGGCGAGGACCTCTTCGACCTCGGCGCCGCGGTTGGTGCGGGACAGCGGGATGACGTCGCCGTCGGCGAGACGGCCGGTCGAGGCTCCGGTGATCGGCGCCGCGACGGTCACGTACTTCTCGCCCAGCAGGCTGCTCTGCCGGACCGCGGCAGTGGCGTTGGACGGCAGGCGCACGTCGGTGCCGATACGCAGGGTGACCCGCGCGGTCCAGCCGGCGAGGGAGATCTTCTCCACGCTTCCGACGGTCACGTCGTCGACCTTGACGGCGGCCTGCGGCACCAGGTCGAGCACGTCGCTGAACTCGGCGGTGACGGTGTACCCCGCGCCCCTCGGGGCGCCGCCGGGCAGCGGCAGGTCGGCGACGCACCCGGCCGGGAGCAGCGCCACCAGGACCGCGCCGGCCAGGGCGCGCAGCGCCCGGGCGGTCACGGGGTGCCCCGCAGGATGCCGCCGAGGGTGGGGTCGCTGGTGATGCCGGAGCCGCCCGGCGCCTGGTCGGGGATCGGCGCACCGGGGGAGCTGATGGGAGGTCCCGGTGAGGACCCGCCGGTCGCCGGGGCGCCGGGCGGCAGCTTGAGCAGCTTGCGCAGCTGGTCGGTCATGGGCAGCCCGCGCTGGTGCAGGGTCTGCGCGAGGGCCATGCACTTCGCGGGCACCTCAGCGGCGGGAAGCTGGTCGACCAGCAGGGAGCAGGCGAAGCTGGCTGGGTCGTACGGGCCCATCGCGTTGTTGCGGGTGTCCAGGGTCCCGGAGCGTGGGTTGTACGAGAGGGCGAGGTTGTTCACGGCGAGCGGGGCGACGTCGAGGATCTCGATGACCGCCTTTTGCTGGCCGACCAGCACGCCGGTGATCTCCGTCAGCGCGGCGACGTTGGAGGTCAACGCGGCGCGGTTCTGCTTGACGAACGCGGTGACGTCGGCCAGCGCGGTGGCGAGGTTGCGCAGCGCGGCGGCCAGCTCGTCGCGTTGGCCGGCCAGCTGTTCGGCGACGTCGGCGAGTTGCCGGTTGAAGGCGCGCACCTCCCGGTCGCTGCGGGCCAGCGCGGTGGTGAAGCGTTGCAGGTTCGCGACGGAGCCGAAGAGGTCCTGCCGGCCGTCGGAGAGGGTGGTCAGCGCCCGGGACAGGCCGTCGAGGGTGTCGTGCAGGTTCTGCCCGTTGCCCTCCAGGTTGGCCCGGCCGGTCGCGACGAGGTCGGACAGGGCGCCGTCGCGGTTGGCCCCCTCCGGGCCGAGGGTGCGGTTGAAGTCGTCGAGCGCCTGGTAGACATCGTCGATTTCCATCGGCGCGGCGGTCCGCTCCAGCGGGATCTCCGCCCCGTCGGTGAGCCTGGCGCCACCGGCGTAGGCGGGGGTGAGCTGCACGTACCGGTCGCTGACCACGCTGGGCGGAACGATGAGCGCCTGCGCCTCGGCGGGGACGTCGATCCCCGGGTCGTACGACATGGTGACCTTGACACTGCGGCCCTGCGGGGTGACCGCGAGCACCTCGCCGACGCGAACGCCCAGCACCCGCACGTCCGATCCCGGGTATACCCCGACGGCACGCGAGAAGTAGGCGACCACCCGCCGGTCGGGTGTGCTGTCACGGAGCACGACCACGCCGGCGGCGACGGCCACCAGCAGGGCGGTGGCGACGGCGACCGGTCGTCGCCAGCGCTGGATGGGACCGGGCATCAGCGGCCTCCCCTCGTCGGTTGGTACGGCTGGAGCAGACCGGCCACGTACGAGTCGAACCAGCGGCCGTTGCCGACCACGTTGGCGAACGTCGACACGAAGGGGCCCATCCGCTGGATGGTCTTCTCCAGGTCTTCCTTGTTGCGCTGCAGGATGGCTACCACCTCGCGCAGCTTGCGCAACGCGGGCTCGATCCGGGCGCGGTTGTCGGTGACCAGTCCGGAGAGCTGAGTGGCGAGTTCGTCGGTGCCGACGAGCAGCTTGTGGATGGCGTCCCGACGCCGGCTCACCTCGGCCAGCAGCGCCTCGCCGTCGGCGACCAGCTTGCGGAACTCCTCGTCCCGGCTGGCCAGCACCGTGGTGACCGAGCGGGCGCGGGAGAGCAGGGTCCGCAGTTCGGCGTCGCGGTCGGCGACCGTGCGGGAGAGCCGGGAGAGTCCGACCAGGGAGGCGCTCACGCTGTCGGGCGTGTCGGCGAAGGTCTCGGACAGGGTGGTGAAGGCCGCTGCGAGCTGTTCGGTGTCGATCTTGTCGAGGGTGTCGGCGAGTCCGGTGACCGCCTGCACCACGTCGAACGGTGCTGCGGTCCGGGCGAGGGGGATCTGCCCGCCCTCGCGCAGCCGCCCGGGCCCGGCCGGTATCAGCGCCAGGTACTTCTGGCCGAGCACCGTCTTGATCCTGATCATGGCGCTGGTGTCGCTGCCGAGGCGGACGCTGTCGTCGTCCAGCCGGAACCGGACCCGGACGTAGGGCGCACCGTCTCGGGCGAGCTCCACCGCGGTCACCTTGCCCACCCGCACCCCGGCGACCCGCACCTCGTTGCCGGTGCTGAGGCCGCTGGCGTCGTGGAAGGCCGCCTGGTAGGCGCGTCCGGTCAGGTCGGCCAGCCGGTCGAGCTGAAAGGCGCCCAGCAGCGCGGCGACGATCAGCGCCAGCCCGACCGTGCCGACGACGACGGGGTTGCGTTCCCGGAACGGTCTCACTGGCTGCCTCCCGCGCATCGGGCGGCCGGGGCGCTGAACGTGGGCACGTCGATCGGCGCCCGGCCGGCCACCGCCACGTTGCCGTCGAAGTCGCAGAGGTAGAAGTTGAACCAGGAGCCGTAGGAGGCGACGCGGGTCAGGGACGCGTACCGCTCCGGGAGCCGGCCGAGGGTGCCGTCGATGACGGCCGCGTTGCGGTTGAGGTTGCCACTGAGTTCGTCCAGGGCTCGGATGTCCGCGGCGAGCGGTGGTCGTACCTCGTCGATCAGCGCGGACGTGGCGGTGGTGAGCTCACCGATGCTGACCAGCGACTCGCCGATGGCCTTGCGGTCGGCGGAGAGCCCGGAGACGAACTGCTGCAGCTGGCTGATGCTCTGGTCGAGGTTGCGGTCCCGTTCGGCCAGCGTGGCCAGGACGCCGTTGAGGTTGGTGACGACCCGTCCGATGACGGCGTCCCGGTCGGCGAGGGTGTTGGTCAGCGACGCGGTGCGTTGCAGCAGGCTGCTCACCGTGCCGCCCTCGCCCTGCAGCACCTGGATGATCTCGTAGGCGAGCTTGTTGACGTCGTCGGGATCGAGGGCCGTGAACAACGGCCGGAACCCGTTGAACAGGACGGTGAGGTCCAACGCCGGCGTGGTCTGGCCGAGCGGGATGAGGCCGTCGGCCCGCAGCGGCCGCCCCTCCCCCGGCCCCTCGCTGAGCGCCAGGTATCGCTGACCCACCAGGTTGCGGTAGCGGATCTTGGCGCGAACGCTGGTAGCCACCGGGACGTCGCGGGTGACGTTGAAGGCCACCTCCGCGACGGTGCTGTCGACCACCTTGATCCGGCTGACCTGGCCGACCTTCACCCCCGCGACGCGTACGTCGTCCCCGGGGAGCAGCCCGGTGACGTCGGTGAACCGGGCCCGGTAGGTGATGCCGCCGGGCGGGAAGGCACCGAGGGTCTGCGCGAGCAGCGCGGTCAGCAGCAGGGTCACCGCGGCGAAGACCACCAGCTTCAGCAGGGGCGCCATGGTCTTGCTCGTCATCGGGCGTTCACCACCCCTCCGCGTAGCAACGGCCCCCAGAGCAGGACCGCGATGTCGGGAACCTCCGCCGGCGGGGTGCCGGTGACGGCACCGACGAGAGGATTGACCAGGGCACGCTCCTCAGCGGTGCCGGCCCGGCCCATGCCCGGGGACCCGCCGGCCGGCGAGGTCCCCGGCAGGCCGACCGGCAGCGGCGTACGAGGGCGCTCGCCCCGGTAGTCGTAACCGTCGTTGATGGGCACCTCGGGCGCCGGCTTCCCCGGGTCGGGCACGCCCCGACAGTGCGGGCCGTCGTGCGCGCCGTAGACCGGCTCGTCGCGGCCCTTCTCGTACTTGCCGCCGTCGCGGGTGACCTCGAGGGTGATGTGCATCCGCCCGCCGGCGAAGACCTCCTCGACGCGGGGTTGCAGGGCGACCAGGCCGCTCATCATGCACGCGTACTCCGGGGAGTACGTGGCAAGCAGTTGCAGCACCGGTCGGCTGACCTGGCCGAGGGAGATGAGCTGGTCGCCGTGGCGGTCCAGGAAGCCGCGCGTGAGGTCCGCCGTGTCGGTGGTCTCGATGAGGAACGCCGCCAGCTGTTCACGCTGGTCGGTGACGGTGCGGGAGGTGACGGTCACGTCGCGCAGCAGGGCGAGCAGGTCGGGCAGCGCGGCGTCGTAGCTGTCCAGCACGACCGCCAGTTTCCGGATGTCCTCCGCGATGGTCGGCATGGCCGGGTTGAGCTGCTTGAGGTATGCGTCGAGCCGCTCGACGTTCGCGCCGAGCTGCTCGCCGCGTCCCTCCAGCGCGGTGGCGATGGCGCCGAGCGTCGCGGCAAGCTGGTCGGGCCGCACCGCCTGCAGCAGGGGCAGCGCCTGGTCGAGGACCCGTTCCAGCTCGACGGCCGTACGGCTGCGGTCCTGGCCGATGACCGCGCCGTCGCGGATCGGTGCGGCCGGGCCGCCGGTCGGCGGGACGAGTTCGACGTACCGCTCGCCGAAGAGCGTCTTGGGCAGCAGCCGCGCGCTGACGTCGGCCGGAATCAGGGGCGTCGTGGCCGGGTCCAGGGCCAGCCGGATCCTCGCGCCGGCGCCCTCGCTGCCCACCGAGCGCACCTCGCCGACGACCACCCCGCGTACCTTGACGTCGGCGCCCGGGCTGAGCTGCAGCCCGGCCCGACCGGCGTGCAGGGTCACCCAGGCGACCGGCGTGAACGCCTTCTTGTACTGCAGCACGGAGGCGGTCAGCGCCGCGGTCAGCAGGGCGATGAAGACGATGCCCAGAATGCGATTTCTCATGTTCACCCCGCGATCCGGACGGTGGTGGTCGCGCCCCAGATGGCCAGCGACAGGAAGAAGTCGACGATGTTGACCGCGACGATCGCGAGCCGGACGGCGCGCCCGACCGCGACGCCGACGCCGGCCGGTCCACCGCTCGCGGTGTAGCCGTAGTAGCAGTGCACCAGCACCACGATCACGCTGAAGACCAGCACCTTGAAGAAGGACCACAGCACGTCGACCGGGGGCAGGAACAGATTGAAGTAGTAGTCGTAGGTGCCGGCCGACTGATCGAAGTAGAAGACGGCGATGGTGCGGGTGGCCAGGTAGCTGGTGAGCAGCCCCACCACGTAGAGCGGGATGACCGCGATGAAGCCGGCGATCATGCGGGTGGTGACCAGGAACGGCAGGGACGGCACGCCCATCACCTCGAGGGCGTCCACCTCCTCCGAGATCCGCATCGCTCCGAGCTGGGCGGTGAAACCGCAGCCGACGGTGGCCGACAGCGCCAGCGCCGCCACCAGGGGGGAGATCTCACGAGTGTTGAAGTACGCCGAGACGAAGCCGGTGAAGGCGCTGCTGCCGATCTGGTTGAGCGCCTGGTAGCCCTGCAGGCCGACCTCGGTGCCGGTGAAATAGGTCAGGAAGCAGATGACGCCGACCGTGCCGCCGACCACGGCGAGCGCGCCGGAGCCGAAGCTCACCTCGGCCAGCAGCCGGACCACCTCACGCTTGTAGCGGCGCACGGTGCGCGGGGTCCAGGCGAAGGCGCGCAGGTAGAAGGCGAGCTGGCCGCCCAGGTCGTCGAGGTACCGCAGGCCCGGCATGTCAGCTTCCCTTCTGCGGTACAACCTGGAAGTACACGGCCGTCACGACGAAGTTCAGCGCGAACAACAGCATGAAGGTGATCACGACGCTCTGGTTGACCGCGTCGCCGACGCCCTTCGGGCCGCCCTTGGCGGTCATCCCCTTGTAGGAGGCGACCAGCGCGGCGGCCGCACCGAACAGCAGGGCCTTGACCTCGCCCACCAGCAGGTCAGGCAGCTGCCCCAGCGCCTGGAAGCTGGCCAGGTACGCGCCGGGCGTGCCGCCCTGCATGACCACGTTGAACAGGTAGCCACCGCTCACCCCGACCACGCTGACCAGGCCGTTGAGCAGGACGGCGACCAGCATCGAGGCGAGCACGCGCGGCACCACCAGGCGCTGGATCGGGTCGATGCCCAGCACCTGCATGGCGTCGAGTTCCTCGCGGATCTTGCGGGAGCCGAGATCGGCGCAGATGGCCGAGCCACCCGCGCCGGCGATGATCAGCGCGGTGACGATCGGGCCCGCCTCGCGGACCACCGCGAGCACCGACGCGGCCCCGGTGAACGACTGCGCGCCGAGCTGCCGGACCAGCGATCCGAGCTGCAACGCGATGACCGCGCCGAAGGGGATGGAGACCAGCGCGGCCGGCAGGATGGACACCGAGCTGATGAACCAGGCCTGCTGGACGAACTCGCGGACCTGCACCGGCCGGCGGCCGAGGCCGCGCAGGGTGTCCAGGCAGAAGGCGAAGAAGTCGCCGGTGGCGCGGACGGCGGCGACGGGGGCGCTCATCCGGCCACCTCCCGGTGGTGCCGCCCGTCGGCGGCGAGCTCCCGGCCGAGCTCGATGGTCGGCTGCGCGGTGTCGCGGCGGCCCTCGAAGGAGCCGGGTGGCGGAGTGACGCCGTTGTCCCGGCACCACTGCCCCGGCGGGCGCTCGGCCTGGCGGGGCAGCCCGTCCGAGGGCGGCAGCTGCAGCGGGATGGGCGGCAGCGGGGGCAGTTCGGCCCCGGCGTCCGCCTCGGCCTGCAACTCCTCGGCGTCCTTCTCCTCGGCCATCCCGATCGGGCCGACCCGCTGGGCGTTGAGGAACTGTCGCACCACCGGCTCGGTGCTGGACAGCAGCATCTCCCGGGGCCCGAACATGGCCAGGTGCCCGTGGTAGATCAGCCCGATGTTGTCCGGCACCGTCCGCGCGGTGTTGATGTCGTGCGTAACGATCAGGAACGTCGCCCCGGTCCGCTGGTTGAGGTCGATGATGAGCTGGTTCAGGTACGCGGTGCGCACCGGGTCCAGCCCGGAGTCGGGCTCGTCGAACAGGACGATGCGGGGGTCGAGCACGAGCGCGCGGGCCAGCCCGGCCCGCTTGCGCATGCCGCCGGAAATCTCCCCGGGCAGCTTCTTCTCGGCGCCGACCAGGCCGACCATGTCGAGCTTCTCGTTGACCACGTCGCGGATCTGCGACTCGGACTTGCGGGTGTGCTCCCGCAGCGGGAACGCCACGTTGTCGTAGATGGTCATCGAGCCGAACAGCGCGCCGTCCTGGAACAGCACGCCGAACAGCTTGCGCACCTCGTACAGCGCACGTTCGGAGAGCCGGGGCAGGTCCTTGTCCTCGATCCAGATCGAACCGGCGTCGGGCCGGAGCAGCCCCACCAGGGTCTTCAGGAACACCGACTTTCCGGTGCCGGACGGACCCAGCAGCACCGAGATCTCGCCCGCCGGCAGGGTCAGGCTGACGTCCGACCAGACGGGCTGCCCGCCGAAGGACTTGGTCAGTCCCTGCACCGCCACTTCGACACCCATGCGCCCTCCCTCCGTCGACATCACTGACATCGCGCCGGCCGGACGGAACGCAACACACTTCTTTACGCATGCCGGCAGCCACAGAGGGTGACCTATGCAAAATGGCCCACGTCTGGATAGCGTGCCGTTAACCCGCCGGTAATGAAGGTGCCTCGCAACCCATGACCACAGCGATCGAGCCAGAGCTCGTCCGCCGGGCCGCCGATGGCGACCCGACGGCGGTGTCGGCCCTGCTCACCGACGTACGGCCGCGACTCGTCCGCTACTGCCGGGCTCGGCTGGGCCGGGTCGGTGGGGCGTACACCACCGCCGACGACGTCGCGCAGGAGGTCTGCCTGGCGGTGCTGAAGGCCCTGCCCCGCTACCGGGAGCAGGGCAAGCCGTTCTCGGCGTTCGTCTTCGCCGTCGCCGCGCACAAGGTCGCCGACGCCCAGCGGGCGGCGGTACGCGACTCCGCCGTCACCATGACCGACACCCCGGTGGAGCACCCGGACGCGGCGCCGGGTCCGGAGCAGCAGGCCGTCGCCACCGACCTGGCCCGCCGGCTGTCGGTGCTGTTGCAGCGGCTGCCCGACGTCCAGCGGGAGATCATCACGCTGCGGGTGGCGGTCGGCCTGACCGCCGAGGAGGTAGGCAGCATCCTGGGCATGTCGGCGGCAGCCGTACGGGTGGCCCAGTCCCGCGCCCTCGCCCGGCTCCGTACCCTTGCGGGCAGCGGACTTGACGAGGTGGCGGCATGACCAGGAACGAGCCGGACAGCGGCGAGCAGCTGGACCTCGGTACGGTCACCCGCAACGACCTGCTCCTCGACGCGCTCGGGCGGGGCGAGGAGGGCACCGACGGCGACGACCTCGCGGCCATGCTCGCCGCCTGGCAGGCCGACGTCACCGCCGGCGTCGACGAGACCGGGACGAGCGACCGCTTCCCCGCCGTCGGCACCCACGCCGACGGGCGGGGCGGGGCCGACCTCCGTTCCGGGCCGTACGACGCCCGGGCCGGCCGCGTCCGACCGCGACGGCCCCGGCCGTGGGCACTGCGGCTGGCCGCCGCCGTGGCCGCCGTCCTCGTGCTGGCGACGGGACTGGGGGTGAGCAGCAAGAACGCCGGGCCGACGAGCCCGCTGTGGTCGTTGACCAAGGTCCTGCATCCCGAGCAGGCCGCGGTGCGCACCGTCGAGCAGAGCATCGCCCGCGCCCGCGACGCCGTCGCCGCCGGCCGGCTCGACGACGCCCGACACTGGGTCGACCAGGCCCAACAGGACCTGACCTCGGTCACCGACCCCGCCGACGCGGCCCGGCTGCGCGCCGAGATCGACGCTGTCCTGCGGGACCTGGCACCGGCGAGTTGCCCCGGCTGGCCCCGGTGCGCCCCGCCTGCGCCGCCCGCGCCGGCCGCCTCGACGACCAGCAGTTCCCCGAGCGCTCCAGCCCCGGCTCCACCCCCGACCGCCCCGGCGCCGCCGTCGGCGCGGCCCTCGCCGCGGCCCAGCTCCGGGTCCGGGCTCCTGCCGTCGCTGCCGTCGCTGCCGAAGCTTCCCCCGCCGCCGGCGCCGAGCCCGTCGCTGCTGCCGCCACTGCCGGAGCTGCCGCTGCCCACCGGGGACCTGCTCGGCTGACTGTCCGTCCGGGCCGGCGCAGCGTCGTGCCACCCGGCCGGGACGGTCGGTCGGTCACGGCAACGGATCGGCGCTGCACACCGGCCGCCACCGCCCCGGCCGACCCGACCGGCTTCCGCAGCCACCACCTCGTGCGCACTGGCGGCGCCGGCCGCCGGGCGGGGCCCTCGTGCGCACTGGCGGGGCGCGGTCCGTGACCCCGTACCGGCCGGTGACTCCGCCGCCCGACGTCCGCACCTGACACCACCTCGTCTCGGGTCCAGCGGAGACGGTGGACGGCACCTGACCAGCCGAGCGCGGTGCTCACCCAGAAAATGATGTTGCGCTCTGACCTTTGCGCGCGATGTACAGACATGGCATCGACGCGACCGGCCCGGAACCGGCACGGCAGGCATGCGGTGGCACGACCACCGGCTGATCGACGCAGGTCGACCCGTACGCCTGCCGTCATCGCGCAGGCCACCCCGTCCTGCGCGGCCTCGGACAGGGTGGTGGCGCGGCGCGACAAGCCTCAGATCGGCCGTACGGCGTTGCCACCATCAGGGAACGGTGGTTGACTGCTGCACCGTGTCAGAAACCCTGATTACCGATAGGTCTGCTATTTCGTGAAAGACGACGAGATGTCCACAGTGACGGCACCGCATCGTCGACGCATGACGTGGCGACAGCGAGCGGCCCGGTGGCTCGATCCCGCGCTCGCGCAGGCGGACGCCGCCGCGGCAAGCCCACCCCCACCCGAGAACCACGCGGAGGACCTCTGGCCGGCGATCTGCGACCAGTTCGCGCTGCGCATCCTCGCCTCGGCGTACCAGATGGGTAGCCACCTCGAAGCGGTGGAGACCGACGAGCAGGACCCGGAACGGCTCGAACGGCTCTACCGCATCGACCACGCGAACACCCGCATCCGCCGCCACGCGGAGAACCTCCAGGTGCTGCTGGGCCGCCGGGTCGAAGACGCCAGCCCGCAGACCGTCACCCTGGTCGACGTGGTCCGGGCCGCCTCCTCGGCCATCGAGCACTACCCCCGGGTCCGGGTCGGACACGTCGTCGACCTGGGCGTCGTCGAGTTCGCCGCCGACGACGTCATCCGGGTACTCACCGAACTGCTCGACAACGCGACCCGCTTCTCGCCGCCCACCTCGTCGGTGGTCGTCTCCGCCTACGTCACCGAGGACGGCAGCGTGCTGCTCCGGGCCGAGGACGCCGGCGTGGGCATCGACCCTGGCCAACTACCGCAGCTCAACGCCATGCTGGCCGGCACCGCGCCGGCACCGGCCACCGGCAACCCCGCGGCCCACCTGGGCCTGCTCGTCGTCGCGCACCTGTCGCGCGCCCACCAGCTGCGGATCAACCTCACCGCCCGCCCCTCGGGCGGCACCACCGCGACGGTGCTGATCCCCGGATCCCTGCTCTGCGAGGTGGCGCCCGCCGCCCGGCCGAGGCCTGCCGGCACCGCGCCGACGACGGCGGGCGGCCGGCCACCCGTCTGGGCCGGAATCCCGCAAGGGAGCGCGCAGATGTCCAGGTCCGACGACAGCAGGCACGCCCCGACGGTGCGCCTGGCCACCCTCCTCGATGCCGCGCCGGCCGGCGACGGCCCGGCCCCGGACACCCGCCCGCCGGAGCCGGCCGGCGGCCTGCCCCGCCGGGTACGCGAGAGCGTACGTGGGCAGGCTCCCTCGCCCGGGGCGCACCGCCCGCCGCCACCGGGTACGGCATCCCAGCCCCCGGCCTCAGCGCCCGGCGGATCTGCCTGGCCCGATGAGACAGCCGACTTCGCCGCCGGGGTCGGCGACGCCCGACCAGCCACCCTCGACGAAGGACACCCCTGATGACCGGACCGCTCGACGCACGCCACCAGCAGGTCGCCGGCCAGAGCCCGCCGGACTGCGCCTGGCTGGTCCGCCAGTTCGCCGACGACGTACCCGGGGTCACCCACGCAGTGCTCGTCTCCCTCGACGGACTCCAGCTCGCCGCGTCCGGTCGGGTGCCCCGCGACCTCGGCGACCAGCTCGCCGCCCTGACCTCCGGGCTGCTCAGCATCGCCGACCGCAGCGCCGCCCTGCTCGACCTGGGGCCGTCGGAGTACCTGACGGTCCGGCTGCCCCACGGGCACCTGCTGTTCATGCGAGTGGGCGAGTCGGCGGGCCTGGCCGTGGCCGCCACGGCCGGCTGCGACCTCCGCGTCGTCGCCTACCGGATGACGCAGTTCGTCGGCGCCGTCCGGCACGCGCTCACCCCGCAGGTCCGAAGCGAGTTGCACCGCCATACCGCCGGCCGGCCGGCCCGCTGACCGTCCCGGAGCCCAAGGAGGTCTCCACCATGCCCACCCCGTACTGGAAGGTGCGGCCCTACGTCCTCACCGGCGGGCGCACCCGCACCCGGCAGCACCTGCTGGTGCACACCCTGGTGTCGGTGCCGTACTACGACGCCGTGTTCGCCTCGGGCCTGCTGCCGGAGCCCCGTTCGCTCTACGAGCACGCCCGCACGACCCGGTCGGTCGCCGAGCTGTCCGCCGTCTGCGGCATGTCGCTGGGGGTGACCCGGGTGGTCGTCGACGACCTCGCCGCGACCGACCGACTGTGCATCCACGGCGACACCGCTGCCTCCCCGTTCGACCACCGCCTTCTGGAGAGACTCCGCGATGGCCTCCGTCAGCTCGCCTGAGCACCCCCTGCCGACCTCGGCGAAGATCGTCATTGCCGGCGGCTTCGGGGTCGGCAAGACGACGTGCGTGCAGTCCATCTCGGAGATTCCGCCGATCAACACCGAGGCGTGGATGACGGCGGCGAGCGAGACCGTGGACCGGCTCGATCCGGGGATCGACAAGACGACCACCACCGTGGCGATGGACTTCGGCCGGCTGACGATCGGCGGGGACCTGGTGCTGTACCTGTTCGGCACGCCCGGCCAGCCCCGGTTCTGGCCGATGTGGGACGACCTGTGTCGCGGCGCGGTGGGCGCCCTCGTCCTGGCCGACACCCGACGCCTGGAGGCGTCCTTCCCCGCGGTCAACTACTTCGAGCAGGACACCGACCTGCCGTTCGTGGTCTGCGTCAACCTGTTCGACGGCGTGCTCACCCACCGCCTGGACGACGTCCGGGAGGCCCTCGGACTGTCCGCCCACGTTCCCCTGGTCGCCTGCGACGTCCGGGACCCCTCGTCGGTCGCGCGGGCCCTGGTGACGGTCGTGGAGCACACCATGGCCAGCACCGCCGGCGCGGTCCGGTAGCTCACCCACCTGGAGGTACAGATGCGCAGAATCCTGATCGTCGGGGCCGGTCAGTCCGGGCTGCAGCTCGGACTCGGCCTGCTCGCCGAGGGCTACGACGTGACCATCATGTCGGCCCGTACGCCCGAGGAGATCCGCCGTGGCTGGGTGATGAGCACACAGGCCATGTTCGCCGCCGCCCTGCACACCGAACGGCGGTACGGCCTGGATCTCTGGACGGAGCAGACGCCGCAGATCCAGGGGCTGCACGTGTCGCTGTCCGCGCCGCCCGGCGAGCGGGCCCTGCGCGTTCCCTGCCCGCTGGACGACCCCGCGCAGAGCACCGACCAGCGGCTGAAGATGGCCGCCTGGCTGGAGCTGTTCGAGCAGCGGGGCGGCACCGTGCACTACCAGGGCGTGACCACGGCCGACCTGGACGGGCTGACCCGGCTCGGCCGCTACGACCTGACCGTCGTGGCGGCCGGCAAGGGCGATCTGGTGGGTGTCTTCGACCGTGACCCGCAGCGGTCGGTCTACGCGACGCCACAGCGCGGGTTGGCCGTCGCGTACGTGCACGGCATGACGCCGGACCCGCTGTGGCCGCAGCCGCACGTCAGCTTCAACGCGGTGCCCGGGCTCGGGGAACTCTTCGTCATTCCCGCGCTCACCATGTCCGGACCGTGCGACATCCTGTTCTGGGAGGCGGTGCCGGGCGGGCCGCTGGACCTGTGGCAGGAGCGGCGGGATCCGGCCGAGCACCTCAGGCTGACCCTGGAGCTGACCCGGCAGTACACGCCGTGGATCCACGAGCGGTGCGCCCGGGTGGAGTTGACCGACGGGCGGGCCACCCTGTCCGGCCGGTACACCCCCACGGTGCGCCACCCGGTCGGCGCACTCCCCTCGGGCGGCGCCGTCCTCGGCATGGCCGACGTGGTGATCGCCAACGACCCGATCACCGGCCAGGGCAGCAACACCGCCGCGAAGTGCGCCGACGCGTACCTGCGGTCGATCCTGGACCGCGCCGACCAGCCCTTCGACCCGGAGTGGATGGAGCGGACGTTCGAGCGGTTCTGGGCCGACACCGGCCAGGCGGTCACCCACTGGACGAACGCCATGCTCCAGCCGCTGCCCCCACACGTGCAGCAGATCCTCGCCACCGCCGCGACCAGTCCGGCGATCGCCCGTCGGTTCGCCTACGGCTTCTGCGACCCGAACGACCTGGACGACTGGTTCATGGCGCCGGACCGCGCGGAGCAGTACCTGGCCGCGGTGGCCGTCGGCTGACCCGCCCCCACCCCCGGCCGGCGCCGGTCGGGCGCGCGGCGGCGTGCCGGGGGATCCACCGTCGCCGGCCGGCCCGGGTACGACCGGGGGCCGGCGTCGGTCAGGGCCCGTGTGGCAGGGGCTCGGCCAGGGCACGGAGGTCCGCCGGCAGTTGCACCATGGCGTCCTCGAACTCCCGATGTCCGACCACCCGGTGCAGGGTCTGCAGGACGGCCCGCACGCCCCGTTCGGCGACCCCGCGGTCCACCCCGGCGCGGTCGGCCACCCGACGCAGGAACTCGTCGTAGCCGAACGCCTCCGGATCCTCCGTGCCCTTGATCATCAACGGGCTCAGCTCGTCGGCGAGGTGGCCGGCCAGGGCCCCGGCCTGGCCACCACTGATCCGCTGCGTGAGAGTGCCCAGGGTGGCCTCGGTCAGGGACCGCGCCGTCTCCGGCGGTACGCCCGCCCGTGCGGCAACCTTCTCGACGAACTTCAGCTCGGCCATGCGACGTCCTTCCCGTGGCGAGGCAGCGTGGCTACCCGCGGCCACCGTCGGCAAACGCTCCCCCGCCGTCGCCCGGCGACCGGGTCCATTGGTGTTTGCGCCTTTTTGGCCATTTGCCCGGAAGGTGTCTTGTTCCTGAACAGTGGCGAGGCCGCCTGCACGACCGTCGAGAGGGGACATCCGGACGTCGCTCGACTCACCCCTTCAACCTCCCGCGGCTGCCCGTCCGAGACCGCTCGCGCCACCCCTGACCAGCGCTTATGTCGGATCCCATCAGTTGGGGCGACCGGAAACGGGTGGTATGACTAGAGGTGTCGACCACCGATGGCGCTCGTCGTCACACCTCGGCACCGCAGCGGGTGCCACCCGGGCAGCGTGGTCGTACGCCTCCGGCAAGCGCTCCCGACGGGTACCCGCATCGACCTCAGGGAGTTGCCGTGCAGAGCATGCGAATCTGGCGCAACCGGCGACCGTTCGAGAACACCGTCCTGGTCACCGCGCCGGTGTGCGGGCTCCTGCTGATCACCCTCAACGTGCGCCCGCCCTCGGTGGAGATGGCGATGCCGCGACCGATCCGGATCGGCTGGGAACTGGGCCTCATCGTCGTCGGGCTGGGCGGCCTGCTCGGCCTGGCCTGGCCGGGACGGGTCTCCACCGCCCTCGGCATCGAACTCGCGACGATGCTCCTGCTGGGCACCCTCGCCGGAATGTACTCCGTCGCCCTGGTGGTGATGTCCGGCCGGATGGCGATCGCCGCGACGTCGTTCATCACCGCGGTCGCGGTGGGCTCGTGGTGGCGCGCCACGGAGATCCTGCTCGACCTGCGGAGGCTGATCCGCAACATCGACGTGGACAGCGGCAACTGTCCCACCGGCGGCCGACGATGACGCCGCCGGCCGACACCACCACCGCCCCGCAGTGGGTACAGGTCCTCCTGTCCGTGCTGGGCGTGCTCGGCGGCGCCAGCGGCCTGGCCGCCATCGCCGCCGTCGTGGCCCAACGCGGCAAGTTCAAGGCGGAGGCGGCGGACATGCTCACCGACGCGGCGCTGACCCTCGTGCAACCGATGCGCGTACGGGTGGCAGAGCTGGAGGCGGAGGCACAGGCGGCCCGCGAGCAGCTGAGGACGGCCCGGGAGCAGACGGAGCGGGCGACGGCCACGCTCAGCGACCTGCACGCGATGCTCGACCGCTGGTACGCGCTCATCTTCGCCCCCGACGCCACCCTGCGGTCGATCCGCAGCGCCGTACGGGAGGACCGCCGCAGGCGCGGCGAACAGTGGGACCAGGGGCCCGACCCGACGCGCCGCCGACCCTGACGGCGACCGCCGACGGGGCCGGCGCCGGGCGGAGTCCGGAGTCGACCCTCGGGCGGTAGGCCGGCGCTGATCCGGTGCCGTCAGCCCGGCCGCCGCGTCAGCGCGGGTCGTCCTCGGCGGACGGGTGCGGCTCAGCGGTCGCGCCGTCGACGACGGGCGGGCCGGCGACGGCGTCCAGACATGCGGTCACGGTGGCGGTGACGCCATCGACTCCTCGGGTGAGCAGCAGGCCCTCGCTCAGCCGGTGGGCCAGCCACAGGCCGCGTCCCCCGGCGACATCGACAGGGGGCAGCCGCACCGGAAGACCTGACGCGGTCGCCCCGTGGTCGCTGACCTCGCAGATCAGCACGTCGTCCCGACGCCACAGCTCGAGGTGGCCGTGGCCGCCGCCGTGGCGCACCGCGTTGGTGGCCAGTTCGTGCACGGCGAGAACGAAGTCGTAGCCCTCATCGCCGACGAGTCCCGCGCCACTGACCGCCGCCCGCAACCGGTGCCGCAGCGCGGTCACGGTGGAGGCGGTGAAGTCCTCGGACATGAGCACGGACGCCGCGGTCGGCCGGGGGCTCACCAGCCCCGGGTCGAAAGCCGCAGCGTCGTCGTTCACGCTCGCAGGTTACCCACGGTGGAAATTTCCGCGACCCTTGCGAGAAGGCAACTACCCGCGGTGATCCTCGTCCAGGAACTCGTCGATCATCGGGGCCAGCCAGTCGGCGCGGTGCGGGATGGTGGTGTGGGTGGTGCCGGGCAGGATGGCCAGGCGGCAGGACGGCAGGCCGGTCAGGTCGCCGGCCACCGCGCCGCCGAGCAGCCGGAACATCCGCACGGCATGCTCGGGCTGGACGATGTCCGAGTCGGCCAGCACGATCATCGTGGGCGCGGCCAGCGCGCGGATCTGCGCGGGCGTCCACTGCGGCAGGTTCGCGTCCAGGACCTTCATCTTGGTGACCAGGTTGGGCCAACCGGCCGGGTCGGGCGCGGTCCGCAGGTACTCCTCGTGGAACTCCGAGCCGTGCAGGTGTTCCGGTTGCAGGTCCTGGATGCCGTCCAGCAGTCCCGGGTGCAGACCGCCGTCGTCGAAGCTCACCGAGGCGAGCACCAGCCGCCCGACCCGGTCGGCGTGGTCGGTGCCGAGGCGCAGCGCGACCGCCGCGCCCATGCTCCAGCCGAACAGGTCCGCCCGCTCGACACCGAGGCGGTCGAGGAGCTCGACCACGTCGGCGGCGAAGTTCTCCACGGTCAGCGGACGGTCGATGTCCGGGGTCCGACCGTGTGCCTGCAGCTCGATCGCGATCACCCGCCGGCTCTTCGCCAGCAGCGGCAGGATCCTGCCGAACGAGGTGCCGATGCCGGAGAGCGCCCCGTGCACGAGGACGACCGGGCGGCCCTCGCCGGTGCCGTGTTCTTCGTGGTGGATGTCCATGTGCCCACGGTGGGCCACGGCGCTTACGGTCGGCTTCAGATCGCCTTCCGCGTCGATAGGATGGCCGCCGTGCAGTTCGGGTTGCTCGGGCCGCTCGCCGTCAGCACCGACGCCGGCGAGCCGGTCGTCGTACCCGGCACCAAGGTGCGGGTGCTGCTGGCCGACCTGCTGGCCCACCGCAACCAGGTGGTCTCGGCGGACCGCCTGATCGACGACCTGTGGGGCGAGGACGTCCCGGCCAATCCGGCCGGCGCCCTCCAGGTGCGGGTGTCCCAGCTCCGCAAGGCGCTCAACGACGCCGAGCCGGGCGCGCGCGAGCTGGTCGAGTCACGGCCGCCCGGTTACCTGCTGCGTACCGGCGCGGTGGACGCCGACCGGTTCGCCGAGCTGGCCACCGCCACCGACGTGGACCGGCTGACCGCCGCCCTCGCGCTGTGGCGCGGCGACGCGTACGCCGACGTGGCCGACGCCGAGTTCGCCCGCACTGAGGCCACCCGCCTGGCCGAGCAGCGCCTCGTGGTGCACGAACGGCTCGCTGACGCCCGGATGGCCCGCGGCGAGCACGACCTGGTCGCCGCCGACCTGGCCGAGCTGGTCGCCCGGCACCCGCTGCGCGAGGGTCTGCGGGCGTTGCAGATGCGCGCGCTCTACGCGGCCGGCCGTACGTCCGAGGCCCTGGACAGCTACGCCGACCTGCGCGACCGGCTCGTCGACGAGCTGGGCCTCGACCCGGGGCCGGAGCTGGTCGCCCTGCACCGCAGGATCCTCGAACAGGACGCCGGCCTGAGCGCCCCGCCGAAGACCGCGATCATCCGGAACAGCCTGCCGGCCCGCCTCGACGGGCTGGTCGGACGGGCTGAGGCGCTGACCGAGCTGCGCGCCCTGCTCCCGGCGCAGCGGCTGGTCACGCTGGTCGGGCCGGGCGGGGTCGGCAAGACCCGGCTGGCCACCGAGGCCGCCCGCGAACTGGTCCTCCCGGACGGCGCCCACCTCGTGGAGCTGGCGCCGCTGCCGGTCGGCGACCCGCGCGTCGCCGACGAGGTGCTCGGGGCCTTGGACCTGCGCGAGACGGCGGGCGCCAGTGTGTCCGCCGTCGACCGGCTGTCCGCGGTGCTCCGGCACCGGCAGCTGCTGCTCGTGCTGGACAACTGCGAGCACGTCATCGAGCCGGTCGCCGCGCTGGTCGCCCGGCTGCTGCGGGACGCGCCCGGCGTCACCGTGCTGGCCACCAGCCGGGAACCGCTCGGCCTCACCGGCGAGCTGCTCTGGGAGGTGCCGCCGCTGGCCGTACCCGAGCACGACCGGGACCTGGACGCGGTCCGGCGCTCGGCCGCCGCCCGGTTGTTCGCCGCCCGCGCCGCCGCGCAGCACCGCGGCTTCCACCTCGACGAGCGGACCGCGCCCGCGGTGGCGCAGCTCTGCCGCCGGCTGGACGGCCTGCCGCTGGCCCTCGAACTGGCCGCGACCCGGGTACGCGCGCTCGGCGTGCAGGGCGTGGTGGACCGGCTCGACGACCGGTTCAGACTGCTCGCCACCGCGCAGCGGGACATGCCGCCGCGGCAGCGCACGCTGACCGCGGTGATCGGCTGGAGCTGGGACCTGCTGGCCGAGGCCGACCGCCGGGTGCTGGCCCGGCTCGCGGTGTTCAGCGACGGCTGCACGCCCGACGCGGCCGAGCAGGTGTGCCGGACCGACCTCGACGCGCTGGCCCGGCTGGTGGACCGTTCGCTGGTGGCGATGGACGACTCGGGGGCAAGCCCCCGCTACCGGCTGCTGGAGTCGGTCGCCGCGTTCTGCCTGGAACGGCTGGAGGACGCCGACGACGTCCGGGCGGGGCACGCGGCGTACTACACCGACCTGGCCGAACGCGCCGACCCGGAGCTGCGCGGCGCCGACCAGCAGGAGTGGCTGGCCCGGCTTGACGCCGAGGCGGCGAACCTGCGCTCGGCGCTGGCCCACGGCGGCGGGCTGCGCCTGGCGGTCGCGCTGAGCTGGTACTGGTTCCTGCGCGGCCGGCTCACCGAGGCGCGGCGGGCGCTGGCGATGCGGGGCGACCCGGCCGAGGAGGCGCGCGCCGCGCCGTGGCGGGCCGGGTTCGCGCTGTTGCAGGGCGAACCGATGGCGCCGGGCGACCTGCGCGCCGCCCTGGCCGGCGACCCCGGCGGCCGGGCCGCGTGGTTCGTCGCGAACGCGGTCATCGATCGCAGCGACCTGACCCTGGCGGCGGAGCTGCTGCCCAGCACCGTCGACGACCCCTGGACCGAGGCGGCGGTGCTCAGTTCACGGGCCAAGCTCGCCCACGCCACCGGCGACCTGGCCACGCTGGAGCACGCCGGTACCCGTAGTGCGGCGTTGTTCGCGCAGCTCGGCGACCGCTGGGGCCGGTTGCAGGCGACCGACTGGGTGGGCGGCCTGGCCGAGATGCGCGGCGAGCACGAGCGCGCCGCCGCCCTGCACCGGGAGGGGCTGCGCTGGGCCGAGGAGCTGTCGCTCTGGCCCGAGGTGGGCAGCAAGCTGTCCTGGCTGGCCTGGCTGGCGGTGCAGACCCGCGACTACGCGCAGGGCCGGGAGCTGGCCGAACGCGCGTACCAGCTGGCCGTGGAGCAGGACGCGCCGAACGCGATGATCTTCGCGGAGATGGGCCTCGGCCTGGCCGCCCGCCGCGACGGCAAGCTCGACGTGGCCGTCACGCACCTGACCCGCATCGCCGAGCAGGGCCGCCGCGAGGCGCAGCCCGCGCTGTACCTGCCGATGATCCTGGTCGAGTTGGGCTACGCGGCCGAGCAGAACGGCGACCCGGTTGCCGCGCTGGCCCTGCACGTCGAGGCGTTCGACGCCGCGCAGGCGATGGAGTCCCCGCGCGACGCCGTCAACGCGCTGGAGGGGATGGCCTCGGCGGTGCGTTCGCCCGAGGTCGCGGCCCGCCTACTGGGCGCCGCGGCCGCCGCGCGGGAGGCCGCCGGGGCCCCGGCCGCGCCGGCGGAGCGCGACGAGACCGACCGGGTGACGGTACGGCTGGTCGCCGCCCTCGGCCGGGAACGCTTCGAGGCGCTGGTCACCGAGGGCGGCAGGCTGGGCCCGGGCGAGGCCCGGGCCCAGCTGGAGAGCGCGTCCGTCAGCGGGCCGCCGTCGGCCGGTACGAGGCGATGATCACACCGCTGCGGTGGACCCTCGTGTCGACCAGCTCGAACGACGCCTTGAAGTCCTTCAGCGGTGCCGTCACGCTGTCGCCGCCCTCCAGCACCGGGTGGATCCAGAACCGGACCTCGTCCAGCAGACCGGCCGCGATCAGCTGGGTGGTGACCGAGCCGAAGCCGTACTGGAGGATGGCCTTGCCGTCCTGCGCCTTGAGCCGGGTCACCTCCTCGATCAGGTCGCCCTGCAGCACCTCGCTGTTCTTCCAGGTCGGGTCGGTCAGGGTGGTCGAGGCGACGTACTTCTTGACGTTGTTGAAGTAGGCGGCGCCGGTGCTCGGGTCGCTCTCGTCCCGGGTCGGCCATGCGGCGGACATGCCGTCGTAGGTGATCCGCCCCATCAGCAGCGCGTCGGCCTCGTCGGTCTGCCCGCCGGCGAAGGCGGCGGCCTCCTCGTCGAAGTACGGCATGGTCCACATGGGGTTCTCGATGACGCCGTCGAGGGTGATGTAGGTCGAGTTGATGAGCTTGCGCATCGGGATCTCCTGGCTGTCGGTGGCGCTTCCGGTGACGCCCAGAACATTGCCGGATCCCGCTTACGATTCGCTTCAGGCGCCCTTACGCACGCCGGAGCACTCTCCCCGCCGGGGCGGGATTGCTTCGCGCCGAACCGGGTAGCCCGCCGGACAGTCCCGCCGAAGCGGAGGCACCCATGCCGATCACCCCGGAGACCGCCCGACCGCACGAGCAGCCGGAGGAGAACTCCCGGCACGGCCGCCTGACCGTGCGACCGGGTCCACCGGTCGCCGCCACGGGCCGCACCGGCCTGGTGTCGTTCGACGCACCGGACGGTGAGCTGGTCGCCCAGGCCTACGTGCCGGCGCCGGCGGACGGCGGCCCGTACCGGCTGGCCCTGCTGCTGCACGGCGCCGGCGGGTCAACCCGGCAGGCCCTGGAGCTGATGCTGCCGGTCGCCGACGACCAACGCCTGCTGCTCGTCGCGCCGCAGTCCGCCGCGGCGACCTGGGACATGATCGGGGTCGGCTTCGGGCCCGACGTGCGCCGGATCGACCGGGTGCTCCAGGAGATCGTCACCGGCTACCCGATCGCCGGCATGCTGATCGGCGGGTTCTCCGACGGCGCGTCGTACGCGCTGTCGATTGGACTGATCAACGGCGACGTCTTCGACGCCGTCCTGGCCTTCTCCCCCGGCTTCGCCGCCCCGCTGCTCACCCACGGCACGCCGCGCGTCTACATCTCGCACGGCACCGCCGACCGGGTGCTGTCGATCGACCGGTGCAGCCGCACCCTCGTGCCGCGCCTGCAGACCCTCGGCTACGACGTCACCTACGACGAGTTCGACGGTGGGCACGACGTACCCGAGGCCACCGTGCGCCGGGCGGTGGCCTGGCTGGAGCCCGCCGCCTGACCCGCGGGACCGGTCGCCACCCACCCTCACCTGCGGCAGAGCCACGCCGGCGGCGGTCACGAGCGGCCAGGTCGCCGGCCGGTGTCCCGGAGCCGGACCGTCGGGCTGCCGCGCCGGGCGCGACGTTCTCCGGGGAGGTGACATCATGTGCGCGAACCGGCCGACTGCTCCGCGCGCGGGGAAGGATGAGCTGCCCTATGGCGCACTTCGAGGCGAGGACGTCCACCGAACCCGGGCGGGCGGTGGTGCGGCTCGCCGGCGAGTGTGACCTCGCCGCCCGGGAGGAGCTCACGGCCGCGCTGCTGGCCGCCGTGGCCGACGCCCAGGTCGTGCTGGTCGACGCGGGGGCGCTCGACTTCCTCGACTCCACCGGCATCCACGGCCTGGTCACCGCCCACCACGCGGCCCGCGCGGCCGGCGGCCGGCTGTACGTGGTCAACGCCCGCGGGCCCGTCGCGAACGTCCTGGCGATCACCGGCGTCGCCGACCTGCTGCGACCGCCCACCGACGACGGCGTGGACCCGCGGTGACGGCCCGCCGGCCGGTGGAGGACGACGGTGTCTGACCGTCCCGCCGGCCCGTCCTCCGCCGTCGCCACGATGCCGTACGCGCAAGCCGACGACCTGGTGCACGTCCGCGCGTTCGTTTGTTCCCGGGCCCTGGCCCGGGGGTTGCCGGCGGCCCGGGTGGAGCTGCTCGCGCTGGCGGTCAGCGAACTGGCGACCAACACGTTGCAGCACACCCACGGGGGCGGCCTGGTGCGGGTGTGGGCCGAGGCGGGCCAGCTCGTCTGCGACATCGTCGATCAGGGCGGACCGCGCACGGTGGCCCGCGAGATGCCCACCGCCGAGGCGATCCGCGGTCGGGGGCTGGCGATCGTCGCCCGGATCTGCGACGAGGTCGCCGTCGAGCCCACCCCGGCCGGGACGGTGGTGCGGCTCCGGTTCCGCCTCTGAGGACGGGTCAGCGCAGCACGCGCACGGCAAGGGTGCAGGTGTCGTCCTCCGGGCTGGGCTGGTGCAGCACGTCGCGCAGCCGCGGCAGGGTCTGTGCGTCGGGCTCACGGGAGACATCGGACAGCGTCCGCATCACCGGGCCGAGCAGGTCGACCGGGTCGCCGACCCGGCGTTCCACCAGCCCGTCGGTGTAGAAGAGCAGCAGGTCGTCCCCGCGCAGCCGTGGGGCGACGACCGGAT
Organism: Micromonospora sp. A200; assembly: GCF_029893845.1. Classification (NCBI taxonomy): domain Bacteria; kingdom Bacillati; phylum Actinomycetota; class Actinomycetes; order Micromonosporales; family Micromonosporaceae; genus Micromonospora; species Micromonospora sp. A200. Next base: position 38,517 of record NZ_JARXXY010000019.1, on the reverse strand, counting down.
AGGTCGAGTCGGCGTCGGCGCCCAGCAGCATCCCCGCGGGCCGGTCGAGTTCGGCGGTCGTCCCGCCGCGCGCCAGCAACGGGGCCAGGTGGCCCGCCTGCGCCCAGGACAGCGACCGGGTCGCCGGGTCGTAGACGGCGACCACCGCGGTCGCGGTGATCTTCAGCTGCCCGCAGAGCCGGTTCATGTGCCCGAGCAGCACTCCGGGGTCCCGGACGCCGATCGAGAGCCAGGCGACCAGCGCGAACCGCAGGTGCGCCATCCCGCTGGCCGCCTCCAGGCCGTGCCCGGCGACGTCGCCGACGGCGAGCGCGACCAGCCCGTCCGGCAACGTCTGCGCGTGGTACCAGTCCCCGCCCACCTGCACGGCGCTCTCCGCCGGCAGGTAGCCGACCAGCACCTCGAGGCCGGCCAACGGGACCGGCTCGTGGGGCACCGGCTGGATCAGGTTCTGCAACTGCCGGGCCAGGCGATGCTCCGCCAGCGCCGTCAGCTCCCGGGTGTGCAGCTGGTCGCTGAGCCGCTCGATGGCGGTACGCGAGGCCACCCGGGCCGTCACGTCCTGCACCACGGCGTAGATCTTCACCGGAGCGCCGTCGGCATCCCGGGCGACGTCGGAGAGGATGCGCAGGTACTTCACCGACGAGCCCGCCCGGAAGCGCACCGTGACGTCCGACGCCGCGCCGCTGTCCAACGTCTGCCAGGCGGCCTCCCGCAGCCCGTGGTCGTCGGGGACGATCGCCGCGGACTGCTCGGCCCGCGACAGCGGGCCCAGCGCCGGATCACGCTCGAAGATCCGGTACATGCCGGGCGACCACTCGCTGCGGCCGGTGATCAGGTCGTACTCCGCCCAGCCGAGGCTGCCCAGCAGCTCGGTACGCTCCATCCGACGCTGGTGCTCGTCGAGCCGCTCCCACCACACCAGCAGGCCGCCCAGCACCCGCTGCACGCTGATGTCGAACAGCGAGTCGGCGACCACGCCGGCCTGCTTGCCCTCGTACCGGAAGTGGGGCACCCGGGCCGGCACGCCGCTGGCCAGCACCCGGTGGTACGCCTGCCACAGCACGCCGCCGACCATGCCGGGATAGAGGGCGCTGAGCAGCCCGCCCACCCGCCCGGCTCCCCGGCCGTAGACGTCGCGGCCCTGTTCGCTGGTGGCGGCCACGCGGAAGTCGACGATTTCACCGTCCTGGGTCACCGGCAGCAGCCAGCTGCACCCGGACGGCATCGCCGCCAGCACCTGCCGCACCGCCGCCACGATCGGGGCGTCCACCGACCAGGTCACCGCCTCGGCATGGGTGGTCGGCACGCCCTCGTCTGCCATGCGAGCAGCGTAACGACCCCTCCCCGGGACAGCGGTCCCGGCGACCCCCGGCCGGCGTCCGCGTCGAGGCATCTCCGTCCCGGCCCACGTCGATCCGCCTCAGCGGTGTGCATCGCCGGCGATCCCGCTATCGGCGAGCCTCTGCAATTGCCAAACTCTGGCAACAAGTTCGCGTCAGCTCTCGACAGCCCCTCTCCCGGTAACTAACGTCTGGGCTATGACTCCTTACCGATTTGACGTGCGGGCCTGGCAGGAGAGCTGGGACCGGCAGCAGGAGGCGTACCTGCCGGACCGGGAACACCGCTTCGCCGCGCTGCTCGACGCCGCCGACGCCGTCGCCGGCGACGGACCGCTGCGGCTGCTGGATCTCGCCGGCGGCACCGGCTCGATCAGCCTGCGCGCCCTCGCCCGGCGCCCGGACGCGCAGGTCACCCTGGTCGACCTCGACCCGGTCCTGCTCACGATCGCCGAGGCCTCCCTGGCCGGCCGCGCCACCGTCGTCACCGCCGACCTCAACCGTCCCGACTGGACCGCCGCGCTCCCCCACGACGGGTACGACGCGGTGCTCACCGCCACCGCCCTGCACTGGCTCGACGGCCCCCGCCTGGCCACCCTGTACGGCGAGATCCGCGCGGCGCTGCGCCCGGGCGGCGTGTTCGTCAACGCCGACCACATGCCCGACGAGGCCCTGCCCACGCTGACCGCCCGGCTGGCCGACCGCGCCCGGCAGCGGCGTACGGCCCGCCACGCCGCCGGGGCGGCCCAGTCGTGGAGTGGATGGTGGGAGCAGGCCGCCGAGGATCCGGCCCTCGGGCCACTGGTGGAGAAGCGGCGACAGATCTACCCCACCGGGCACAGTCCGGAGTGGAACCCGCCGGCCGACTGGCACCTGGCGGCGTTGCGCGCCGCCGGCTTCAGCGAGGTCGGCGTGCTCTGGCGCAACGGCGCGGACGCCGCCGTGGCCGCCCTGGCCTGACCGGCCGCGCAGGGGCCCGGACCACCTCACCTGGCACCGATGACGACCACCCGCGCCCAGTCCGGCGGCGAGTCCGGCACGTAGTCGGGATTCTCCTCGTCCACCGGCCGGGCGCGGGGAAACAGCCCCACCACCGTCCGGCACGACGGCCGCGAGGTCGGCCAGGGCGTCTGACCGTCGGTCAGCACCACGACGACGTCCGGTCGGGGCCGGCTGCGCAGGGCCCGGGCGAAACCCGTCCGCAGGTCTGTGCCCCCGCCGCCCACCAGCGGAATGTCCTCGGCGCGACACAGCGGGTGCACGACCCGGGCCGCCGCGTCGCACGGCAGCACGCTGACCAGGTCCCGCCGCCCGCCCACGGCCCGGGAGATCGCGGCGACCTCCAGCAGCGCGCTGCCCAGTTCGGTGTCACTGACCGACCCCGACGTGTCGATCACCACGCAGACCCGAGGGGGCGTGCGCCGCAGGCTCGGCAGGATGGCGCCGGGCACGCCGGCGGAGCGCCGCGACGGCCGCCCGTAGGTGTAGTCCTCCCCCACCCCAGGGGCGGAGGCCGCCGAACGGACCGCCGCGCCCAGCAGGTCCCGCCACGGCTGCGGTGGGTGGAACACCTCCTCCGCCCACCGTCGCCAGCCCGCCGGCGTGGTCCCGGGCCGGGCGGCGATGCCCTCGGCCACGCGGAACCGCACCGCGTCCCGCTCCTGCGCGGTGAGCCCGTGCGCGCCGTCGGGTCCCAGGTCCCACCCGCGCTCCAGCCCGTCGGCCCCGCTGCCGCAGTCCAACCAGGCCAGGTCCTGGGTATACGGCCCGAGCCGGAACTGGCGCAGGTAGTCCTCCATCAGCTCGCCCTCGGGCAGGCCCAGGTGCCGTGGATCGACGGCCCCGTCGGGCCGGGCCAGGCCGTCACCGAACACGTCGTCGTTGATCTCGAAGTCGGCGGCGATGTTCATCCGCAGCCGTTCCCCCGGCCCGGTCAGGCCGCGTTCGCGCGCCACCCGGTCGCTGCGCCCGTGGTGGTCGCGCAGCAGGTGCGAGACCTCGTGGACCCACACCCCGGCGAGTTCCTCCACCGGGGTCCGGTCCACGAACGCCGGTGCCACGTAGCACCGCCAGTGCGGGTCCACGGCCATCGTCGGCACCTGCCGCGACGGCACCACGTGCAGGGCGAACAGCGCCGTCGCCAGGTAGGGCCGGACCCGGGCGGCGTGCAGCCGGGCGGCGAAGAGCTTGTCGAGGTCCAGCATGTCGGTGCGGTCGGCGGTCACCGGCCGGCCCCCATGGCGGCGGCCACCCGGGCCGCCGCCTCGTCGGCCCGCCGGGACAGCGACACCGCGCCGGCGAGCCGCTCGATCGACGCCGGAACGTCCCAGTCCTCGCGGCGCAGCGCGGCGAGGGTGGACGCGGGGACTACCACCAGGTCCGGGGCTCCCGTGTCGAGCGCCCGGACCAGCAGCGTCCACGCCGCGTCCCAGCGGGACTTCTCCGGACGCCGGCGCACCGCCTCCACCACGCCGTCCAGCACGGCCTGGCGCAGGTCACCCCCGCTGCGGGAGGACGGCGGCGGCCGGATCGGCCAGCAGCACCTCCGGGTCCGGCAGGTCCATCCGGTCCATGCTGGCCAGCAGCTCCAGCCCCGGGCCGTCCCCGACGGCGCCCCTGACCAGCATCGACAACACGTCCCGGGAGGTGCCCGCCGCGGTCGCGAAGGCGACCAGGCGCAGCGTCATCTCCCAGCTCCGCGGCGACGGCCAGGCGCCGCCCCGGCGACCTTCGGTGGTGGGCAGCCGGTGCACCAACGTCGGCCGGGCCGACAGCAGCCCGCACACCGCGCGGCGGGCGAAGGCGACGGCCGCCGACAGCCGCCGCGGGTCGAGCCGGGGCAGGGCCGCCCGGGGCCAGGTTCCGCCGAGGCCGCGTACGACGACCTCGTGGTCGTGGGTCCACTGGAGATGGACGAAGCGGTTGGCCAGCGGCGGGCTCAGCTCCCAGCCGTCCGCGGCCGAGGAGCGCGGATTCGCGGCGGCCACGATCCGCACGCCGGGCGGCAGTCGCAGGGCGCCGATGCGGCGCTCGAGCACCAGGCGGAGCAGGGCGGCCTGCACGGCCGGCGGCGCGGTGGACAGCTCGTCGAGGAAGAGCAGCCCCCGGCCGGCGCGGACCAGGCGCACCGCCCAGTCCGGCGGGGCCATCGGCACACCCTGCACGGCCGGGTCGTCGCCGACGACCGGCAGCCCGGAGAAGTCGGACGGCTCGTGGACGCTGGCGATCACCGTGGTCAGCGGCAGGTCCAGGGACGCGGCGAGCTGGGTCAGGGCCGCGGTCTTGCCGATCCCCGGCTCGCCCCAGAGCAGCACCGGCAGGTCGGCGGCGACGGCCAGCGTCAGGGCCTCCAACTGGGTGTCGGGGCGCGGTTCGGTGGTGGTGTCGCCCAGCAGGGCGAGCAACTCGGCGGCGACGTCGAGCTGGGCGGCTTCGGCGGAGATGTCGGTCGGCATGGGCATGTGTGATCACCTTTGGGTTCGTGACGGGTGGGACAGCGCGGCGGGGTCGGACCCACCGGTCAGCGCGTGGTGCCGTGGCGCGGGCGGGAGCGGCGGTCACGGGTACGGCGACGGTCCGAGTGGGCGGGGCCGGGCCCGCTTCCGGCGAGCCCCGCCCGGAACAGCCCGTACGTGACCCGCCGCGACGCGGCCGTCTCCAGTTCGTCGCGCAGCGCACCGGCGCGCAGCAGCGCCGCGGGGCCCAGCAGCGCCTCGACGGCGGCCAGCGCGCCGGCGGTGTCGCCGTGGTCCAGCCGGGCGCGGACGTCGTCGAGGCATTCCGGGTGGCGGTGCGCCTCGTCGATCGCCCGCAGGCAGGCGAGCGGGGTGCCGGTCAGCGCGGCCAGCAGTTCCTCCCGGCGGATCTCGGCCTGGTCGTGGTCCAGCGCGACCAGCACCCCGTCGACCAGGCCGATCCGGTGCTGGGCGCCCCGGCACCGGACGAGCCGTGGCTGACCGGCCCGCTGCGGCATCCACGGCACGCCGACCGCCGGATGCTCGGGTGCCAGTGCCGAGGCCACCAGCGGGTGCAGCCGGTCGACCTCGACCAGCCCGGCGCGGAGCAGTGCCAGGTCCGGCAGCACCCAGGTCGCCGCGTCCGGAAGCACCGGCAGTTCCTCGGCGCCCCGCCGGGCTGGCGACCGGAGGATGCCTCCGTCCGGAGCCAGCTCCAGGACGAGCCGACGCCGGCCGCCGAGCCGTACGGCGACGGCACCGCCGGTCCGGCCCTCGGCGCGGAGCAGGATCGCGGCCTCGGCCGCCCACCGGTCCACCGCGCGGTCGAGACCTGGCGGCGCCGCCTCCGACGGACCGGCGTCCAGTGCGGCGAGGCGGTCGGCGGGCAACCGGTCCGCTCCCGACCGCGTCCTCAGCTCGGCGGCCCGGCGCGCGTCCCAGAGGTGACGGTGCAGGTCGAGACGGAACCGACGGTCGGGGTGTGGATGGGGGTGACGGCCGTCCCGGTGGCCGTCCCAGAGCGCCAGACTGAATCGCTGACCGGCGTCCGCCCAGGCCGGTGGCGTGCGGGCCACCAGGTGCACGGGGGCGTCGCCGTCGCGTCCGGCCTCTTCGTACCGGGCGAGCGCGATGGTCAGGCCGGGGCGTAGCAGCCCGTCAGGGGCGATCCTCGGCAGGTGCCAGCGCAACAGGTCGGGCGCCAGCTCCCGGAGGTCGGCCCGGACCCGGGCCGCGAGTTCCCGACCGTGGGTGCGGGCCACCGCGCGCAGGCTCGGGTCGACGTCGACGCGCGCGGCGGCGCACGCCCCGGCCCAGTCGCCGGCGCGGCGACGGGCGGTCGCAATCTCGATCATGGACGGCGGCACGGCGAACTCGCGCACGCGCCGCCACAAGGAAAGGCGAGGATCCGCATCCGCGGCCCGGGAGTGCATCAGCACTCACCTTGCGCGGACGGAACCCCCAATCTGCCACGAGGGGTCATCATCGCGAGGGAGCATACCGCTCCTCACACCAACTCTGCCAAGCGTTTCGCGCCGTCCCGGATGCCGGGCGCGCCTCGTTCGCCGACACCCCGTCCGGCGCCGCCGCCCGCCTCCGCCCAACTTTTATTGCGCCGTAATATTGACGCGCCCTGATGGGATTGGGAAGGATTCCTTACCGGGACGAGGGCGGTCCCGCAACGAGAGGGTGCGGGCGGCCGACTCCCGTAGGGAGGCACCACATGAGTTCATGCTGGCGCAGCCGCGTCGCACTCGTCGGAACCGTCGTCCTGGCCGCATCGCTGCTGCCGTCGTCCTCCGCTTCGGCCACGAGCACCCAGACCGTCACCGTCGCCGCGAACCGGATGGTCCAGACCGTCGGCGAGGGTGGCCGGGCGGAGGTCACCGTCTCGGTGACCACGTCGGACGGACGCCCGTTGGCGACCTCGACGACCGTCCGCTACACCACGGGCAGCGGCACCGCCACCGCCGGCGCCGACTATGCCCCCGCCGCCGGCGCACTGACCTTTCCGGCCGGCAGCCGGTCCGGCACCGCCCGGCCGATCACCGTCACCGTCCACGTCGACCGGACCGCCGAGACGGCCGAGACCATCCCACTGACGCTCGCCACGGCCTCCACCGGCGCCACCGTCGGCGGCCAGCCGGTCCTGGTGGTCAACGCGCACGGCCTGCCGTACCTCGACCGGAGACTGCCGGTCGACCGGCGCGTCGCCGACCTGCTCGGCCGGATGACGGTCGAGGAGAAGATCGGCCAGATGACCCAGGCCGAGCGGGCCGCCGTGGCCGCCGACCCCACGCTGGTCGCGCAGTGGCGGCTCGGTTCCGTGCTGTCCGGCGGGGGCTCGACGCCCGCCACCAACACGCCGGCCGCCTGGGTCGACATGGTCAACGAGTTCCAGGCCCAGGCGCTGAGCACCCGGCTGCAGATCCCGATGATCTACGGCATCGACGCCGTGCACGGGCACGGCAACGTGTACGGGGCCACGGTCTTCCCGCACAACGTCGGCCTCGGGGCCACCCGTGACCCCGCCCTGGTGGAGCGGATCGGGCACGCCACCGCGACCGAGGTGCGGGCGACCGGCATCCCGTGGAACTTCGCTCCGTGCGTGTGCGTCTCCCGGGACGAGCGGTGGGGGCGCAGCTACGAGAGCTTCGGTGAGGACCCCGCGCTGGTCATCCCGATGGAGACCGTCATCGACGGCCTGCAGGGACGCCGCGCCGGCCAGCTCGACGACGCCGACCGGGTGCTGGCCACCGCCAAGCACTACGCCGGCGACGGCGACACCGACTACGACGAGGCCACCGCGGCCGCAAACGAGGGCAAGCCGTGGTGGGAGCAGCGGTACCCCATCGACCAGGGCGTGACGGTGACCGACCAGGCCCACTTCGCCCGGACCGACCTCTCGCCCTACGGTCCCGCCCTGTGGCGACACCGCGTCGGCAGCGTGATGCCCTCCTTCTCCAGCGTGGACTGGACCGAGGACGGGCTCGGCAACCCGACCAAGATGCACGCCAACCGGGAGCTGCTCACCGACGTCCTGAAGGGCCGGATGGGCTTCGACGGGTTCCTGATCTCCGACTGGGAGGGCATCCACCAGATTCCCGACCCGGCCGAGCCGACCAACACCGGCCTGACCGCGTACAAGGTCCGGGTCGGCGTGAACGCCGGCACCGACATGTTCATGGAACCGAACAGCGCCCCGCAGTTCGAGGAGCTGCTCCTGGCCGAGGTGACCGCCGGCCGGGTCAGCCGGGCCCGCCTCGACGACGCCGTGCGGCGCATTCTGCGCAAGAAGTTCGAGCTCGGGCTCTTCGAGCAGCCGTACGCCTCGGCGGCGAACGTCGACCAGGTCGGCAGCGCGAAGCACCGGGCGATCGGCCGGGACGCGGTGGCGAAGTCGCAGGTGCTGCTGAAGAACGCCGGGCGGGCGCTGCCGCTGCGCCGCGACACCAACCTGTACGTCGCCGGCCGCAACGCCGACGACATCGGCAACCAGGCCGGCGGCTGGACGATCACCTGGCAGGGCCAGTCGGGCGACCTCATCCCCGGCACCACGATCCTGGAGGGCATCCGGCAGGTGGCGCCGCAGGCCCGGGTCACCTACAGCGCGGACGCCTCCGCGCCCACCGGCGGCGCCGACGTCGGCGTGGTGGTGGTCGGCGAGACGCCGTACGCCGAGGGGTACGGCGACGTGGGCGGCCCGGAGTGCGGCTGGTGCTCGACGCCCCAGCAGGAGGAGAAGTCGCTGCGCCTGCAGCCCGCCGACCAGGCCGTGATCGACAAGGTCTGCGCCGAGATCGAGACGTGCGTCGTCCTGCTGGTCTCCGGACGGCCGCAGATCGTGACGGACCAGCTCGGCAAGATCGACGCCCTGGTGGCGTCGTGGCTGCCGGGCAGCGAGGGCGCCGGGGTCGCCGACGTCCTCTTCGGCCGGCGGCCCTTCACCGGCCGCCTCCCGGTGACCTGGCCGCGCAGCGAGGCCCAGGTGCCGATCAACGTCGGCGACCGGGACTACCAACCGCTGTACCCGTTCGGCTGGGGACTACGGACCGACCATGGCCGGTCCGGGCTGGCGGCCGTGGCCGACCAGCGGCCGGAGCTGCGCGCGGCGCTGGCGCCGGGCAACTGGAACGCCGACGGCTCACTCCGCAACGCGCCGGAGGTGCTGCGGCCGCTCGGCCGGCAGCTCGGCACGGGTCAGGGCTCCGCCGCGCGGAACGACGCGATCCTCGCGGTGGCCCGCGAGGCCGCCCAGTCCGCGGTCGTCCGGGGAAGCGCGCCGGCGGACTGGGCGACGCTGATCGCCGAGGCCGACCGCGCCCAGCTCGCCGACGATCCGGTTCGGGCGTTCACGCTGTTGGCCCGCGTCGCCACCTGACCGGGCCGGCCGCGCCGACCACCGGCGCGACCCCGGGTGCCGCCCCGCGCGGCACCCGGGGTCCGCCAGGCGGCCCGGGTGCCCGGAATGGGGACGGCGCAGCGCTTCAGCGCACCGGCGGGTACGACGCGGCTGCCCGCCCCTCGGGGCGGGCCCGCCGGGCCAGCCGCGCCCGCCGCCGGGTGCCGGTGATCCTGGTACGCCGCGGCCGGCGCAGCTCCCGGCGCAGCGGCGGACGGACCTCGGCCACCCCGGCCAGCGCGGCCTGGCGCACCATCCGGTTGGCGTCCTCCGGATCGCACCCCGTGCCCCGCAGCAGGTCGCTGGCGGCGGTACGAAGATCGGTGACGAGGGCGTCCCCGTACGACCGCACCCCCTCCGCCCAGGCCCGGCCGGCGAGGTGGGCGCATTCCCGGACCAGCTGCCGGGTCCGCTCGGGCTCCTCATCCGCCCGGCTCTCCCGGCGCAGCTCCGCCACGCCGTCACCCAACCGACGAACCGCCCGGGGCAGGCACTCCGGGACGGGTTCGCCGTACTGGAGGGCGGTCGCGCTCCAGCGGGCCAGGGCCCGGCTGGTGAGGATCAGGCGCTCCAGGTGTTCCGCGCTGCGGGCGTAGCGGTGGAACCGGGCCCGGCGGTGCCAGCGGGCCGGCGCCAGCGTCACCACCTCCTCCGCCCCGCTGAGCGACTCGTTCAGCCGCCCGATGTCCGCTTCCAGCCCCCGCAGCCGGTCCAGCGCCCGGATCGCGGCGTCGGCGTCCCGGCGGGACAGGGCGTCGGCCACCGCGTACAGCTGCTCGGTGACGGCGGCGAAGAGCGGCGCGGCCGCCCGGTCCACCACCCGCAGCGGATTGATCGGCAGCAGCAGCGCCACCACCAGCAGGCCGACCGCGCCGCCTACCAGCGCGTCGAAGACCCGGGGCAGCTCGAGGCCCCGTTCCATCGGGGCGAGCGTCGCGATCAGGACGGCGGTACCGCCGGCCTGCCCGACCAGGGCCCCACCCCGACCGGCCACCAGCAGCGCGCTGGCGATCGCCAACGCGACCACCGCCCCGGTCTGCCAGGGGCCGGAGCCGAGCAGGAACCGCAGCCCGTCACCGACCATGATGCCGATCCCGACCCCGGCCAGCAGTTCGAAGGTACGGCGGGCCCGCTGCCCGATGGCGGTGGCGATGGTGCCGACCGCCGCGGCCGGGGCGAAGACGTGCGCCCCGGGGCCGAGCAGGTACTGGGCGATCAGGGCCGCCAGCGCCGCGGCCAGTCCGGCCTGCACCGCGATCACGACGGTCACCTCGAGCTGGCGCAGCCGCACCCGACCGCCCGCGCCGCCGCGCCGGCGGGCCTCGGCCACCGACCGGACGGTCCGCTCGGCGACCGCGTCGAGCGCTGAGCGCACGGGACCGTCGCCCGGACGACGATGGGCCATGGCGGCGGTTACCCGGCAGGCACCCGTCCAACCTCCCGCCACCGCAGGCGCCCGTGACGAGGGCGGGGCGTCCCGATCGGGCCGGTGTGGGCGGTGTCGCCGCTCGGAGCGGGCGGGCTGGACCCGGTTCAGGTCGTGGCATCACCGCTCAGGCGGGTACGGCGGGCCTTGGACCCGGCCTCGTACGCGGCCCGGGCGGCCCGCGTCAGCGCGGTGGTCGAGACGGCGGCGACCGGCACGTCCCACCAGGCGCCGCCGTCCGGGCCGGCCTCGAACGGGTCGGTCTCGACGTGGACGACCGTGGTGCGCTCCGCCGCCCGGGCGGTGGCCAGCGCGGCCCGCAGCTGCGCCGTGGTGGTCACCCGGATCAGGTCCGCGCCGAGGCTCGCCGCGTTCGCGCCCAGGTCGACCGGGAGCCGGCCGCCGGCCCGGTCGCGGTAGGCGGTGCCGAGCCGCTGCGCGCCGACGCTCTCCGAGAGCCGGCCGATCGAGGCGAACCCCTGGTTGTCCACCAGCACGACGACCAGCTTCACCCCTTCCGCCACCGCGGTGGCCAGCTCACTGGGCAGCATGAGATAGGAGCCGTCACCGACCAGCACGAAGACCTCGCGGTCCGGCGCGGCCAGCCGGACCCCGATCCCACCGGGGATCTCGTAGCCCATGCAGGAGTAGCCGTACTCGACGTGGTAGCTCTTCGGGTCGGCGCTGCGCCACAGCCGGTGCAGGTCGCCGGGCATGGACCCGGCCGCGCAGACCACCACGTCGCGCGGCCCGGCGGCGTCGTTGACCGCGCCGATCACGGCGGTCTGGGTGGGCCGCGCCTCGGGGTCGGCGTGCCGGGCCCGGTCCGCCACGGCCGCCCACCGCTCGGTCAGGTCCGCCACGGACGCCCGGTACGCCGGCTCGGTGCCCCAGCCCGCGCACGCCGCGTCCAGCGCCGCCAGGCTCTCCCGGGCGTCCCCGACGACCTGCACCCCGGAGAGCTTCGCGGCGTCGAAGCCGGTGATGTTGACGTTGACGAACCGGGCGTCGTCGCCGAAGAGTGTGCCGGAGGCGGTGGTGAAGTCGCTGTAGCGGGTGCCCACCCCGATCACGAGGTCCGCGCCCGCCGCGATCTCGTTGGCGGCGGGGGTGCCGGTGACGCCGACCGCGCCGAGCGCGAGCGGGTGACCGTACGGCAGGGCACCGGTACCGGCCTGCGTCTCGGCGACCGGCACCCCGTGCTCCTCGGCGAATCGGCGCAGCGCCGCGCACGCCCCGCTGTAGATCACCCCGCCGCCGGCCACCACCAGCGGCCGCCGCGCCGCGGTGACGGCCCGGGCGGCCCGGGCGACCGCCGAGGAGTCCGGGCGGGGACGCGGCACGTGCCAGACCCGGTCGGCGAACAACTCCGCCGGCCAGTCGTACGCCTCCGCCTGCACGTCCTGGGGCAGCGCGAGGGTAACCGCGCCGGTCTCCACCGGATCGGTCAACACCCGCATCGCGGCCAGCAGCGCCGCCGGCAACTGTTCCGGCCGGTTGATCCGGTCCCAGTAGCGGGAGACCGGCCGCAGCGCGTCGGTGACGCTGACCTCGTAGGACCGCGGGTCCTCCAGCTCCTGCAGCACCGGGTTGGCCACCCGGGTGGCGAAGATGTCGCCGGGCAGCAGCAGCACCGGCAGCCGGTTGACGGTGGCCCCGGCGGCGCCGGTGACCAGGTTCGTCGCGCCCGGACCGATCGAGGTGGTGCAGGCCAGGGTGCTGAGCCGGTCGGTCATCCGGGCGTACGCGGCGGCGGTGTGCACCATGCCCTGCTCGGTGCGGCACAGGTGGTACGGCAGCTCCGCGCCCGCCGGCCCGGCCAACGCCTCTCCGATCCCGGCGACGTTGCCGTGGCCGAAGATGCCGAAGCAGGCCGGGATCAGCCGTCGCCGCGCCCCGTCGCGTTCGGACCACTGCCGGGCCAGGAACGTCACCAGCGCCTGCGCCACCGTCAGTCTGGGCATCACGCCTCCCGCGTCGTCGGGCCGGTCAGCGGCAGCCGCGGGTCCACCGGCTGGTCCGCCCAGCTGCCGCGGACCCAGTGGTGCCGGGGATCGTCCACACAGGCCATGCTCCGCGCCGGACCGGGCCCGGCCAGCACGTTGAGGTAGTAGAGGTGGTAGCCGGGCGCGGCCATCGACGGCCCGTGGTAGCCGTACGGGACGAGCACCACGTCCCCACCGCGCACCTCGGCCAGCACCTCGATCGGCCGTCGGGCGGTGCCGTAGACGCGCTGGTAGCCGACCGGGCCCCCGGGGTCGCCGGGCACGCCGCCGGCCACCTCGAAGTAGTAGATCTCCTCCAGCTCCGCCTCGACCCGGCCGTCGTCGTGGGTCCGGTCCTCCTCGTGCTTGTGCGGCGGGTAGGACGACCAGTTGCCGCCCGGGGTGAGCACCTCCACGGCGACCAGCCGGTCGCAGTCGAACGCCTCCGGGGAGCAGAAGTTGTTGACCTGGCGGCTGGCCGGTCCCGCCCCGCGCAGCTCGACCGGCACGTCCCGGGCCGCGCCGTAGCGGGGCGACAGCCGGCGGGTGGCGCGCGCCGACGGCAGGGCGAACCGGCCCTCGCCCCGCACCGTCACCGTGGCGTCGCGCGGCAGGTACGCGAAGTCGGTGACGGCCGCGAACACCGAGGCGCGGCCAGCCAGGGTGAGGCTCAGCCCGTCGCAGTGCACCGTCGCGGCGCCGGCCAGCGGCAGGACCAGCATCTCCTCGTCGCCGGTGGCGAAGCTGACCGTGCCACCGGGGGGCAGGGTGAGCACCCGCAGCCCGGCGTAGCGCCAACCGGCCCGTTCGGGGGTGACCTCCAGCGCCCACGGCGCCCGGGTGGTGGTGCCCCAGGGCAGGTGCGCCTCGACGGCGCTCACGCCTGCTGTCCGGTGGGGAGCAGCGATCCGGCCAGGTCCACGGCGGCGGCCACGTCGTCGCCCGGCGGGTAGAGCAGCGCCCGGCCGACCACCAGGCCGCGCACACCGGGCAGCCGCAACGCCCGGGCCCACCGCGCGTACACCACGTCCGGCGCCTCCACCGGGTCGCCGCCGAGCAGCAGGACCGGCAGGGTGGTCGCGGCGATCACCCGTTCCATCTCGTCGATCGCCGGCAGTTTCAACCAGGTGTACGCGGAGGTGGCGCCGAGGGCCTGGCCGACGCTGACGCCCTTGATGACCGCCTCGGGGCGCAGGTCGGCGTGCACCCGGCCGTCGGTGCGCGCCACCCAGAGCGGCTCGACGAGGGCCACCGTCCGGTGCGCCGCGAGGGCGGTGACCGCCCGGGCGCAGGCCTGCAGGGTCGGGGCGGTGCCCGGGTCGTCCGGGTCGATGCGGCAGAGCATCTTGCCGCCGTCGTAGCGCATCGCGGCGATGCTGTCGGCGTCGTACGCGGTGAACCGGTCGTCGAGCTCGAAGGTGGCGCCGGAGAGGCCGCCGCGGTTCATCGAGCCGATGGCCAGGCGGTCCTCCAGCGCGCCGAGCAGCAGCAGGTCCTCCAGGACGTCCGGGGTGCCGAGCACGCCGTCGACGCCCGGCCGGGACAGCGCCAGGCGCAGCCGGTCGAGCAGGTCGGCGCGCCCGGCCATCGCCATCGGCCGGTCCCGCACGCCGAGGGCGCCGCGGGCGGGGTGGTCGGCGGCGATGATGAACAGCGGCCGGCCGTGGTCCGGCCACGGTCGGCGGGTCCGGCGGGCGGCGGCCTCGGCGATCGCCTGTGGCCGGTGGGCGCGGGTGAGGGTCAGCGCGTCGTACTCGGTGCTCACCGGTCTTCTCCTCCCCGGGCGGCGGTCGACGACGCCGGTTCCGACTGGACGGCACGGGCCAGCGCCGCGGTCTCGGCGTGATCGGGCATGGCGGCGGAGCAGGCCAGGCGGGAGGCGACGATGGCGCCGGCGGCGTTGGCGAAGCGCAGCGTCCGCTCCAGCGGCCAGTCGCGCAGCAGGCCCAGACAGAGCGCGCCGCCGAACGCGTCGCCGGCGCCGAGCCCGTTGACCACCGTCACCGGCACCGGCGGTACCCGGACGGTCTCGGTGCGGGTGCGGGCCAGCACCCCGGCCGGCCCGAGCTTCACCACCGCCAGCCGGGGCCCACGGTCGAGCAGCAGCCCGGCGGCCCGCTCGGGGTCGCGGGTGCCGACGGCGATCTCCACCTCGTCGAGGTTGCCGACGGCCACGGTGACCCGCGGCAGCACCTCGGCGACCGCGGCGGTGGCCGCCGCCGGATCGGACCAGAACATCGGCCGGTAGTCCAGGTCGAGCACGGTGTGCGGGCGCCCGTCGCGGGCGACCAGCGCGGCCGCGTGCGCGTCCCGGCTCGGCTGCTGGCACAGGCCGGTGCCGGTGAGCCAGAAGACCCGGGCCGCGGCGATCGCGTCCAGGTCGAGTTCCTCGGGACGGATCTGCAGGTCGGGGGCGGTCGGAGTGCGGTAGAACCAGAGCGGGAAGTCGTCCGGCGGGAAGATCTCGCAGAAGGTCACCGGGGTGGGCAGCCCGTCGACCGGGTGGACCTGGCTGTCGTCGACGCCGAAGTCGCGCAGCGCCCGGTGCACGTAGTCGCCGAACGCGTCGGCGCCGGTGCGGGTGATCACGCCGGCGCGCAGCCCCTGGCGGCTCGCCGCGACGGCCACATTGGTTGGACTGCCGCCGAGGAACTTGCCGAACGTCTCGACCTCGGCCAGCGGCGTGCCGATCTGCAACGGATAGATGTCCACCCCGACCCGGCCGATGGTGAGCACATCGAGCATGCGGCGTCCTTCCCCGGCCAGGCGATGCCGTGCCCGCCGGCCCTGCCCCTGATTGGTAACAGCGCTCTACGAGTTCTGTCAATGTGTTGTCATGACATCCGCCCTCTGCGTTCGGTGACCACTTCGGTACAGTGGCGCCCATCATCGTGCCCCGAGATCCCGCTCGTGCCCAGCGAGGAGGTGCCGTGACCGGACCCGAGATCGCGGTCGACCGGAGCAGCCCGGTCCCGCTCTACTTCCAGGTCGCGGAGCAGTTCGCCGCGGCGATCCAGCGCGGCGACCTGGCGCCCGGCGACCGGCTGGACAGCGAGTTGCAGCTCGCCGACCGGCTCGGGTTGTCCCGCCCGACCGTGCGACAGGCGATCCAGCACCTGGTCGACAAGGGACTGATCGTGCGCCGCCGCGGAGTGGGCACCCAGGTGGTGCGCGGCGAGGTGCGCCGGGCGGTGGAGCTGACCAGCCTCCACGACGACCTGCTGCGCGCCGGCCAGCAGCCGTCCACCTCGGTGCTCGAACTGGCCACCGTGGCCTGCCCGGCCGAGGTCGCCGCCGCGCTCGGCGTACCGGCCGGCAGCGAGGTGCAGCACCTGCGCCGGCTGCGGTTCTCCGATGGGGAACCCCTCGCGGTGATGGAGAACTGGCTCCCGCCCGACCTGGTCCGGCTCAGCATGGACGCGTTGCAGGCCAAGGGCCTGTACGCGATCCTGCGCGCCGGTGGCATGCGCATCCGTGGCGCCCACCAGCGGATCGGCGCGCGGGCGGCGACCGCCGCCGAGGCGCAGATGCTCGGCGAGCGGCGCGGCGCGCCCCTGCTCACCATGACTCGCACCGCCTACGACGACCAGGGCCGGTACGTGGAGCACGGCGCACACCTCTACCGGGCCAGCCGCTACTCCCTCGAGGTGACCGTCGCCGAGCGGTGACGGTGGATGTTTCGGGCTCATTTCAGTGACAGGTATTTACGTCGTCAGGCTGTCATGACATTGTGGCCGCAAACACCGCCGGCGGCGGACGTGCGGCCGGCGGGCGACCCGCGAGTCTCTTCGAAGTCTCCTTGCGAAGGGAAGCAGCCCATGACATCCAAGCCGAGACGCGCAGCGGGCGTGCTCGCCGCGTTCACCACCCTTGCCCTGGGCCTCACGGCCTGCGGCGACTCGTCCGAGCCGGCCGGCAAGGACGCCAAGAACATCACCCTCACGATCTCCGCCAACTCCATCATGGGCGGCAAGAACTCCGCCGGAGCGGAGTGGATCGAGAAGTGGGTCATCCCCCGGTTCGTCGAGGCGCAGAAGGCCAAGGGCGTCACCGCCAAGGTGACGTTCGTGCCCAGCGGCGTCGACGACGAGCAGTACAAGACCAAGTTGGCCCTGGACCTGCGCTCCAAGGGCGGCGCCGACGTCATCGCGGTGGACGGCATCTGGGTGGGCGAGTTCGTCCAGGCCGGCTACCTCAAGCCACTGTCCGAGGTGGCCGGCGACCAGGCCAACTCCTGGGACGGCTGGTCGCAGATCCCGGAGACCGTGCAGGGCCTCGGCAGCTTCGAGGACAAGCGCTACGGCATCCCGCTCGGCACCGACGGCCGCGTCCTCTACTACAACAAGAAGCTCTTCGCCCAGGCCGGCCTGCCCGCCGACTGGCAGCCGAAGAGCTGGCAGGAGCTCCTCGACGCCGGCGCCAAGCTCAAGGCGCTGCCCGGGGTGACCCCGATCCAGATCAACGCCGGCACCGCGATGGGCGAGGCGACCTCCATGCAGGGCGCGCTGCCGCTGCTGGTCGGCGCCGGCGGCGAGATCTACAAGGACGGCAAGTGGGCCGGGGCCAGCCAGCCGGTCAAGGACACGCTCGACTTCTACACGAAGATCTACGGCGGCGGCCTGGGCGATCCCAAGCTGCAACAGGAGGCGAAGGGGCGCGACAAGTCCTTCGCGGAGTTCGCCGCCGGCAAGATCGGCATCCTGGCCGAGGGCGACTACTTCTGGCGCAGCGTCATCAACCCGAGCACCGGCATCGCCAAGATGGCCGACCGGGACACCGCCGTCGGGTACGCGCTGATCCCCGCCAAGCAGCCCGGCGCGGGCATCCGCGGGCAGGACTTCGTCAGCATGTCCGGCGGCGGCGTACGGGTGCTGAACCCGAACTCCAAGTTCCCGTCCCAGGCCTGGGAGCTGCTGTCGTTCATGCACTCGGCGGAGGCGGTCAAGGCCGAACTCGCCGGCGAGGCACGGATCACCGCGCGGATGGACGTCAACAAGGAGGTCCTCGCGGGCGACCCGATGCTGAGCTTCGTCACCGAGAAGGTGCTGCCGGTCACCGCGTACCGGCCGCCGTTGGCGGTGTACCCGCAGGTGTCGGTGGCGCTGCAGGAGGCGACCGCCGCCGCCGCGTCGGGCCGGAGCGCCGACGAGGCCGCCGGGGCGTACCAGAAGAAGCTGGAAGGGATTGTCGGTGGCGCAGGTAACGTCACCTCCTGACCAGGTGGTGGAGGGGAGGCGCCCGGAGACGGGCGCCTCCCCGGCCCCCGACGCCGCCGGCCTGGGCCGGGCCCGGGCCACCGGGTTCCTCGTGCCCAGCATGGTGCTGATCCTGCTCTTCCTCGTGGTGCCGGCCGCCTGGACGATTTACCTGGGCGTCACCAACTACCGGCTGACCGGCCTGGCCGCCGCCAACCCGGAGATCGTCGGCCTGGACAACTACACCCGGGCCCTGAGCGACGAGCGGTTCCGTTCCTCGCTGGTGCTGACCCTGCAGTTCGTGCTCGGCTCGGCGGTCATCGGCCAGGCCGGGCTCGGCTTCGCCATCGCCTTCGCGCTGCGCGACCGGCGCGGCCCGCTGCGCCGGGTGGTCGAGGCGTTCGTCCTGCTCTCCTGGATCCTGCCCAGCTCGGTGGTGGCCTTCCTCTGGATCGCCCTGCTCGACCGGGATGGTGGCACCCTCAACACGCTGCTCGGCATTCCGGGCACGGCCTGGCTGCTCGACCACCCGATGCTGTCGATCATCGTGTTCAACACCTGGCGCGGCACCGCGTTCTCGATGATGCTCTACGCCGCCGCCCTGGAGAACGTGCCCCGCTCCCACCTGGAGACCGCCCGGCTGGCCGGCGCGTCCACCTGGCAGCAACTGCGCGACGTGGTCTTCCCCCGCATCCGCGGGCACGTGCTGACCAATCTGCTGCTGATCAGCCTCTGGACGTTCAACGACTTCGCGCCGTTCCTCATCACCGCCGGCGGCCCCGAGCAGCGCTCGGAGATCCTCCCGGTCTACGTCTACAAGGTGGCGCTCTCCGGCGGTGAACTCGGCTTCGGCGCCGCGATCTCGTTCGTCATGCTGCTGATCAACCTGGTCATCGCGCTGGTCTACCTGCGCATGCTGGGCCGGCGGAAGGAGACGACGTGAGCAGCGCGACCAGCACGGCGCCCGCGCCGACCACCGACCCGAAGGCCGGCACGGAAGCCGTCCGGCACCTGCTCGGCCGGGTCGCCCGCTACACCTTCCTCTGCGCCGTCCTCGGGTTCTTCGCGCTGCCGCTGCTCTGGCTGGCCACCGCCCCGTTCGACGACACTCCGACGATCACCGCGTCGCTGCCGCGGTTCACCCTGGACAACTTCCGGGCGCTGCTCGACAACCCGTACGCGCTCAGCTCGCTGCTCAACTCCGTCTACCTGGCCGGCGGCACGGCGGCGCTGGTGGTGACGTTCGGGGCGCTGGCCGCGTACGCGCTGAGCCGGGTCCGGGTGCCCGGCCGCGACGCGCTGCTCTACGGGCTGCTGCTGCTCTCGTCGATCGTCACCGGCACGGCGACCATGGTGCCGCTGTTCGAGTTGGCGTTCCGGCTCAACCTGATCGACTCCCGGCTCGGCGTCATCCTGATCCTCACCGGCGGGCTGCTGCCCGCGGCGATCTTCATCCTCAAGGACTTCATGGACGGCACCCCGACGTCCTACGAGGAGTCCGCCCGGGTCTTCGGCGCCAGCCCGTTGCAGATCATGCGGCACATCGTGGTGCCGCTGGTCCGCCCCGGCCTGGCCACCGTCGGGGTGTGGGCGGTCGCCAACGTCTGGGGCAACTTCCTGGTGCCGTTCCTGCTGCTGCGCGGGCCGGAGAAGGCCCCCGCCGCGGTGATCATGTACACCCTCTACACCGAGGGCGGCCAGGCCGACCTGCGGTTGCTCTCCACGTTCTCGCTGCTCTACTCGCTGCCGGTGGCGCTCATGTTCGTCTTCGTCAGCAGCCGGTACGGATTCCGCTTCCACGGAGGGATCAAGCGCTGATGTCCGCCATCACCATGCGCGACCTGACCAAGGTCTACCCCAACGGGGTGCGGGCCCTGGACGCCCTCGACCTGGAGATCGCCGACGGCGAGTTCTTCGCGCTGCTCGGGCCGTCCGGCTGCGGCAAGACCACGCTGCTGCGCACCATCGCCGGGCTGGAGGTCGCCTCCGGCGGCGACGTGCACATCGGCGACCGCACCGTGACCAACCTGCCGCCCGGCAAGCGGGACGTGGCGATGGTCTTCCAGGACTACGCGCTCTTCCCGCACATGACCGTGCAGGAGAACATCGCCTACCCGCTGCGGATCAAGAAGATGGACCGTCGCGGCCGGGCGGAGAAGGCGGCGGAGACCGCCGACGAGCTGGGCCTGTCCGCGTTGCTGCAACGCCGCCCGGGGCAGCTCTCCGGCGGGCAGCAGCAGCGGGTCGCGCTCGCCCGGGCGATGGCCTGCCACCCGCAGGTCTTCCTCCTCGACGAACCGCTGTCCAACCTCGACGCCCGGCTGCGGCTGGAGGCGCGTACCTTCCTCAAGCGGCTGCAACGCGAACTGGGCGTCACCACCGTCTTCGTCACCCACGACCAGGCCGAGGCGCTCGCCCTCGCCGACCGGATCGCCGTCATGGAGGGCGGCCGGATCCGGCAGGTCGGCACCCCGACCGAGGTGTTCCGCCGCCCCGCCAACACCTTCGTCGCCGGGTTCATCGGCTCCACCCCGATGAACCTCGTCGACGCCGAGGCGCAGGACGGCGAACTGGCCGTCGCCGGCACCCGGCTGCCGATGCCGGACGACGTCCGGGACCGGGTCAGCGCCGGCGAGAAGCTCGTCTACGGCGTACGTCCCGAGTACCTGGACTACTCCGCCGAACCGGTGCCGGGGGCGCTGAGCGGGCAGGTGGTCGTGGTGGAGAACCTGGGCAGCTTCTCGCTGGTCTCCCTGGACGTGGCCGGCGGGGACGTCGCCGGGGCGGCGGGGACCAGCGTCCAGGTCGTCGTGCCGGAGGGGCGCGAGCCCGAGCCCGGTGACACCGGCTGGGTGGTGCCCCGGCCCGGCCGGTCACTGCTCTACCGGGACGGCGAGCTGGTGAGCGGAGCGGCGACGGCCGTGCCCGCCGCGCGTACCGGCGCGGAGCAGTGAGCCATGGCGGTGCACCGGGGTAGGTGGACGCTGGCGGACCGCGCCGAGAGCGTGCTGCGGACCCTGCCGGTCACCGTGCCGCCGGGCACCGCCGCGCTCACCGTACGACTCGACTATCCCCGGCAGGCCGGGGTGCTCGACCTGGGCTGCCTCGGGCCGGCCGGCTTCCGGGGCTGGTCCGGCGGTGCCCGCGACGGCTACACCGTGGCCGCCGACTGGGCCACCCCCGGCTACCTGCCCGGTGAGCTGGAACCCGGCGAATGGCAGGTGCTGCTCCGGTTGCACCGCATCCCACCGGACGGCCTGAGCTACGAGGTCACCGCCACCACCAGCACCACCGGGCCGGACGCCCCGACGCCGCCGGCCGCGCCACCGCGCCCGGACCGCCCGCCCCGCCGCGCGCTGCCCGGCGTGGACGGCCGGCGCTGGATCGCCGGGGACCTGCACGCGCACACCGTGCACAGCGACGGCGCCGCCACCATCGACGAGCTGGCCGCCCTCGCCGCCGCCCGGGGCCTGGACTTCCTCGCCGTCACCGACCACAACACCGTCAGCCACCACCCGTGGCTGCCCGCCGCCTCGGCCCGGTACGGCCTCACCCTGCTGCCCGGGCAGGAGGTGACCACCGACCGGGGACACGCCAACGTGTTCGGCCCGGTCGGCTGGGTCGACTTCCGGCAGCCGCCCGACGAGTGGCTGGCCGGCGCGGAGCGGGCCGGCGGGCTGATGTCCGTCAACCACCCCCTCGGCGGGGACTGCGCCTGGCGGCAGCCGCTGACCACGCGTACCCGGCTGGCCGAGGTGTGGCACTCCGGCTGGTGGGACCGCACCTGGGGCGCCCCGCTGGCCTGGGCGCGGGCCTGGCGCCCGGACGTGGTGCCGATCGGGGGCAGCGACTTCCACCGCCCCGGCGACGACGCGCCGCCCGGCTCCCCCACCACCTGGCTGCTGGTCGACGACGACCGCGAGCCGCAGGCCGCCGTGCTCGACGCGCTGCGGGCCGGTCGTACCGCCGTGTCCGCCAGCCCCGGCGCGCCACTGCTGCTGCGCCTCGGCGACGAACTGCTCGCCCTCGACGCGGACGGCATGCTGCTCGGCCACCCCGACGGCAGCCACCGCGTCGTCCGCGGCGACCGGTGCCGGCTCCCGGCCGGCGACGGCCTGCACGTCCTGGAATCGCACCGCATGGAGGTGGTCGCACTGTGCAGCTGAGCGGACGTACCCGGGTGGCCGGCGCACCGGTCAACCACGGCATCTACCAGCACGACGACACGCTCCTCGCCCCGGACGACCTGCTCGCGGCCCTGTCCCGCGACGGGTACGACGGGGTGGACTCCGGACCGATCGGCTACCTCGGCACCGGCGAGGCGCTGGCCGGCCGGCTCGCGGCGACCGGCATCGGGCTCGCCGGCGGCTGGGTCGACCTGCGCTACGCCGACCCGGACGGCTTCGGCGCGGACCTGGTCCAGCTCGACGCGGCGCTCGACGCCTTCACCGCCGTCCCGGCCGATGACCCCCGGTTCGCCCCCCGACCCACGCTGGCCTGCCCCGGCAACCCCGGCCGGATGGCCCGGCCCGGCACGCCGCCCGACCTCACCTCGGTGCTGCCGGCCACCGCCTGGCCGGAGTTCGCCGCCCGGGTGCAGCAGGCCGCCGACCGGTGCCGGGACCGGGGACTGGAACCGGTGTTCCACTACCACCTCGGCACCGACGTGGAGACCGAGGCCGAGGCCGACCGGCTGCTCGAACTCACCGACATCGCGGTCTGCCTGGACACCGGGCACCTGCTGCTGGCCGGCGGAGACCCGATCGCGGCGGTCCGCCGGTGGGCCGGCCGGATCGGGCAGGTGCACCTCAAGGACGCCGACCTGGCTGTCCACGAGCGGGTCCGGGCGGCCGGCGGTGGCCTGGCCGACGTGGTCGCCGCCGGTGGCTTCTGCGCCCTGGGAGCCGGCGACGTCGACTTCGCCGGGGTGCTCGCCGGCCTCGACGCCATCGGGTACACCGGCTGGCTGGTGATCGAACAGGACGCGCCGGCGCACGGACGGGACCTCGACCGGACGCTGGCCGGCCAGCGCGCCAACCGGCGCTGGCTCGAGGAGGCGCTGCGATGACCGAACCGGGCAAGCGGATCCGGATCGCGGTCGCCGGGCTCGGCATCATCGCCCGTACCGTGCACCTGCCGCTGCTGCAACGCCGCGGCGACCTGTTCGAGATCGTCGCGCTCGGCGACCTCTCCCCCACCCGGGTGGCCGAGCTGGGCGGCCGGTACGGGGTCGAGCCGGGCCGCCGGTACACCGACGCCGCCGCGATGCTGGCCGACGGCGGGTACGACGCGCTGCTGCTGGCGACCTCCGGCTCACACGGTGAGCTGGCCGCGTCGGCGCTGCGCGCGGGCCTGCCGGTGCTCTGCGAGAAGCCGCTGGCCTACACCCTGGCGGAGGCGGCCCGGCTGACCGAGCTGAGCGGCGGCGCGCCGGCGCTGATGGTCGGCTACATGAAGCAGTACGACCCGGCGGTGGCCGAGGCCGCCCGGCTGCTCGACGAGTGGGGCGGGGCCGAGCGGGTCCACGCCGTGGAGGTGAGTGTGCTGCACGCCGGCGGCGACGGGCAGCTCGCCTTCGCCAACCTGCCACCGGCCCCCGCCGACGTGCCGTTCGCCGAGGTGGCCCGGCTGCGCGCCGCCGACGCCGCGCTGCTCGACGCCGCGGTCGGCGGTGACCCGGGCGCGCGCACCCTCTACCAGATCCTGATCAACAGCATCTCCCACGACCTGTCCCTGCTGCGGCTCTTCACCGGCGCGCCGGCCACCGTGGAGCACGTCGCGACCTGGCCGCTGGCGCCGGACGGGCCGGCGGAGCCGTCGGTGGAGATCAGCGGGCGGCTGTCGGGTGGGGCCCGCTACGGCATCCGCTGGCTCAACCTGCCCGACTACCCGGCCTACCGGGAGACGGTGACCCTGCACCACGCCCGGGGCTCGCTGGAACTGGTCTTCCCGTCGCCGTACCTGCTCAACGCCCCGACCACGCTGACCCTGGTGGAGGCGCACGGCGGCGGTGAGCGGCGGGCGGCGTTCCGGTCGGTGACCGAGGCGTTCGAGCAGGAGCTGGTCGCCTTCCACGCGATGGTCACCGCGGGCGCGCCGCCGCTGACCGGGATCGCCGAGGGCGCGACCGACGTACGGACCAGCCAACAGGTGGTACGCCGCTTCGGTGAGCTGACCGGGGCGGCGATCGGCGGAGAGGCGGCCAGCTCATGACACGACCGACCGACATCATCGTCGTGCCGCACACCCACTGGGACCGGGAGTGGTACGAGCCGTTCCAGCGGTTCCGGCTGCGGCTGGTGGCGTTGCTGGACGACGTGTTCGACCGGATGGAACGCGACGAGCGGCAGCGGTTCACCCTCGACGGGCAGCTCGCCGCGGTCGACGACTACCTGGAGGTGCGCCCGGAGCGGCGCGAGCAGGTGATCGCCCTGGTCCGCGCCGGACGGCTGGCGGTCGGGCCGTGGCAGATCCTGCTCGACGAGTTCCTCTGCTCCGGGGAGAACATCGTCCGCAACCTGGAGCGCGGGCTGACCCGCAGCGCGGAGCTGGGCGGCGCCATGCCGGTGGGCTACCTGCCCGACATGTTCGGCCACATCGCGCAGATGCCGCAGCTGCTGGCCGGGGCCGGGCTGGCCCACGCCTGCGTGTTCCGCGGCGTACCCGACCGGGTCCGCACCCACGCGTTCGCCTGGCAGGCGCCGGACGGCACCACGGTGCGCACCGAGTACCTGCCCGGCGGGTACGGCAACGCGGCCGGCCTGATGGACGACGCCGCGCTGGTCACCCGCCGGGCCACCGACCTGGCCGACCGGCTCGGCGGCTGGCGATCCGAGGGCGCGGGCGGGCCGACCCTGGCCATGTACGGCACCGACCACGCCGCGCCGGCCCCGGACGCCCCCGACCTGCTCGCCGCCGCTGACGTCGACGGCATCCGGTTCCGGCTCGGCACGCTCGCCGAGTACTTCGCCGCCCAGCCGACCACCGTGGACGGGCTGCCCACCGTACGCGGGGAGCTGCGCTCGCACGCCCGGGCGAACATCCTGCCCGGCGTGATCTCCGTACGCGCCCATCTGAAGCAGGCGATGGGCCGCGCCGAGCGCCGGGTGGAGCGGTACGCCGAACCCCTCGCCGCGCTCTGGCACGACCCGTCGGTGCAGCGCTTCCTGGACATGGCGTGGACCCGGTTGATCGACGCGAGCTGCCACGACTCGGTGACCGGCTGCGGCTGCGACGAGACCGCCGAGCAGGTGGCCGCCCGGCTGGCCGAGGCCGACCAGCTCGGCCGGGCGGTCTGCGATCTGGTGGGTGCCCGGCTGGCCGCCGCCGTGCCGCGCGACGGGTACCTGGTGTTCAACCCCGGCCCGACCGCCCGGACCGCGCTGGTGCGCCTCGACGTCGAGGCGCCCGACGGCGCGGCGGTGGGGCTGGCCGGCGCGGACGGCACGACGGTGGGCGCGCAGGTCCTCGACCGGGCCCGGACGCTGCTCGCCGACGACCTGGTGCCGGCCGTCGACCTGCCCGGGGTGCTCAACCGGGTGCACGGCCGGGAGCTCTACGGCCAGGAGGTCACCCGGTGGTCGGTGTCGCCGGCCGACGCCACCCTCACCTTCGAGGTGGCCCGGCACGGCGACCCCGCCTTCGACGTGGCGGATGTCCGCCTGGCGCTGGCCGACGCCGGCCGGCCGGACCACTGGCGGGTCCGCATCGTCGCCGCGCCGCGGCTGACCGTGGCCGCGCTGGTCGACGTGCCCGCGCTCGGCCACGCAGCGGTGCGGCCGGTGCCGTTGCCGGCCGGCGCCGCCCCGGTGCCCGGACCGGTCACCGTCGCCGACCGGAGCCTGGACAACGGACTGCTGCGCGTCGACGTCGCCGAGGACGGCACGCTGCGGCTGTCCACCCCGGACGGCGTCACCGTCGACGGGGTGGGCCGGATCGTCGACGGCGGCGACGTGGGCGACAGCTACAACTACGCCCCGCCAACCGCCGACGAGCTGGTCGACAAGCCCCGCGCGGTACGCACGGTGGTGCGGCACGCGGGTCCGCTGGTGGCCGTCGTGGACGTGGTGCGCGAGTACCGCTGGCCGGTGGCGGCCGACGTGGACGCCGGCTCCCGCGCGGTGGACCGGGAGGCCGTGGTGGTCACCACCCGGGTCGAGCTGCGCTCCGGCGAGCGGTTCGCCCGGCTGCGGCTCGAGTTCGACAACCGCTGCGACGACCATCGGGTGCGGCTGCACCTGCCGCTGCCGTCCCCGGCCCGCACGTCGTACGCCGAGGGCCAGTTCGCGGTGGTGGAGCGCGGGCTGACCGCGGAGGGCGGCGGGGGTGAGGTGCCGCTGCCGACGTTCCCGGCGTCCGGGTTCGTGGCCGCCGGCGGGGCGGACGGCGCGCTGGCGGTGCTGCTGACCCAGCCCACCGAGTACCAGCTGACCGACTCCGGGCGCGAGCTGGCCGTGACGGTGCTGCGGTCGATCGGGATGCTGTCGCGCAACCGGCACGCGCTGCGTGACGAGCCGGCCGGCCCGCAGCTGCCCACCCCGTCGGCGCAGTGCCGGGGCGAGCGGACCGTCGAGCTGGCGGTGCTGCCGTTCCGGGGCGAGTGGCACGGCGCGGGGGTGACCGAGGCGGCCGAGGCGTACCGGCACGAGCCGCTGGCCTTCGCCGGCACGGCGCAGCCGTCCGTCGCCCTGCCGACCCCGGCCACCGGCCTGTCGGTGACCGGCCCGGGGGTGGCGCTCACCAGCGTCCGGGACCGGCAGGGCCGGGTCGAGGTGCGGGTGGTGGCCGAGACCCCGACCGACACCGGCGCGGTCATCGGGGCCGGGCGGGTTGTCCGGGGGGCGTGGCGGGCCGACCTGCTCGGCCGGCCGGGCGAGCGGCTGAGCGTCGACGCCGACGGCCTGGTCCGCCTGCCGTTGCGCGCCTGGGAGATCGCCACGGTGCAGCTCGACCTGGCCTGAGCGGCGAGCGCGACCTCGACGGGTGCTCTGGGGCGTGCCCGTGCTGGCCCTGCTGGGCGGCGGGTACGCCGCCCGCCGGACGCTGCGTCCCCACGCGCGCCGGGCCGTACCCGGGGCGGACACTGCCGCGGCCTCGGGCGCCCGGGCCGCCCGTCGGGCCTGGCGGGCGGTGTCCGTCGGGGTGGTGGCCCTCGTGGCGTCGGTGGCGGTCGCCACCCATCGCCTCGACCGGCCGGCCCGGCAGGAAGCCGCACCGGCCGACCCGGTCGCCGTCGCCGTCGCCGTGCAACTGGCCCGCGACCTGGAGGCGCAGCAGCAGTACGACGCCGCCGCGCCTCGCGGTGCCCGGACCCGCTCGACCGCCTCCGCCGGCTCCCGGCACGGTCGGAGTACGGCCCACCCGGCCAGGCGGCGGGCGACGCCGGCCGTCACGCCTGTCGCAGTGCGGGCCTCGGCGCCACCGCCGACAGGGTCACCGTCGGCTGATGAGTGGGGCATAGTCGGCGCGGGTGAGCGGTTGCACGGCGAGTGACCCGTCGGCCCGGGGCACGCCGAGAGGCGCCCCGTCACGCAGGAACGCCACCGTCGTCACCTCGTGGCGGCTGGTGAGGGTGCAGACGATCTGCCCGTAGGCGAGAACCTCGTCGCTGCGGCCGGCGTCGTCGGCGGCCTCGTTCACCGCGACTTGGGCCTGGCTGCCGGCCAGCATCACGCTCGCGTCGTCGGTGAAGCAGGAGACCAAGGCGTCAATGTCGGGTTCGCCGGTGAGCTGGTAGTAGCGGACAATCACGTCGGGAACGGTGACGGTCATGTGGCACTCCTCGCGTGTCGCAGCCGCCTACCCGACGAGACACCAGTTATTCGTCAAGCCGCCCGCGGCTGTTCAGCCGATGCGACATCCCCCGATTTGCCCGCTGGCCAGGTAGAAGGGTGCAGCGCGACGGTGACGTTCAGCTCAAATCAACATTTCCGGCTGGAGTATCAGGATCTCATGCCGGACCGAAACATCCGATATCTTACTGATGGCGCTGATCGGCATCGGTTCGTTAGATCTTGTTAGAGACCCTTCGATGAGGGCAGTGGCACAGGGCATGTCGCCAAGGCGTCACAGGCCTTGCGCGTCGGCGCACCCGGCTATTTCATATACGTAATGCTGACGGCTATGCCTGTTCGGGCCGGGGAGCATCAAAGTGATGATTAATTCCGATGAGACCCCTGTGCGAGTCCTCGTTGTCGACGACATACGGCTCTTCCGCGACCAGCTCATCAACATCCTCGAGGCGCAACCGTTCATCGAACACGCGGCCGGAGCGTCCGACGGCGAGGAGGCCCTGCGCCAGCTGACGAACTACGGTTTCGGGGTGGTACTGGTGAGCATGGCGACCGCGGGAAGCCTTGCCATCTGCCGGCAACTGATCGCTTCGGCCAAAGGGACTCGGGTGGTCGCGCTGGGTGTCTCCGGGAGCGAAGACGAGGTCGTGGCGTGCGCGGAGGCGGGTGTCACCGGCTACCTGCTGCGCCACGAGACGTACGACGCGCTGTTGAGTGTCATCGCGGCCGCGGGACGCGGCGAGATCTCCTGCCCTCCCCCGGTCGCTGCGGCCCTGGTGCGCCGGATGGGGCAGCATGGGCGGGACATGGGCGTGCGGACCGGGGCGAGCCGGCTCACCACGCGCGAGCGTGAGATTCTCGGCCTCATCGATGAGGGCATGTCCAACAAGGACATCGCCCGCAAGCTCAACATAGAAATCCGCACCGTCAAGAACCACGTGCACAACCTGCTGGAGAAGCTCAAGGTGCATCGGCGTGGCGAGGCGGCCGCCCTTCTGCGGGCCACCCACCGCTGATCGGGCGGATGTGTCATCGCCGGGTGAGCCTGCAGACGGTGTCGGTGAAGTCTGGTCGGCCAATGTGGTGAGCGACCAGCCCCTCGAACGTTGCCGGCCACGGCATGGCCGGCAGCTTCCTTTGTTCTTCGCGACCATGGCAGTCACCGCCGCGCGCACCAACGGCACCTGACAAGAAAAGTCCCCCGATACGCACCTGCGGGTGGCGGCTGCCGCGCGCATCGCCGCCGGACCTTGGCCGCACCGCCTGGCACGACTGGCAGTTCGAGCTGTCCCCACGGTGCCTCACTCGACGGACCCGAGTCGCGACACGGTCCACGCCGGCTCGTCAGCCTGGCCCGAACGCCCTCGAAAGGTGACGAAGCGCCACCGGTGCTGGTACCAAAGGACCAGTCCGCGCACTGGTCCTTAATTGAACATCAAGGTCCATTCTTTTGTCGTTGTCGCCCTCCGTATCGTGATGGGTGCCTCGCAAAGGAGGCCGATGTGCCATCTATTCGTGTACTTCTCGGCGCCTTGCCGACGACGGTGCGAGATGCCGTTTCTGACGCGGTCGGCGGGCAGGCGGACGTGGAATTGATCGGGGTCGCCGCCGGGCCTTCGGAGCTGTTACGTGCCGCGAGCGCGCTGCGAGCGGACGTGGTCGTGGTGGCGGCTGTCGCCGGCGCGCTGCCAGGTGTTGCCACGCATTTGCTGGACCAACACCCGGACATCCGGGTCCTGGCCCTCACCGGGGCGGGGACGGCGCTGAGCTACCGGTTGCGCCCACACCTCGTTGAGTTCGCTTGCTCGACACCGGCCGAGCTGGCCGCGGCCATCCGCGCGAACGAGGACCCGGACATGTGAAGAAGAGAGTCGACGAGACCCAGCGAAGTTGAGGGGAAACGCATGGCGAGTGCACTGGTGCACGGCTTCGAGCAAGCATGGCCGTCCTCGGACCCGGCCCTGCTCGACAGCACTGTCACCGCATTCCGGGTACAGGGCACCGGAGGTCTGCAGCTCACGGCTCGGGCCGGGGCCGCCGGTACGGCCGCGCACTTCGCCCCCCCGACCCCGCTGGATCTGGGCGCGTACGACGAATTGCGGCTGTGGACGTACGCGTCCCGCCCCGCAGATGGCACCCCGGCCGCGCCGTTCTTGCTCGAATTGTCCTATCAGGACGCATTCGACACTCCCGGCGAAGAGCACCGCTGGCTCGTACCAGTCAACGACAGGCGCACGTGGGAGCAACACCGCTTCGGCATTGCCGGCGACCGGCGCAGCCAGATCACCTGGTTCTCCCTGCGAGTCCTGACGAACGTGCCGTTCGAGATTTACCTCGACGAGCTTTTGGCCGTCCACGAACAGAGCCTGTCGGATGTGGAGGCGGCGCTGGCCGGCTTGCTCGACGGGCTGCCGTTGCCCGGCGTGACCGCGCTGCCGGTGCACCCCGCTGCGGCCGGCGCAGGCACCCTCGTCGTCGGGCTCAATCGCGCACTGTACGCCGGCAACCGGATCGCGATCGATGGCGCGGGCGGGCGCCACTCGGTGACCGAGGCGGTGCACGACGAGGTCGCGGGAACCACGACCCTGACCATTCAACCCGCCCTGACGGCGGCCACGGGTCCCGGGGCGAGCGTCACCGTCACGGCCCCTGTTGTCGTCGAAGAGGCGCCGTTCACCGAGGTCACGGACGTCGGCGAGCTGCCCGATCCGGTCCTGCTGATCACGCTCACGGATCAGCGCGAGGATCCCGAGCGAGGCTGGAACATCCGGCAGCGCGACTCGTTCCGCGTGCGGGACGGGCTCACGGTGTGCAGCCTGCGCCCGCCCCCGCGGCCCGTCCTCGCCGAATACCAGATCCTGCCCGCGGCGAGCCATCGCGGGCATTCACTGGCGTTGCGCACGGAGATCCTGCGACTCATCGGGGTCGACACCGGCCTGCGGGTCAACGGCACCGTCCTGCCAGTGCAGACGCTGCTGCCACCGCCGCTGGACATCCGGGCCCGCGCCGTACCCGCCCCCATCTATCTGCACATCGGCGCCCGCATCGAGCAGGGCGCACGCGCCGAGGTGCCGTGGGCGCGGCAGGGACAGGTGCTGTCCGGCCCGCTGGACACCCCGTGGGATCCCAGCGGACCGGAGTCGCCGCCGGTGCCCGGCCCCGACGACCAGGAAGGAATCGTGCTGCGGATATGACCAGTTACCGACTCACCGAGGGCGCCACCCTCGTTCTGCGCGTCGACGACGGACCGTGGCAGACCCTCGTGTTCGACGGGACGAATCTCCGACGGGCGACCACCACCCCCGGGGGAGATCTGGAGACGACCGGTGAGGACCTCGCCGAGGCTGTCGGCACCTTCGACGGCGTCACCGGCGACGTGGATGCCGAGGGCAATCTCGTGCTGTCCACGGTCGACACGGGCGAGACCACGGTCCTCGACGTGGACCCGGTGGCGTCCACCGCGGCCGCCGCCCTCGGGCTCGGCCCGGGTGGGAGGGTCACCGCCAGCGGCCAGGGTCCCGGCTCAGCCCGTCTCACCAGCGTTCACTGCGGGCCGTACGAGCTGCCGCCAGCGGCCTCCATGACCGTTCATGTGGACGGCAAGGCCCGCAAGGTGACCTTCGACGACGAAGAACACGAGCAGTGGACCGCCGAGGACGTCGCCGCGCGGATCAACCGCCAACTGCGTCGCAAGGTCGCCAGAGCCACTGGCGAGGGGCGCCTACACATCACCTCGCCCACCCAGGGCGTCGGCTCCCGACTCACTGTCACCGAACCAGCCGGCGACCTGCCCGATGCCGCAGCCGTACTCGGCTTCACCGGCGAAGCCGCGCACAGCGATCCCTACCGGACCGAACCCGCCCGGTTCGTCTGCCGGCCGGCCGCCGAAACCACGGTCGTGGAAAACCTCACCTCGGCCCCCATCGAATTGCAGCTGCCCACCGGCCGGTGTGTGCTGCCAGCCCGCGGACGCCTCGTCGTCGCCCGCGACATGGCGGCTGAGGGCCCGCTCCTTCGCCTCGTCGCGCAGGGAACGGTACGGATGTCGCCAGAAAGGAAGTCGTAGCGATGCCACTTCAGGTAGGGGTGAACGTCACCGAGGTCGACGGGCGGGCCAGTCCCGCGCTGCAGGCCGCGCCCACATCGGTGGCGGCGTTCGTCGGACGCACCCGCCGGGGCGTGCCGAACCAGGCCGTACGCGTGACCAGCCTCGACCAGTTCGCCGCGCGCTTCGGCGGCCACCACTCCGACGGCTACCTCCCGCAGTCGGTCACCGGGTTCTTCCTCAACGGCGGACGCGAGGCACAGATCGTCCGCGTCACCGGTGCCGGGAGCCTGCCGGCCGGGGCGACCCTCAACGACCGTCAGGGCACCCCCGCCCCCAGCCTGCGCGTCACCTCCGGGTACCGCGGCGTCGTGGACCCGGGAGTCTGGGCGCACGCGCTACGCATCGACGTACGCGACGACCCGGGGGCGACCACGACCACCAGCGCCGCCGCGACCGCCACCGCGACCGCCCTCCAGCTGGCCTCCACGTCCAACGTCGACGTCGGCACCGTCCTGCGCGTCGCCTCCACGACCACGCTCTTCCGCGTCGTCACGGCCGTCGATCGGGCGACTCGCATGGTCACGATCGGCGCCGCCACCGGTGAGGCCGTCGCCGCGGGCGTCGCCGTCACCACTGCCGAGTTCCGCCTGGTCATCAGGCAGCAGGACCCCGCGACCGGCGCCTTCAACGTCGTCGAGACCTGGCCGAACCTGTCGATGCAGCCCGGCTCGGCCGACTATGTCCTCGACCGCCTCAACCATCCCGTCACCGGCTCCCGGTACGTCACGATGGCCGACCTGAGCGGTGCCGGACCCGGCGTCGACCTCCCGGCGGTCGTCAGCGGGGTCGCCCTCACCGGAGGAAGTGAGAACGCCGCCGCGGCCGGCGACATCCTCGGCGACGCCGCCGCGCGCACCGGCCTCCACGCCCTGGACACCGCAGCCGTGCAACTGCTGGCCGTGCCCGACACCCACCTGCTCGCCGCGGCGGGCGGGGTTGTGGTGACCCGGGGCGCGCTCGACTACGCCGCCGCACGCGGCGACTGCATGTACGTCGGCTCGGCGCCCGACCGTGGCTCCCCGGCCGGGGTGACTCCCCGATCCGCTTCGGACTACACCGAGACCGTCGCCCACTACACCGCGACCGTCAAGGCGTACTCGGCCCAGTTCCAGGGCTCGAAGGTCTACGGGGCCCTGTACGCGCCATGGATCCTGGTCGTCGACCCCGCGGGGGTGGGTCCCGCACCGGTCAGGTTCGTCCCGCCCGACGGCCACGTCATGGGCGTGTACGCGCGAACCGAGCAGGAACGGGGCATCCACAAGGCCCCAGCCGGCGACGCGGCCACCGTGCGCGGCGCCCTGGCGCTGTCGGCGGGGTTCAGCGCCGGCGAGCACGACGATCTGGTCCGCAACGGCCGCACGAACGGCATCGTGTCGCCCGGTGGGCGCAGCCCCGCCGTCGCCGCCTCGCGGACCCTGTCCACCGACACTCGCTGGCAGTACGTGAACGTCCGGCTGCTGTTCAACTTTGTCAAGGCCTCCCTACGGGACGGACTGCGCTTCGTACGGCAGGAGCCGCACACCGAGGCGCTGCGGAAGATGGTCCGGTTCAACGTGATCACACCCTTCCTGCTCGGGTTGTGGCGACAGGGCGCCTTCGGCTCGGATCCGGCCGAGCAGGTGTTCACCGTCAAGTGCGACGCCGAGAACAACCCGCCATCCGACGTCGACCTCGGGCTGTTCAAGGTGGAGGTCTACTTCTTCCCGGTCCGTCCGGCCGAAACCGTCCAGATCATCGTCGGCCAGCAGCCCGGCGGCGGCTCCGCCACGGAAGCCTAGGGGTACCTGATGACCATCAACCTCGGTGTCACCGTCGTGGAAGTCGACGGCAAGTCATCACCGACGATCACATCCGCACCCACCTCCATCGCAGGGCTGCTCATCCGCAGCCAGCGCGGCGCTCCGGACCGGGCGATACGCATCCGCGGCTTCGCCGACTTCGTCGCCAACTTCGGCGGCTACACACCCGACGCCTTCGGCGCGTACGCGGTGCGCGGCTTCTTCGACAACGGCGGCTCAGCCGCGTACGTGGTCCGGGTCGTCGGCGCGGGCGCCGTACCGGCCACGACGGACGTCAACGACCGGGCCGGCACGCCCGTACCGACACTGCGCCTGCGCGCCGGAGCCAGGGGTGCCGCCGATCCCGGCGCCTGGGGCAACGCGTTGAGCGTCGCCATCGAAGCACACCCCCTCGGTGTGGCTTCGGTGCCCGCGCAGGCCGTCGGCGCCACCGCTGAACCCTTCACCGTGACCGACGGCGCCACCGCCCAGTTCACCGTCACCATCCGCGGCGCCGACCAGGTCAGCACGGTCACCTTCCACACCGGCGACTTCGCCACCATCGGCGCCGCCTCGGCGCAGGAGGTGGCCGCCGCGATCAACCGGCAGACCACGGCGGTACGAGCCGCGGTCACCCCCGACGGGCACATCGCCGTCGCCGCAGTGTCCACCGACCCGCGCGTGTGGTCCCGCCTCGCGATCACCGCCCCGGCGAGCCTCGGCTTCACCGGCGCCAACGCCAACAGCGATGGCTCCCTGGCCGCGGGCCGGACCGTCGCGGCGCTGTCCTCGGCAAGCGGATTCCGGGTCGGCTCCGCCGTGCGGTTCGCCGTCCGCGGCCACGTCATCTCCACCGCCGCGGTCGC
The DNA here is from genome assembly GCF_029893845.1 of Micromonospora sp. A200. Classification (NCBI taxonomy): domain Bacteria; kingdom Bacillati; phylum Actinomycetota; class Actinomycetes; order Micromonosporales; family Micromonosporaceae; genus Micromonospora; species Micromonospora sp. A200. The sequence continues at coordinate 4,171 of NZ_JARXXY010000019.1, read as the reverse complement.
GGCGACTGTCGCTGACGGCGCGGGAATTCTGGTGACCACCAACGGCGGCCCCGGTGAGACGGTCGTGTTCCACACCGGTGATTTCGCCAGCCCCGCCGCGATCACCGTCGCCGAGGTCGTCGCCGCCATCAACCGGCAGGCCACGGCCTTCAGCGCCGAGATCACCCACAACAACCGGCTGGCGCTGCTGGCCAACAGCGACGGCACCGGCTCCACGATCGCCGTGGCCGCCCCCGCGGCCGGCGGCGACGCCCGTACCGCGCTCGGACTCACCGGCGCCACCCCCGTCGCCGGTTCACAGGCCTTCCGTGAGCTCACCGCGGCCTCGGAGACGTACCGGCTCATCGGCTGGGGCGCCTCCCTGGCGTTCCCGGCGATGCCGGCCCCCGCCGTGCGGATCTCCACCGTCGAGTTCGACCTCGTGGTCCGCAGGGACGGCATCGAGGTGGAACGCTTCGGGCCGGTCAGCATGGTCGACGGTCACGACTCCTACGTGGAAGCGGTGGTCAATGACCCGCAGCGCGGTTCGGCGTACCTGGTGGTCACCGATCTCGACAGCGCCTCCGGCGTCGGCCTCGACGCCCCGGCCACCGGGATCTATCCGCTCACTGGTGGTTCCGACGGCGCCGACCCGGCCGACACCGCCTTCCTCGGCGACCCCTCGCTGCGCACGGGTCTCGAGGCCTTCAACGGGGCCGCCATCCAACTGCTGGCGTGCCCCGAGACCACCTCGGTCGGCGTGGCCGCAGGCGCGATCGCGTACTGCGAACGTCGGGGCGACGCGATGTTCGTCGGAACGGTCCCCTACAACTTCGACCGGGAGGGAGCGAAGGCGTACGCGGCTGCCCTGCGCGGCCGGAAGGTCTTCGGCGCCCTCTACGGTCCGTGGATCCAGGTCGTCAACCCCGACGTGGCAACCGCCGCCGCGCAGCCGCTGGTGTGGATCCCGCCGGTCGGGCAGGTCCTCGGCACGTACGCGCGCATCGCCGACGCCCGCGGCGTGTGGAAGGCGCCCGCCGGGGACGAGGCCAGGCTCGGCGACGCCCTCGGCGTCGAGTACGACATGACCGATGCCGACCACACCGACCTCGTGCGAAACGGCGGCGTCAACGGCATCCGGGCGCTGCCCGGGGCCGGCATCATCGTCGACGCGTCCAGGACCCTGTCCACCGATCCGCGATGGCTGTTCGTGAACGTCCGCAGGCTCTTCAACTTCATCAAGAGTTCGCTGCGGGACGGGCTGACCTGGGTCGCCCAGGAACCCCACGACGAGGCCCTGCGCCGAATGGTGCGCTTCAACGTCGTCACGCCGTTCCTGCTGGGACTGTGGCGCCAGGGTGCCTTCGGATCCGACCCCGCCGAACAGGTCTTCACCGTCAAGTGCGACGCCGAGAACAACTCCCCGCCGGACGTCTCCAACGGGCTGTTCACCCTCGAGGTCTATTTCTACCCGGCCAAACCCGCCGAGGCGATCCTCATCGTCGTCGGCCAGCAGGACAGCGGCGCCACCGCCGCCGATCGCTGAGCCCGGATCGCGGCACGAGCACACAGGAAGGCAGAGACGCATGGCAGAGCTGACGTTCCAGGAGTCATACCGTACGCACGGTTTTCTCGTGGAAATCGAGGGCACCCAATGCCCCGTCACGAAGGTCACCGGCCTCAACGAGGGCATGACGGAGGCGATCGAGCAGCCCGATGGCGGCTCCCCGACGGTGCACAAGATCGCCAGCGGCATCATCAAGTTCGACGCGCTGGTGATCGAACGCAACGTGGACGGCAGTCGCTTTGACGGGTTCTTCAAGGACTGGTTCGGCGAGATGTTCCAGCTCACCGGGAACACCCAGACCTCATCGGTCCGCCGCAACGGCGCGGTCATCAAACTCGAGAACGGCCAGGAGGTGCTCCGGTTCGCCTTCTACGGCGCCTGGGTCAAATCCTCGAAGTTCTCCGATCTCGAGGCCGGGTCCTCGGGCCTGTTCAAGCAGACCCTCGAGCTCGAGCACGAGGGCTTGGAGCGTGTCTCGTGACGGTGACCGAGGTCGAGACCCGGCCGCGCCGGGCCCGCGAGTACGAGGTGCGGCTTCCCGTCGGCCATCTCGACCCGGACGGGCGACTGCACCGCGCCGCCAAGCTGCGCAAGATGACCGGGCACGAAGAGGCCCTGCTCGCCGACCGCAAGCTGCGCGCCAACGGCGGGAAGCTGGTCACCGAACTGCTCAACGGCTGCGTACGCGGCCTCGGTGAGATCACCCAGGTCAACCGGCAGCTCATCAGCGCGCTCACCTCGCCGGACCGCAACTTCCTGCTGCTGGAACTGCGCAAACTCACCTTCGGCACCGAGCTGGAGGCCAGCTACACCTGCCCGTCCTGCCGGGAGACCACCGTAGTCGTCGAGGATCTGGACACCTTCCCCGTGCGCCTGAGCGACGGTACCGGTATCCCGGAGATCGTGGTGGAACTGGAGGACGGGTACGACGACCGGGCCAAGGACGCCTGGTACGACGTACTGCGCTTCCGGCTCCCGATCGGCTCCGACGAGGAACGCGTGTCGCTGATCGCCAAGGACAACGCGGCCAAGGGCACCAACGCGTTGCTGGCGCGTTGCCTGATCAGCGTCAGCGGCGACGGCGAGGAGATGCCCGACAACCGCCGGGAGGCGCTCGGCACGAAGATCCTCTCGGACCTCACGATGGGCGACCGCGGCCGCATCGAACGGGCCTTCCGCGAGGAGATGCCAGGCCTCGACCTCAGTCGCGAGTTCGACTGCGGCACCTGTGGCCGGCCCATGCGGACCTCGCTGGACCTGACCAGTTTTTTTACCCCGAGCTGACCGAGACCGACCGGCTCCGTCAGGAGATCTTCGCTCTCGGTTACCACCTGCACTGGAGTTATTCGGAGGCGATGGGACTGGAGATCGACGAGCGGCAGGCGTACGTACGGCTCCTCGCCAACGTCCTCGCCGAGCAGAAGGCCGAAATGGACCGCGCCCGGGCACAGACCCGGCACTGAGCGCCCGGTCGCACCAGAAAGGAGGGTGATTCGCTGTGGACGGCCTGCTACCCATCTCGCTGTCACTGACCGACGACAGCGCCCGGATCATCGGCGCGTACGTGCGCAGCGGCCTCATCGACGTGGTACGACCGCCCCTGGATCGGATCGAGGCGCACCTGCTGGAGCTGAACAACGGGCTGCGGATGCTGAGCATCGACGTGGTCGACGTGTTCAACGGCATCACGGACCGACGCCTCAAGGTCCAGGTGATGAACGAGAGCCTGCTCGACAACATCGAGGCCACCCGCTGGGCGGTGGCGTACTTCAGCTACAACACCTTCCTTGAACTGCTCGACCACATCCGCTACATGCGCTGGCTGGATGGGCGCTCGCACCTGCACCTGCACCAGATCATCGAGGGCCTCGCCCGCATCGAGAGCCTGGTGGCCGCCTTCGCCACCGAGGTCAGCGGGATGGGCTCCATGATCATCGGCCTGCTGCAGGCGATCCTGGACAAGCTGAACCAGGGCATCGGGCTGACCGGCACCATCCAGATCATCGTCACCGGCGCCGACCCGCTCGCCAATATCGACCTGTGGAAACTGCTGGGACTGCTCGGGCTGCTGGCCCTCGGACTGGCGATCATCGTCGCCTTCCTGTTCGGAGTCAGCGCGGCCCTGGCCACGTTCGGCGCCGGCGCCCTCAAGGCCGCGGCCGCGGTCGTACTGCTGTCGCTCGGGCTCATCCCGCTGATCAACGCCCTCGCCAAGTTCGACCTTGGCGAGATGGCGATGATCGCGGCGGGCTTCCTGGCCATCACCGCATTCGTGGCCGGCCTGGGGCTGGCGTTCCAGCAGTTCAAGACGGACCTGGAGAAGGTCGTTCCGCAGCTGAACAGCTTCTTCGAGTCCATTGCCACGTTGATGACGACGCTGTCGAAGTTCGACCTCGGCGAGATGGCGATGATCGCGGCGGGCTTCCTGGCCATCACCGGGTTCGTGGCCGGCCTGGGCCTGGCCTTTCAGCAGGTCACCTCGGACCTGGAGAAGATCGTCCCGCAGCTGAACAGCTTCTTCGACTCGATCGCCACGTTGATGACGACGCTGTCGAAGTTCGACCTCGGCGAGATGGCGATGATCGCGGCGGGCTTCCTGGCCATCACCGGGTTCGTGGCCGGCCT
>NZ_JARXXY010000018.1:0-154955 GCF_029893845.1 Micromonospora sp. A200 | reverse complement strand
TGGGGACCCCCCCGCTCCCCCGGTCCGGGGGGGCCCGGCGGGCCCCGGGGGGGGGGGGCCGGGGGCCCCCCGCAGCCGGTCCTTCCCCGTCGTGGTGATCAGCATTCAAGCGCCTCGGCGAGTAGTTCGGTCAAACCGGAGCCAGCCCTACCCGTAGCCGTACTCGTCCACGTCGAGCTCTGCTCTCGTCAGTCGAAGAAACTCCAACACCCGAGCTTCGATGTGCCAGCCCAGCAACTGGTGCTGACCAGGGAGCTTCTGCAGGCCTTCGACGGGGCTGGTCAGGTCTTCTTCCTCGCCATCCGGATGCTCGAACACCCGGACGACCTGCAGCATGCTCGCGCCCGGCGCTCCATCGATGTGGTCCAGTTCGACGGCCAGTTCACCGATGCGCTCCGCGTGACCGAAGAGCCGATCCACGATCCGGTTGATCTGTTCGTCGACGGTCAGCCCGGGCTTGCGACACGTGATCTTCCACCGGTGGCTGGCGGGCCGCACCGGGCTGGCCCGGCGGCTGCCACGAACGACAATCTCGTCCGGTTCGATGCCGAGTCTCGCGGTGATCTCGGCGGCGGAAACCCGGTTCGAACTCAGCGCGAAGTACGCGTACTGAGAGATGATCACCGGCGGACCCTACCCACGCAGGTACCGACGGCGCTGCCGGTTTCTTGCTGCACCTCGCTGTGGTACGAGGTCGGAAACGTGCTTCCCCACGCCTTGTTGCTGCGGAGACTCGGGTGGGGCCGGTAGGAAACGACAACGTTGGAGAGTGGTTTTCACCCTGGCGTTCGTCGGTTTCTGTCCAGCGGTTGTCACCGTCGTGGTGGCAATGCTTCTACTACGCACCAGACTTCGCGGCGCTGGCGTGGGAGCGTTGAGTGGAACCCGATCCTGATTCTGCTGTGGATAGTCGGCGTGACGTCCTACGCCGCCGGCGTCGTGTCACCAGGGATGACGGATGTAGCAGGCCACCGTCGTCCAAGGTCGTCCGTCGTTGTTCGCACCGATCGTCACCCAGTTGGTCACCCGGCGCGAATCCGAACGGGGTTGCCAGGATTCCACCGGGTGCCGCCACGCTCACCGCCGACTGGACCTCAAGCGCGACCTGATCGGCGAGCCTTGGACTAGTTCACTTGAGTTCGGCTATACCCGCTCACAGATCAGCGCGCAGCGGGCGGGGCTGTGGTGGCGAGCGTTGCCAGGTAGCCGTCCAGGAGGCGGATCTGCCGCTCGGGCGGGAACTCCTCCGCGTCGAACAGCGCCTGCACGATGAGGCCGAGCGCGAAAGACTGGACAGCCGCCGCGATGTCGTCCGGATCATGCGGTGGCAGCTCCCCGAGGCGTTGCGCCGCCTCCACATGGTGGCGGATCCGGTCGCGCGAGCGCGCATAGCGGGCCGCGTGCCCGACCGCGAGGTCCGGGTCAGCCAGCGAGGCGTCCCACGAACTGACCCAGATCCGATTGTCCGCGGCAGCCTGCGGCGTCAACGGAAGGATGTCCATCAGTATCGCCCGTAATGCGGCGAGCCCTTCGGGCTCGGGTGCGATGCGCCTCGGCCGTGCCGCACGGTGCTCGTCCAGCAACGTCAACGCATGCGCGACCAGGTCCTTCTTGTTCGGAAAGTAGTGCGTGAGCAGGCCGGTAGTCGCGCCCATCTCAGTGGCGACCGCCCTCAGCGTCAGGCCGCCGAACCCGTGCGCGGCCAGCACCCGCCACACGGCGCCGGACACGTCGCGGCGGCGGGCGTCGTGGTCTCCCTTGTGGCGTGGCATGCCGACAGGATACATTCACGCAACATCTGTTATGTGAATGGAGATTCCGTGTTCGCCACCGCGCTGCGCGCCAATGCCGAGCTGCGGGCGCTCGAGCCGCACCACGCCGAGGAGTTCCTGGCCCACCTGGACCGCGCCCGCACACACATCGCACCCTGGGTGGGCGCGAGCTTCGTCGCCTCCGACCTCGACGCCGCGCGCGCGGTGCTCCAGCGCTACGCCGACGGCCAGGCCGCCGACCGGCAGCGCCTCTACGGCATCTGGCTCGACGACACCCTGGTCGGCGGCACTATGTTCGTCAGCTTCGACACCGCCCTCGGGGGGTGCGAGATCGGCTGCTGGCTCGAGCCCGCCGCGGAGGGACAGGGGCTGATCACCCAGGTGGTCCGGATGATGATCGACTGGGCCTTCCACACACGCGGCCTGGCCCGCGCTCAGTGGTGCACCCTGCCGGACAACACCCGCAGCATCAACGTGGCCAAGAGGCTTGGTATGGGCCTCGACGGCACGCTGCGGCAATACAATCCGGGCGCCGACGGGCTTCGGCGCGACAAGCAGGTCTGGTCCGTGCTCGCCACCGAATGGCCTGAATCCACCCACCCTGGAGGGGGTGCGGACGTCAAGGCCGAGCTCGACCAGCTGATGCGCGCCTTCCTCGGCGCGTTCACCAACACCGGCGGCAGCCGGCCGAACCTCGGCGCTATCCATGAGGTGTTCATCCCACAAGGAACGATCATCAACAACGTCGGGGCAGTGCCCGTGATCTACGACCTCGACGCGTTCATCGCGCCTCGGGAGAAGATCCTCACCGACGGGACGCTGACTGAGTTCTCCGAGTGGGAGATCGCCGAGCGGACCGAGATCTTCGGGTCGGTCGCGCACAGGTTCAGCCACTACCGCAAGTCCGGTGTCCTCAACGGCGAGTGGTTCGAGGGCTCCGGCCACAAGACCACCCAGTTCGTCCGGACGCCCGACGGCTGGAGGATGAGCTCGATGGCTTGGGATGACGTCCGGTAGGACCCGGCCTGTCCGTCACCGCGATGCGGGAACGCCCGCCAAGCGTCGCGGCACAAGCCAGGCCGGGGCGGCTCCTTGTACGGCGAGTCGGCCATCCTGGAGCCGGAGCGCTTCCGCCGGAGGCGCACCAACCGCGACCCCGCGACCGCCGCCAGCTCGCCGACGCGGCCGCCGTGTTCTCCCCTACGCCGCGCGAGTCCTGGCCGCGCAGCCCGGCCGGCTGCCGGCCCACCACATCACCCTTCAACGGGTCAGTCGTTCAGTGGCGGCCCTCTGGGCTTCCCGCTGTCCGCGCCAGTCGCCGGGCATCAGGGGTGACGGCCGCGGAGCGACAGCGGCAGCGGCCGGCGCGCGCCCTGGCGGCGGCCCGTTGCGGGCCGCCTTGACAGACGTACAGAAACTTCTCCCACACCAGCCGGCAGCCGGCTGTCGTACTCCGCTTGATGCGTTACGTCGTGGCTTCACTTGATGCGTGACACGATGCCCTGGCTCGTTGGCTACCCGCTGTCGCGGGCGGCCGGAGAGGCTGGCGCATCCGCTTCTGGCGATGAGCAGCGATGGATCTCCGGACCGCTCGGCGATGCGGCTGTCCGTGCTTCGTCGCGATGAGGCAGCCGGTCAGGCTCAGGCAGTGAACGAAGCAATGCCGCCAAGTCGCCGAACAGGAGGGGAAGGCCGCCCAGCTCGCTGATCCCGACCCATGCGATGTCGTCATGCTCATCAGGTGCACGGTTGGTCGGAGAGCCAACCCAGTCTCCAATTTGCCAGACGCCCACGTGAACGGCGTCCTCACCACTGCCGGCATGCCAGTCGCCCAACCGTGAAGAGGACTCCGCCACAATGTGAACACCGAGCTCCTCGCGCATCTCACGCGCGAGGGCTTGTAGTTCCGACTCACCCGCTTCGACATGCCCCCCGGGCAGATCCCAGAGATCTGGGTATGCCCGGCGGGTCGGGCTGCGGTGTACTAGCAGGACCGCGCCGTTTTCAACGAGTGCGCCTGTGACGACGACATGCATGACGGGATTAGAGCACAGGGATAGGACAAGCTCGCTCCAGCCAAAGGGGACGCGCAGACGCCCGGATCTGCCGCTGACCGCGCGCCTCTGACGGGCCGTCGAGTCCGCCCGGCGTCCGGCTGAGTAGTAACTCGATGTAACAACGGCAGCCCATCGCGCGGAAACCCGTAACGCGTCAAGTGGAACCAATGTGTCACGCATCAAGTGGAGCCCGACACGGCCGGCAGCCAGCCTGTCCTCCGTCGACTGACGCGCGACACGGTGCGCCAACTGATCCGCGCCAACCTCAGCGCGCTGATCCCAGCAGATCCGGACGTGCCGAGTTACTCGTAGCCAATGCCGGCCAGGGTGCGTCGCAAAATCGGGGCTCGTGGCCGTAGTGAGCGGATGAAGAGGGTTTGGGTCAGCCTGGGGCAAGGAGGCAGAACTCGTTACCTTCCGGGTCGGCTAGGACCGTCCACCGGACATCGTGGTCCAGCTCGATGGCGGTGGCGCCGAGCGTCCGCAGTCTGGCCGCCTCGGCCTCCAGGTCGTCACCTGGGTATGGGCGGACGTCGAGATGGACGCGGTTCCACACCGTCTTCACGTCGGGTGTGCGGAGGAACTGCAGATATGGGCCGACGCCCTTGGCGGAGCGCAGTACCGCCTTGTGGTCGGTCACCTCGTGCAGGGTCCAGTCCATGGCCTTGCCCCAAAAGCGGGCCATGGCTCGCGGATCCGCGCAGTCGACCACTACCGCGGCGATCGGTCCGGTGTCTCGATAGAGCGGTCGGGGGTCCAGCACGCAGAACTCGTTGCCCTCTGGGTCGGCCATGACCGTCCATGGGACGTCGCCCTGGCCCACGTCGGCGGGTGTTGCGCCGAGATCCTTCAGGCGCGTGACCACCTCCGCCTGATGGGCCGCCGAGGTGGTGGCGAGGTCGACGTGCACGCGGTTCTTCACCGTCTTGGGTTCCGGGGAGACGATGAGGTCTAGGCAGACGGCGACGGGGTCGGGGTAGACGAAGCCCTCGGGTTCGAGGTTGGTCACGCCGGGTCCCTCGCTGGAGACTCCCCAGCCGAGCGCCTCCGCCCAGAAACCGCCCAGCGCGGAGTCGTCCCGAGCCTTCATGTTGACTTGAACAAGCCGCGTTGCCATGCCGACGATGCTAGCGGCAGTCTGGCACATCAAGATCAGCCGTACTGCGGGCGCGCGGGAGATCTCCGTGCACACCACCCGGCGGACATGCGCCTCCCTGCTGGTGGCCCTCGACGTCCACCCCCGGGTGACCATGCAGATCCTTCGGCACAGCCAAATCGCCGTGATCATGAACATCTGCAGCGAGGTCGCTGCAGAGGCCACCGAGAAGGCGCTCAAGCGCCTCGGCCAGCAGCTACGAAGCTAGACGTTGGGAACGCTGTGGCACGAACGCAGTCATTGCCGGGAGCCCATCCACTCCACGTACGGGTGACTAGGACGACTGAAGTTTTGGATGCCATCGACCGACCCGGCCGGTTGGGCGGCGAAGAGCACCAGTAGGTCACTTTCGCGCCCGTCGGCAAGAGCCTCGTCAAGTTGGACGTAGTGCGCGAGCCAGGCATCGAAGGTCGGCATGACTCGCTCAGTCAACTCCCGGCCTAGGGTCACCCCGCAGTCGGGAGCATCTGTCACCGACCCGATCACCCAACAGCCGAAGGGCTCCGCGTAATGGCGCGAGGCTGCCCCGAGTCGCGTCCACCACTGACCGTCGGATGCCGTAGGCCGGCCACGGTGGTCTCCACCGAACCGCTCCTGACGCCAATCCAGCCAGGAAGCCGTGGCGACGCCGAGGTTGACGTAGAAGAGGGAAAAGTCCCCTCCGCCGGCCCTCGAACCCTGAAACTCGATCACCGCCGCGTGGCCGGCAGCGGAAATCCGGCGGAAGGTACCTCCCGACCGTTTGAACCCGTGTCCCCGAAGCACCGGCGCGACTTGCCTGGAGATCATGCCAAGGTATGCCTGCCGCACTGGACGCTCCATGGGCAAGATCCTATTGACCGGTACGACATCGGAGCCGAGCCGTAAGGGCCCAGTCCAGGCTGCTGCACGTCACTGCTGCACAAGATCGAAAAAGGCCGTCTCCCAGGACGGGAAACGGCCTTTGAACTGGGTGGAGTTGAGGGGATTCGAACCCCTGACCCCCTCGATGCGAACGAGGTGCGCTACCGGACTGCGCCACAACCCCTCCGCCGGCGAACCGGCTTCGGTCCCACCTGGCTTTCACCAGGCGGGCCGGCGACAAGGCTAACAGGTCCACCCTCCCCGCCGCGAATCCACCCCCGGCGCACCGACGGGCTCCGTCCGAAGATCGACTCGGGATGCGGCATGTCGCGGTGTCCGAGCCACCGAACACCCCGACACGCCGCAAACGGCGCAAGGAACAACGGACGCGAGGAACAACGCGGCGAGGAACAACGCGGCGAGGAACAACGCCGGTCAGGCGGGGTGGGAGGAGCCGCGGCCGGACTGGTACGGCCGTCCCCGCAGTCCACCGGCCCGGCGGTAGGAGACGGAGCCGCCCCCGCTGGCCGCGGCCGGCAGGTCGCCCGACCGGTCCAGGCCCATCGCGGTGCGGCGTACCGCCTCGCGCTGGGCCGCCAGGCGGCGCTGCGCCTCCCGGCGGGCCGCCGCCCGGCGGGCCTGCTCCCGCCGCACCTCGGCCTGCCGGGCGGCCAGCCACGCCGCCTCCCGGGCCTGGATCCGCCTCCGTCGGCGCTCCGCCACCGCCCGCTTGCGCAGGTGTACGACGTACGCCACCAGCAGCGTCCCGGTGACCGAGATGCTGATCCAGAAGCCGGGGCTGACCACGATCACGCCGATCAGCTCGACGAAGTTGAGCAGCAGCAGCGCGGCGAGCACCCGGCGACGCCGGTACACGGCCGGGGTGTGGCGGCGCCGGGGCGGGGGGCGGCGGCGGGCCTTGCGCGCGGCGGGCGGCACGGCGCGCAGCCGGCCCGAGCGGCGGCCCGCCGCCGGGGGCGCGGAGACCGGGGCACTCAGGCCGCCCGTGTTCGCATCGTCACTCAGCGTGACGACGAGGGCGCGGGACGGGTTGACCGGCCGCCGTCCCGGGACAGTACGGCGTCGCCGACGGCGCTGGAGCACCCGCGCCGTCGACTGCGCCCGCTCCGCCACCAGCCGCTCGGTGGCGTCGTACCGGCGGACCAGCGCCGGCGCGAGGGCGAGCAGGCCGGCGGCGGCGAGGACGGCGAGGAGCACCGAGGTCGGCACCCTCACCCCTCCCGTCACCGAATTCGGGGCAATCGCCGGGCCACCGCAGGATCTTCCCCGGATGGTCGTCCACGGCGCAGATCGTACGGGCGGGCAGCGCTTGCCACAGCTTGCAGTTACTTGAGGTTACGGGCGTTCGACCCTGATGCCGGCGCGCCGCGCCGATCCCGTCCGTGGGACGGCTCACCCCTTGCGATCACGGATCCGGTGCCAGCGGGCCAGCAGCCCGCCTTCGGCGGCCACCTCCTCGCTGGTCATCGCGTATCCGATGTGGTCGCGCCACGCCCCGTCGATGTGCATGTAGCGTACGTGGTACGCCTCTTCGCGGAAGCCCAGCTTCTCCACCACCCGGCGGGACGGCCGGTTCTCCGGCCGGATGTTCACCTCGACCCGGTGCAGCCCGCCCGGCCCGAAGGCGTGGTCCACGGCGAGCGCCATCGCGGTCGGGATCACCCCGCGACCGGCCACTGCGGAATCCACCCAGTACCCGACGTACCCGGAGCAGAACGCCCGCCGGACGATGCTGCCCACGTTGAGGTGCCCGACCAGCCGGTGCCGGCCGTCCTGACGAAGGCAGACCGCGAACGGCATCCCCTCACCGGTCCGCGCCGAGCGTCGCTGGTCCTTGTGGACGTAGCGAAACGCGGTCGGCGAGTTGGTCTCGTCCCAGGTGCCCGGCAGGTGCGACTCCCACGGCGCCAGCCAGGCCTGGTTGGCGCGGCGCACCGCCGACCAGGCGGCCGCGTCCGAACGCCGGTACGGCCGCAGCACCACCGGCCCGTCGGTCAACACCACCGGCCAGCCCGGTGCCCGCCCGAAGCCGAACAGACTCACCGGCGCCGGTCCAGCAGGAGTACGTCCACGGTGGAGCCGGCGGCGGCGGTGGTCACCCGCTCGCCGAGCACCATCAGCCCGTTCGCCTCGGCCAGCCCGGACAGGGTGAACGGCCCACCCGGCAGCGGCTGGACCGTGTATCCCCCGCCGCGCCGCTCGGCGACGTGCGCGGGGCGGAACTCGCGCAGCCCGCCCGGGGAGGTGATCGTCTCCAGCAGGTGCGCGCGGACGCTCGGCCGGAACACCGGCTCCGCCCCGGCCAGCAGGTTGATGGCGGGGCGGGCCAGCACCTCGAAGCCGATCAGCGCCGAGCCGGGCTCACCGGGAAGACACACCACCGGTACCTCCTCGGCGCCGACGGTGCCGAATCCGAGCGCGGTGCCGGGATAGAGCGCCACCTCGGTGAAGGTGACCGGGCCGGCCCGACCACCCTCCCTCCTGGACAGGATGCGCCGGACCATGTCGCCCGGGCCGGTGCCGGTGCCGCCAGTGGTGATGATCAGGTCGGCCCGCAGGGTCTGGTCCTCCAGCAGGCCGCGCAGCCCCTCCGGGTCGTCGTCGCAGATGCCGACCCGGTACGCCAGCGCGCCCACCTCGGCCGCGGCGGCGGTCAGCGCGTGCGAGTTGGCGTCCACCACCTGGCCGGGCTGGCTGCCCCGGCCGACGTCGACGAGTTCGTCGCCGGTGGCCACGATGACCACCCGCGGGCTGGGCCGGACCACCACGTGCCCGATCCCGGTGGCGGCGAGGACGGCGACCAGCGCCGGCGAGACGTACGTGCCGGCGCGGGCGAGCAGGGTGCCGGCGGGTAGTTCCTCACCGGCGCGACGGACGCCGTACCCGCGCTTGGGGGTCCGGAAGATCTCCACCGCGGCCATGCCCTGGTCGGTCCACTCGACGGGGACGACCACGTCCGCGGCCACCGGCAGCGGCGCCCCGGCGGCGACCGAGAAGCACGAGCCCGGGGTGAGCCGGACCGGTCGCCAGCTCGCCGCGCCCAGGTCGCCGACCACGTTCAACCGCACGGTACGGCCGCCCGACCCCCCGGAGGGGGCCGGGCCGTAGCCGACGAGGTCCTCCCAGCGGGCCGCGTACCCGTCCACCGCCGCCTGGTCGAAGGCGGGGAACGAGTGCGGCGCGACGACGTCCTCGGCGAGGACGTTGCCGTACGCCTGGGTGAGGTCGAGGTCGAGCGGAGGCAGCGCGCGCAACCTGCGCAGCACACTGCCCAGGTAGTCGGCGAGCGGCGTCAACTCGTTCGCGGCCGCCTCGGCGTCGGCCGTCGCTGTCATGTATTAGGACCGCCCGACGCGTCGGAGTTGACGAACTCGGCCAGCCACTTGCGGAACTCACCGCCGATGTCGTCGCGCTCGACGGCGATCTGCACCACCGTCTGGAGGTAGCCCAGCGGCATGCCGGTGTCGTAGCGGGTGCCCCGGTAGACGATGGCGTGCACCGGCACACCCTCGTTGCGCAGCAGTTCCATCGCGTCGGTCAGCTGGATCTCGCCACCGCTGCCCGGCTCGGTGCGACGGATCGCGTCGAAGATCCGGCCCGGCAGCACGTACCGGCCGAGGACGGCGAGGTTGCTCGGCGCGTCCTCCGGCTTCGGCTTCTCCACCATGCCGGTCACCTTGACCACCTCGCCGATGTCGGTCAGCTCCGACTCGGCCGGCTCGACCGAGGCGATGCCGTACCGGCTGGTCTCGGCCGGGTCCACCTCGAAGAAGGCCAGCACCACACCGCCGGTGCGCGCCTGGAGTTCCAGCATGGCCGGCAGCAGCGGCTGGTCGAGCTTGACGAACTCGTCGCCGAGCAGCACCGCGAAGGGCTCGTCGCCGACGTGCGACGCGGCGTACCCGACGGCGTGGCCGAGGCCGAGCTGCTCCGGCTGGCGGCGGGTGTGGATCTCGGCCAGTTCCGTGGTGCGCTGCACGGCGGCCAGCAGCTCCGGCTTCTTCGCGAGCCGTTCCTCCAGGTCGGGCCGGCGGTCGAAGTGGTCCACCATGGCCGTCTTGTTGCGCCCGGTGATCAGCAGTACGTCGGTGAGCCCGGCCTGGGCGGCCTCCTCGACGATGTACTGCAGGACCGGACGGTCGACGACCGGCAGCAGTTCCTTGGGCACCGCCTTCGTCGCCGGCAGGAACCGGGTGGCCAGGCCGGCGGCCGGGATGACGGCCTTGACTGCACGGGGACGACCGGTCGCGGCGGCCGTCGAGGGGTTCGCTGAGTGCTCCGACATGTCGCGAGACTATCGGCCACGGCTCTGCCGCGGCGGGTGAGGACCGGAAGACGCGCCGCCCGTAGCCGGCTGTGTCACACCCGGAGCGGGTGCCGGGACTGCGGCGGCCGGCCGGCTCGAACCCTCCGCCGCCCTGGTGGTCGCCGGCCCGGCGCGCGGCAGCTCGTCGTCCGGGCTGACCGCGCCGGCCGGCACCGGGATCTCCTCGGTCACCGCGTCGGGGCGCAGCCCGGTCACCCGGTATCCGTCCCGCCCGGCGGCCTTGGCCGCGTACAACGCCTCGTCGGCGGCGTCGAGCACCTGCTGGCCGGTGCTGGCGTGGTCGGGGTAGACGGCGATGCCGATGGAGACGGTCACCGTGATCGCCACGTGCTCGTCCACCACGATCGGGGTGTCCCGCACGGCCGCGCCCAACCGCTCGGCGACGATCGCCGCGCCCCGGGCGTCGGTCTCCGGCAGCAGCACCACGAACTCCTCGCCGCCCTGCCGGAACGCCAGGTCGACCTCGCGGATCTCCCCGCGTACCCGGCGGGCGAACTCGGCCAGCACGACGTCGCCGGCGGTGTGCCCGTACGTGTCGTTGACCCGCTTGAACCGGTCCACGTCCAGGGCGAGGATGCTGAGCATCCGTCCGAACCGGCTGGCCCGCTCCACCTCGCGGCGCAGCGACTCGCGCAGGTAGCGGTAGTTCCAGAGCCCGGTCAGCGGGTCGGTCAGCGAGAGCCGTTGCGCCTCCTCGTGCACCCGGACGTTCTCCACCGCGACCGCCGCGTGGCCGGCGAAGGTGCGCAGGGTGGCCAGGTCGTCGTCGTCGAACTCTTCGCCGCCCAGCCGGTCGTAGAGGGCCAGCACCCCGACCGCCGGCTCCCGGCCCGCCGGTTCGGCGCCGCCGGGCGCGGCGAAGGGCACCGCCACGTACGTCTCACAGCGCGGCTCCCCCGCCGGCGCCTCGGCCGGCTCGACCCGGCCGCGCTGCGGCTCCCCGGTGGCGGCGACCGCGCCGATCACCCCGGCCCCGATCGGCACCCGCAGCGGCTCGGCGTCCGGCACCCGGCCGTCCAACCCTTCGGCGCACTGTCCCACCAGCACGCCGTCCGGGTCGAGCAGCAGCACCGCCCCGGCCCGCGCCCCGGTCGCCCCGAGCGCGCTGTGCAGGATCACCCGCAGAATGCGTTGCAGGTCGTGGGTGCTGGCCAGGGTGTCGCCGAGCACCGCCAGGTGCCCCCGCAACTGGTCCCGACTGCTGGTCAGCGCCGCCACGTAGCTGGCCGTCTCCCGGGTCATCCGGTTGAACGCCCCGGCCAGCCGGCCGATCTCGTCCCGACTGCGCACCGGCACCCGCGCGGTCAGGTCGCCGCGGGCCACCCGGTCCACCGCGCCGGCCAGCTCGACCAGCGGCCGGGTGGTCACCCGGGCCAGCCGCCAGGCGGCCAGCACCGCCAGCACGGCGGCGAGGAGCACCGCGCCGACCAGCACGGCGGGCAGCTTGGCCGGCTGCTCGCCCGGGACGGAGAGGACCAGCGGCAGCGGCTGCCCCGGGCTCGGGCCGAGGCGGCGCACGTACCTGCCGTCGGGGGTCTCGGTGACCCGGTCGCCGTCGACGGTGCTCGCGGCGGCGAGCACCGCCTCGCGTACCCGGTTGGACTCGGTGGTGTGGGTGATCCGGTCGGGGGCGGCGGGGCCGTCGAGCAGGGTGACCGCGACGCCGGTGGCGGCGGCCAGCCGGGCGACGAACGCCGGGTCGACCACCTGGGCGGCGGCGACGGTGCCGAGCGCGACGCCGGCCGGGTCGCGCAGGTCCACCCGGGCGCTGAGCGCCCGGACCGGCCCGGCAGCGGTCCGGTCGCCGGAGCAGTCCTGCCAGGGCGTCGGGGGCGCGCCGGGGGTGGCGTAGGTCGTGGTGCCGGCCACGTCGGTGACCAGGACCGCGCCGGCCAGGCCCCGGCTGACCACCTGGGTGGCGGCGCCGGCGCGGGCGGCGGGCTCGGTACGCAGCGCCACCGCGTCGGCGGCGGCCCGGAGTTGCTGGCAGAGGGCGTCCACCGAGGTGCGCACGGTCGAGGCGGCGAGCCCGAGGCGTTCGGTGGAGCGGCTGCGGTCGACGGCCGCGAGGGTGGTGCCGACGAAGACCGCTCCGAGCAGCACCGGGCCGAGCACCACCGCGAGGAACGCCGCCGTCAACCGCCCGCGTAGCGTCAAGCTTCCCCCCGGAAGTTCTGCGCCCGTTCCTGCGATGCTGACACAGAGCAACCGGAAGACGCGGTTTGCGCAAGGGAGTGTTGCGTGCCCGAATTTCCTGATGGAGCGCATGAGGCCAAACGCGAGACGCGGGTCGCGCTGCTCGCCCACCGCCGGGCGCTGACCGCACCGCAGCGGGCCGAAGCCGCGGCGCGCATCCGGGCCGAGCTGGTGGATCTGGTACGCCGGCTGCGCCCGCGCCGGATGACCGGGTACGTGCCGGTGGGCTCCGAGCCGGGCGGCCCGGAGCTGCCGGAGGCCCTGCGAGCGGCGCTGCCCGGCCGGGCCGAGCTGCTGCTGCCGGTGCTCCGCGACGACCTGGACCTCGACTGGGCGGCGTACGACGGGCCCGACTCGCTGGTGGCGGCCGGACGCGGCATGCGGGAGCCGGCCGGCCCCCGGCTGGGCCGCGCGGCGATCGGCGAGGCGGAGCTGGTGGTGGTGCCGGCGCTGGCGGTGGACCACCGTGGCCTGCGCCTGGGGCGCGGCGGCGGCTCGTACGACCGGGCGCTGGCGCGGGTGCCGGGAAGAGTGCTCACGGTGGCGCTGTTGCACGACGGTGAGCTGGTCGAGACATTGCCCGCCCAGCCGCACGACCGCCCGGTGCACGCCGTAATCACCCCGTCGGGCGGTCTGCGTACGCTGACCGACGCGCCCGGTGTCGATCCCCCCACGTCCGCTGGACGAACCCGGGCCCGATGACGCACCATTGGCACTCGAAACCGTCGAGTGCCAACCGGCCGTACCAGATCCGGAGGAGAACGTGCCCACGTACCAGTACGCCTGCACCGCGTGCGGCCACCAGCTCGAGGCGGTGCAGTCCTTCTCCGACGAGCCGCTGACCGAGTGCCCCACGTGCGAGGGGCGGCTGCGCAAGGTCTTCAACTCGGTTGGTGTCGTGTTCAAGGGCTCCGGCTTCTACCGCACCGACTCCCGCTCCTCCGGCTCGGAGAGCAAGACCGGCGGCACCACCCCGAAGCCGGCGAAGTCGGACAGCGACTCCTCGTCGGGTAGCGGGTCGTCGGGCACCTCGTCCAACGGCGGCAGCACGTCCGGCTCGTCGGGCTCGTCGAACGGCGGGTCGGCCAAGACCGCGGCCAGCACCTCCGCCTCCTCCTGATCTCGAACGCCACCGCCCCCGCCGCCCTGTTCGGGCCGCGGGGGCTTTCGGCGTCCGCGCTCCCTTCGCCTCGCCTGCGGTCCTCGCTTGATCAGGCGCCGGCCGGTGGCCGAGGCGAAGGGCCAGATTCGGCTTTCCTGGGTGGCGCGGTCCCCGGGACGCGAGAAGCTGGCCTTTCGCTCGGTCAGTCCGGTCGCCCGACCACACCGACCTCGGTAGCAGGTCGAGCACCGCTTCGGGCGTTGTCCACAGCCCTGCCGGTTGTCCACAGGCCGGTGCACACGACACTGCTGCGTCGGCTCCTGTCCCCTAGCGTGCTGTCCGAGCGCCGCGACGGCGGCGGACAGCGAGGCGAGGGCCGGCGGTGGGCCCTCGGGATGCGGGGCGGCCTGACGGCGAGGCAGGCGCTGGGTTCCGGGGCGGCTCGACGGCAGGCACGCGCTGGGTTCCGGGATGGGTGGCTCGACGGCGAGGTGGGAGGTGGGCGGCATGGCTGGTGGTGGCCCGGACGGGAGGGACTCCCTGCGCCCGGTGCGTGGGCTCCGCCGCCCGGGCGGCGGCACGCTGCTGCGCCTCGGGCTGGTCGCTGCCCTGCTCGGCCTGGCGGTGGTCGTCCTCGACTCGTCCGGCGGCTGTCCCGCCCCGGCTCTTTCACCGGGCTCCTCGGCTGACGGCGCGACCGCCGGAGGCACACCGGCCGAATCAGCGGGCGGGACCGGATCAGCCGGGGACCTGTCGGGCGGGGAGCCGTCCAACTCAGGCGTGCCGGGGGCGGGACCGCCGACCGAAGGTGGTCGGCCGGGGGCGGGACCGCCGACCGAAGGTGGTCGGCCGGGGGCGGGACCGCCGACCGAAGGTGATCGGTCGGGGGCGGGACCGCCGACCGGAGGCGACCGGCCGGGCGCACTGCCGCTGCCGAGCGGGTCGGTGGGCGTACCGGTGCGGCTGGCCGAACTCGCCGCGCTCGCCGTGCTGCGGCCGGGAGCCCGGGTCGACCTGCTGGTCGTACCGGCCGGCCGAACACCGGTGGAGGCCGCACTGGTGGCCTCGGGAGCGCTGGTGCTCGACGTGGTGGGCGGCGACGCCGCCGACGAGTCCTCGGCCCTCTACCTCGCGCTCCGCCCGGACCAGGCACAACGTGCCGTCGGCCAGCCGGAGGGCAGTCGCTTCGCCGTCGTGGTGCGCGGCTGACCCAGCCCGTCCCGCGCAATTGCTACCTGATCATGGGGCGCTGTCGGAGAGCCCGCCAGCCAGACGGAAGGAGGGTGGGTCAGCCCCAGTGCGGCGGGCGCTCGGCGAGCAGCCAGTCGTCGTTGCCGCCAATGCGCTCACCCCAGCCGTGGTCGGTGTCGTCCACGGTCTGCTCGGGCAGCACCACGAAATCCTCGCTGAGATCGACGGCGCGGTCGTCGTCGCGCACGTCCGGATTCTCGATGCTCACGAGCGGCAACACTATCCCAGCCCAGCCCGATCCTGGCGGCCATACGTAGACCAGGACGGCGAGCGCCGCCCGGCCTCATCGACCAGACGAGCCTGACCCGGGACTGCA
This sequence comes from Micromonospora sp. A200, assembly GCF_029893845.1. Lineage (NCBI taxonomy): Bacteria > Bacillati > Actinomycetota > Actinomycetes > Micromonosporales > Micromonosporaceae > Micromonospora > Micromonospora sp. A200. Next base: position 139,914 of record NZ_JARXXY010000018.1, on the reverse strand, counting down.
CCCACCCGCAGCTCGGCTGCGAGCCACACCAGGCCCGGTCGCCGCCACCTCACCGCTGTCACCGGCACCGACCCGTCGCCGCGTCGGGCGGCCGAGCGCTCCCCGCGTTGGTAGCGTCGGACGGCGTGACGACGCCCAGCAGTGCCAGCTCCGAGGACGAGTTCTGGCGACGGCCGCCCGAGCAGGCCCAGCCGACGGCCCCGGACACCGGCCGGACGACTCCCGACACCGGCCGGAGCACCCCGGGCACCGACGGTGCGACGCTCGGCGAGCCCACGTTCGGCCTCAACCCGGCAGCGGGGTCGCAGCCCTCCGGGCCGGCGACCGGCACCAGGGCGACGACCAACGGCGTGGCGGCTGCCGGCACGCCCGCCGCACCGACCTCGCCGTCACCGTGGGCCGCCCCGACGGACGTACCCCCGCCGCCGGTCCCGGGGCAGGCGGCTGCGCGGCCCGTCGGTGGCTACGCCGGTCCGCCGCCGACCACCCCGCCGCCGCCCGGTTGGCGACCGCCGGTGCACCTCCAGGCCACGCCGCCGCGGGCACTGCCGCCGCAGGACATGGAGGCCATGGACGCGGCGGAGCAGCGCGCGCAGCGGGTCACCTACGCCGTCGGCGGGGTGGCCGGGACGGTGTTGCTGGTCCTGCTCTGTCTGCTCTGCTCCCGGGCGCTCTTCTGAGGCGGACGACCGGTCAGAGGGTGTTGCCCCAGACCGACTGGGCACCCGTGTCGCCGGTCAGCACGACGTAGCTCAGCGCGAACACCCCCAGCACCACGATGACGCCGCTGAGCAGCCAGCTGACCCAGGAGGGCAGGCGCGGGGTACGGACCCGGTCGCTGGTCAGCGCCAGCAGCACCAGGGCCGCCACGGCGAGCCCCAGGGTGAGCCAGAACGTCGTGTCGCCGTACTCGGAATGCTCCTCGATCTTGGCCAGCAACTGGGGCGGGTAGTTCTTGCCCTTCAGGAACTCCTCGAACGCCTCGCCGGACTCGGTGGCCACCCAGGTGATCACCGGCGTCACCACGGAGAGAATCGCCACCGCCCAGGCGAGCCGGGGACGCCAGCGGGGCACCAGCCCGTACGCGGAGGCGAGCAGTGCCAGCAGCGGGACGAACACCACCGCCGCGTGGATCACCAGGATGTGGCCCGGCAGGCCGTTGATCTCCTTGAACACCGACACCTCCGACGATGGCTGCGGTTGGCCGCGAAAGCGTACGACGATCCATCCGTCGCAGCACGCCCCCGATCGGACACACGCGGTGTCAGCCGATCCGGTTCACCGGCCACGAAAAGGCTGTTGAGCTGTGGCCGGGGCCACGTGCCGCCGGGTTCACTTGTCGACCCGGTGACCCCGTGCTGTCATTGCCTCATGTCCAGAGGTGAGGAGCTGCTCCGGTCGAGGGGCCTGCGGGTCACCCGGCCGCGCCTCGCCGTCCTGGACGTGCTGGCCGCCGGCGGCCACCTGGAGGTCGACGAGATCACCCGCCGGGTACGCGAACGCCTCGACTCGGTCTCCACCCAGGCGGTGTACGACGTCCTCGGCGCGCTCTCCCGCGCCGGCCTGTCCCGCCGGATCGAGCCGGCCGGCAGTCCCGCCCGTTACGAGGCCCGCGTTGGCGACAACCACCACCACGTGGTGTGCCGGGGCTGCGGCGAGATCGCCGACGTCGACTGTGCCGTCGGTGGCGCCCCCTGCCTCGACCCGAGCACCGCGAACGGCTTCGAGGTCGACGAGGCGGAAGTGACCTTCTGGGGGCTCTGCCCCACCTGCCAGGCCCGCCGCTCCGCCGACGCCTGACCCGGGGTCGCGGCACCCTCGCTCGCCGTCGACGGTCACCGCCGTGGACCGGGTGACCCGAGGACCGGGGTCGCACCCGAGCGGCCGTGGCACTCTTGGGCGGTGGACTCCGACGACATCGGCCTCTTCGGTCCGGGATCGGTCACCTGGAAGGTGCACGACGAGCCGGTGCTGATCGTCGCCGGCCTGCGCTCCCTCTACCTCCAGGCGCTGCATCCGCGGGCGATGGCCGGGGTGGCGCAGAACAGCAACTACCGCACCGACGCGTGGGGCCGGCTGATCCGGACCGCCACGTACGTCGGCACCGTCATCTACGGCACCACCGCCGAGGCGGAGGCGGCCGGTCGGCGGCTGCGCGGCCTGCACGCCCGGATGCGCGCGACAGACCCGCGGACCGGCGAGGAGTTCCGGATCGACGACCCGGCGCTGCTGCGCTGGGTGCACGTCACCGAGGTCGAGTCGTTCGTCAGCACCGCCCGCCGGGCCGGGCTGTCGCTGACCGACGCCGAGGTGGACGGCTACTACGCCGAGCAGCGGCGCGCCGCCGCGCTGGTCGGGCTCGACCCGACCGAGGTGCCCGGCAGCGCCGGCGAGGTCGCCGACTACTACCGATCGGTACGGCCCGAGCTGCGGATGACTCGGGAGGCGGCCGAGACCGCCCTGTTCCTGACCGCGCCGCCGATCCCATGGAAGCTGAGCCTGCCGGCCCGGCTGGGCCTCAGCCTCGGGCCGCCCCGCTGGGCGTACCTGGGGATCGCCGGCACCGCGCTCGGCCTGCTGCCGCCCTGGGCACTGCGGTTGTACGGCGGACTGGGGCTGCCCACCACCGCGCTCTCGGCCGACCTGGGCGTCCGCGCGCTGCGCCTCGCCCTGGCCGCGCTGCCCCGCGACTGGCGCGAGGGCCCGATGCAGCAGGCGGCCAAGGAACGGGCCGCCCGGCTCGCCGCGACGGTCGCCTGACCTGCGACGGTGACGGTTCGGTCGGTCACCCCGAAGGGTGCGGCCCTACCCTGGCACCTTCCCGCCCGCCGCCCGGAGCGGTCGGCTCGGCATCCACCAGCCATGGCTGGTCTGACAGAGGGCGCTGACCGCCCGAAGCGCGCCGGCGGCCAGCCGGCACATACCCTGGTGAGCGATATGCCTGAGCGGAATATTTATGCCTGACAGGCATATCGCTCATTCTCAAGTCCTGCGGCACGGGCGGCACTCTGGGCAAAAGCCGGACATCTCGCGGGGCGAGGCGGGCGGGGTCAGCGGCGGGCGGGGTCAGCGGCCGGCGTCAGCCGTGACCATCTCGATCCGGGCTGCCGGCCATCGCTCAGGGCACCGTGCCGCTGTTGGCCAGGGCTTCCCGCCTCAGGCACCGCCGCCCGCCACCGGGGAGGAGTCGGCGCCGGGTGCGGCCGGGCGGTCCATCGCCGCCCACGGCTCGCGGCCGGGCACCTGCGCCCCCACCGGGCAGCTGCGGCGGTAGTCGCACCAGCCGCAGCGCGCCCCGGCCACCGGCGGGAACGCCTCGTCGGGGTCGGCCCCGTCGGCGACCGCCCGCTCGGCGGCGATGATGTCGCGCGCGGTGTCCTCGGCGCGGGTGAGCTGCCGGGCCAGTGACTCGGTGGTGTGGTCGTGCGCGGCGACCGTCCCGGTGGGCAGATGGTGCAGCTCCACCCGGCGGCACGGCCGGCGGAACGTCCGCTCGGCGGCGTACGCGTACAGCGCCAGCGCCTGCGAGCCCCGCGCGTCGTCGGTGTCCAGCCCGGTGCGGCCGGTCTTGTAGTCGACGATGACCAGCTCGGGCCCATCCGGCCCGGGTCGGGAGTCGATCCGGTCGGCCCGGCCGTTGAAGGCCAGCACGGCCGTGCGGACCGCGACCACCCGCTCCACGCCGAGCGGGTCGGCGCCCGGCTCCAGCGTCTCGACGTACGCCTCCAGCCAGCCGAGCGCCCGCCGGTAGGCCTGCCGCTCCTGCTCGTCGTCGCGGTAGCCCTCGTGCACCCAGGTGCCCTTGAGCAGCCCGGCCAGCGCCTCCGGCCGGCGTCGCTCCGGGGTCAGCGCGTACCAGTTCTTCAACGCGGTGTGCACGCTGGCGCCGAGCGAGTTGTGCGCCCACGGCGGCCCCTTGGGCGGGGCGGGCCGGTCGACGTAGGAGTAGCGGTAGCGGCGGGGGCAGTCCTCGTACGCGCCGAGCTTGCTGGGGGTGCAGACGAAGAGCCGCTCCGGCATGCCCTCGAAGCCCAGCTGCTCGGCCTGCTCGGCACGGGGTCGGGGGGTGCCCGCGGATCGTCCGGCGGAGGAGGCTCGTCGCACGGGTCCGATCCTGCCACCCGGGTCCGACACCGCCACGCTCGCACCGCCGCCGGGGCCGGGCCGGGTCAGGTCATGTTCACGTACTGGGTGACGAAGGCGGCGACCGCGTCGGCGATGAGCTGCACGGCGATCGCGGCCAGCAGCAGGCCGGCGATCCGGGTCAGCACCTCGATGCCGCCGGGGCGCAGGACCTTGACGATGCCGCCGGAGAAGCGCAGCACGATCCAGACCGCGATCATCACGGCGACGATCGCGGCGGCGATCGCGAAGTGGTCGTCGAGACCGTCGGCCTGCTGCACGAAGAGCATGGTCGCCACGATGGCGCCCGGACCGGCCAGCAGCGGCGTGCCCAGCGGCACCAGCGCGATGTTCGAGGTGACCTGCTGGCTGGGGTCGTCGGCCTTGCCGGTCAGCAGTTCCAGCGCGACCAGCACCAGCAGCAGGCCGCCGGCCGCCTGCAACGCGGGCAGGTCCACGTGCAGGTAGTCGAGGAGCGTCTGACCGGCCACCGCGAAGATCACGATCACGCCGAGCGCCAACGCGACCGCCTGCCAGGCCGCCCGGTGGCGGTCGCGCGCGGTCAGCGGCCCGGTCAGGGCGAGGAAGATGGGCATCATGCCCGGCGGGTCGACGATCACCAGCAGGGTCACGAAGACCTCACCGAAGAGCTTGAGATCCACCGGCTAACCGTAGTCGGGCCGCTGTGGACGGAAACGCGGATCAGCCGGAAGCGACCCCGGTCACCCCGGAGGCCGCCGCGACGATCCGCTCGTACGCCTCCGGCGCGGTGGTGTGCGCGCCCAGCCGCACGGTCTTGTGCGTGCCGTGGAAGTCCGACGAGCCGGTCACCAGCAGGCCCAGCTCGGCAGCGAGCGCGCGCACGTGCGCGGCCTCGGCCGGGGAGTGGTCCTCGTGGTCGGCCTCCAGGCCGGCCAGCCCGGCCGCGGCCAGCTCGACGATCAGCTCGTCCGGCACGATCCGGCCCCGCCGGGTCGCCCGGGGGTGGGCGAAGACCGGTACGCCCCCGGCGGCCCGGATCAGCTCGACCGCCCGGAACACGTCCACGTCCTCCTTCGGCAGCCGGTAGCGCTCGCCCAGCCAGTCCGACCCGAACGCCTCGGTGGTGGTGGCGACCAGGCCAGCCCGGATGAGCGCCGCGGCGATGTGCGGCCGGCCGACGGTCCCACCGCCGGCCGCGGCCATGATCTCCGGCCAGCTGATGTCGACCCCGTCGGCGCGCAGCAGCTCGACGATCCGCTCGCCGCGCACCTCGCGGGCGAGCCGCACCCGGGCCAGCTCGGCGACGAGTTCCGGGTGGTCCGGGTCGAAGAGGTACGCGAGCAGGTGCAGCGGGACGGCCGGCTCGATCCCGTGCCACCGGCAGGAGATCTCCGCGCCGCGGATCAGGGTGAGGCCGGGCGGCAGCGCCCGCACGGCGGCGTCCCAGCCGGCGGTGGTGTCGTGGTCGGTGATGGCGACGACGTCCAGCCCGGCGTCGGCGGCGGCGCGGACCAGCTCGGCCGGGCTCAGCGTGCCGTCGCTGGCGGTGGAGTGGGTGTGCAGGTCGATCGCCGGACGCGAGATCACGCTCTGACGCTACCGCCCGGCCGTCAGGAGGCGCCGGACACCACGACCGGGCGCTCGCCGGAGGTGACCCCGCTCAGCATCGTCGTGGAGGCCCGTCCCCCGGCCAGCACCTTGTCGGGGTCGACCCGCGCCAGCGCCCCGCCCCGGTCGACGTAGGCGGCCATCGTGGCGCCGTTCCAGGCCACCTCGCCGCTGATCGTCGGGCCGGCGGCCCGGGCGGCGTGGCCCGGTTCCGGGCCGGTGAGGTCGACCAGGAGCGCGCCGTCCGTCCCGCCGGTACGGCCGTTGACCAGCAGCCACCGGCCGTCGGGCGAGACGGCCCCGAGGCCGTCCCCGGTCAGGGGAGCCGCGCAGCCGGTGGCGGTCGGCGCGAGATCGGCCGGGTCGAGCACCGCCAGGCAGGACCGGCCCGGGTTCCCGTCGGCGGGCACCCGCCCGACGGGCCGGCCGTCGGGCAGCGCGCCGTAGACGTCGAGGACCCGGCGGTCGCCGTCGGGCAGCGGGCCCGCCGCGGGCCGCCACAGCAGGTGACCGCCGGTGCGGGTGCGCACCAGGACGCGGTCGCCGACGAAGCGGACCGGCGTGGCGCCGTGCGCGGCGGTCGTACCGGCGGTGGCGAGGAGCCGGTTGGCGACCAGGCCGGCCGCGAAGAGCCCGTCGCCGTCCCGCCAGGCGACCTGCCGGCCGTCCGGGCTCGGCACGACCGCCTCGGCACCGGCCAGCAGCACCTGCGGGGCGTCGCCGGACGGCACGACCCAAAGGGTGCGCCCGGCCGGGGTGGGTGCCCCCACCACCAGCCAGCCGCCGTGCTCGGGCAGCCGCTGGGCCCGTTCGACCGGGCCGATGCCCAGGTCGTACCGCTTTCCCTCGGCGGTGACCAGCGCACCGCCGACGATGAGTTCGACGTCTCCCCCGGCGCGCGGGGCCGGTGGGGCGGGGGCGACCGGCCAGGCGGCCGCGGTGGCCCCGCCGCGCGGGTCGCCGAGCACCACGGTGGGCGTGGTGGAGCGGCCGGGGTGGCCCCCGAGCTGCGCCATCCCGGCGGTCACCGCCGCGGTGGCGACCGCCGCCAGCGACAGCCCGGTCAGCGTCCGCCGGTAACGGATCCGCCGGGCCCGGCCGATGGCCAGCCCCGCCGGGTCGGCGGCCAACGGCGGAGGCACGGCGACCCGGCGGGAGAAGGTCTCCCGCAGCGCCCGCTCCAGGTCGTCCTGCGTCACAGCCATTGGACGCTCCGGGCCGCCGGTCTGGTTGTCCCGGCGGCCGGGGTCGGCTTCACCGGGTCTCCGCCGGGACGGCCGCCCGGGGGCGGACGGCACCGGGCACGGGCAGTTCGGGCCGTCGACCCGTTCCGGCGGGCACGTCCCGGCCGGCACCGCGGGCCTCGGCCGGGCGGGGCGACGGGGTGGTCGCGCCGCTCCCGGCCGTCCGCCCCGGTCGCCCGGCCTGCGGGGCACGCCGTGGGCCGGCGGGTTCCGAGGGTACGACCGCAGCCGCCCCGGACGACGCTGGCCGCCCTCCGGTCGGGGTCGCCGTCTCCGGCAGTTCCCGGGCCGCCTCCTCGCCGAGTCGACGGCGCAGGGTGGCCAACGCGCGGGAGGTCTGGCTCTTCACCGTGCCGGGCGAGATCTCCAGCAGCGCGGCGGTCTGCGCCTCCGACATGTCCTCGTAGAAGCGCAGGACCAGCACGGCCCGCTGCCGGGCGGGCAGCGCGGTCAGGTGCCGCCAGAGCACGTCCCGGTCGAGCTGCTGCTCGATCTCGTCGACCCCGGCCCGCTCGGGCAGCACCTCGGTGGGGCGTTCACCGTGCCAGCGCCGCCGCCACCAGCTGGTCGAGGTGTTGACCATGACCCGCCGGGCGTACGGCTCGATTGCCTCGATCCCGCCGAGCCGCTTGCAGGCCAGGTACGTCTTGGTCAGCGCGGTCTGGAGCAGGTCCTCGGCGGTGGCCCAGTCCCCCGCCAGGAGGTACGCGGTGCGCAGCAGGGCACTGGAGCGCGCCGCGACGAAGTCGCGGAACTCCTCCTCGAGCGGATCCCGCTCGGCCACGCGTCACCTCCGCACCCCGTGCCTGCAGGCAGGGTGCCATGGCCGAGGCGGCGGGGTCGACGGCGAAAGGTTCGCAGTTCCTCCGATGAACGGACGAAAAGCTTCAGGCGCCGTCGTCGGCCTTGGCCTCGTCGGCCTCCTTGCCCAGCCGCGCCTCGACCGCCTGCGGCTCGTACATCTCCTCGACCACACGCAGGTAGAGCTCGTTCGGGTTGGGCAGGTTCTTGATCTCCCGCAGCGCCTGCTCCTGGCCCGCCGACTCCAGCACGAAGGTGCCGTAGTTGAGCGCGCGGCCGGTCGGGGTCTGCTCGTACTTCATGTCGGTGACCCGGACCAGCGGCATCATGGCGACCCGGCGGGTGATGATGCCGTTGACCACCATGACCCGCTTGTTGGTGAGGATGAAGCGGTCGTACCACCAGTCGGCGACCCGCCAGGCGACCCAGCCCATCACCGCGAACCAGAGCAGCACCGCGACGGTGGTGAGGGCGCCGACGTCCTGCCCGGCGAGGAAGCCGGAGAGGTAGCCGAGGATGAAGGTCGCGGCGATGCCGACGACGATCGGGGTGGCGAGGTGGATCCAGTGCCGCTTCCACTCGCCCCGGTAGCGCTCGGTGGGGAAGAGGTAGCGGGCGACCAGCGAGCTGGGCTCGTCCTCCAGGGGCAGCACCCGCCGGGGACCCATCGGCATGCCGGAGGCGTCCACCCGCAGCCCGGCCAGCTCCTCCTCGGAGATGGTGGCCTGCTGGTAGCCGGCCTCCGGGTCACGCGCCCAGGTCCGCCCGGAGCGGCCCTCACCGGCGTATCCGGGCCCCTCGCCGTAGCCGATGTCGTCCGAAAGGGACGGACCGTCGCCCAGGCCCGGGCCGGAGCCGTAACCCGGGCCGTCGTCGGGACGGAACCGCGGGATCGGCTCGGTGTCCCGCTCCCGGCGCTCCCGGTCGGGGTCGTCGGGATCGAAGGGGGGTCCGGAGGGGCTGCCCATGGGCGGTCAGGCGACGAGGCTGGTGAAGAAGTCGCCGAAGCCTTGGGCGATGTCCATGATGCCGCCGCCGAGCGACTTGAAGACGTCCGCGGCGGAGTTCGGCCGGTAGGCGACGAAGAAGATCAAGAATGCGACGCCGGCCCAGGTGAGGACCTTCTTGACCATAGCGGGCCATCCTCTCGCGCGGGGCCGGGTCCGTTTACCGCAGCGGCACCCAGAGTATCAGTATGGTGTCGTACAGTGAATATCTGCGTCCGTTCCCTGACAAGTCCGTCAGGGCGGTCAGGCCCTGCCGTGCAGGTTGGGTGACGGCGCGCCGTACACGAGCTCGGGCGGTGTCCACTCGGAAAGGTCGTGCAGGACGACGTCTTCCGCGAGGAGGTGACCCGCGCTCGCCGGCCAGGCTATCGCATGCAGCCACATTCCCCGAGCCTCGCCCGCGTACGCGCTTCGATCCGCCGCCGAATTCACCAGCCACAGTGGAGTGGGGTGGCCACCGACCCTGATCCGGGCCGGCTCGACGTGCTCCGGGTGGCCGAGTCCGGGGCCGGGGCCGGTGAGCGCCTCCGCGAGTTCGGGCCCCGGGTCCGGTCCGGACACGCCGGCGAAGCGGGCACCCAGCCCGACGCCCGGCTCCTCGGCCACCAGCAGGAGTTCGGCCGGTCCCCCGCCCAGCGGCGCCGGACCGGCGCAGGCCACCGCCGTGGCCCGTACACCGGAGGGGTCGTCCCCGGCCCAGCCGACCCCGGTGACCGTCCAACCCTGCGGCAGCGGCCACGGACACCAGAGCGGCACCCGGAGTCGCTCGGCCTTCTCGTCGGCGACGACGCGGTCGACCACGCTCGCCATGATCTCGGCTCCGATGTTCTCCGGGACGTGCAGCGGCGCGACCGGGCCGCACCGCGCGCACCGCGACTCGGGGTGCATCAGGTCGGGGAGCCGGACCTGACCGGCGCACCTCGGACAACTCACCACGACACTCACATCCCCACCGTGGCCCCCCGCCACCGGCCCGTCAAGCGGAGCGGCCGTTTCCCTTCGGCGAGCCTCGAGCGACCTCAGCCGGGCGGAGGGCCGGCGTGGGCGCGGATCCAGGCGTGCATGGCGATGCCGCTGGCCACGCCGGCATTGATCGACCGGGTCGAGCCGTACTGGGCGATGGAGAAGAGCTGGTCACAGGCGGCGCGAGCCGGGTCGGACAGGCCCGGTCCCTCCTGGCCGAAGAGGAGCACGCAACGGCGGGGCAGGGTGGTGGTCTCCAGCGGCCGGGAGCCGGGCAGGTTGTCGATGCCCACCACCGGCAGGTCCCGTCCGGCGGCCCAGGCGACGAACTCCTCGATCGTCGGGTGGTGCCGGACGTGCTGGTAGCGATCGGTCACCATGGCGCCGCGCCGGTTCCACCGGCGCAGTCCGACGATGTGCACCTCGGCGGCGAGGAAGGCGTTGGCGTTGCGGACCACCGTGCCGATGTTGAAGTCGTGCTGCCAGTTCTCGATCGCCACGTGGAAGTCGTGCCGGCGCTCGTCCAGGTCGGCGACGACGGCCTCGCGCCGCCAGTACCGGTAGCGGTCGACGACGTTGCGCCGGTCGCCGGCGGCGAGCAGCTCCGGGTCGTAGCGCGGGTCGTCCGGCGGGTCGCCGGGCCACGGTCCGACACCCACGTCGAGCTGGTCCTCGGTCACGGTCACAAGAGGGTACGGCCGGCCGGGGCACCGCCGGACGCCACCCCGGTCACCGCAGCCCCAGGGCACCACCCAGCCGGTCCAGCAACCGTCGGTCGGCGGGCCCGGGCGGATCGCCGGCCCGGCAGACCCGGGCGGCCACCGACTCCACCCACTGCCGGTACGCGGCCGAGTCGGCCGGGTCGGCCCGCTGACCGAGTACGCGTACCGCGGCCCGGCAGGCGGCGAGGAGGTCGACCAGGTCGGTGAGCCGGTCGGCCTGGGCCGGCGCCCCGTCGTGGCGGGCATAGATGGCGGTGACGACGGCGCGTACCAGGTCGCTGTCGGAGGCCCGGCCGGCGGCCACGGCATCGAGCCCGGCGAGCCCGGCGGCGACGCCGCGGGGCGGGCGGCCAGGGGTGGGGGAGGCGGCGGCCACGAGTACCCGGCCGGGCAGGGTGGTGAGCAGGTCCCACTCGGCGGCGGAGTAGACGGCGGTGGTCAGCGGTGCGGCACGGCGTCCGGCAGAGGGCGGCTCTCCGGCGAGGGAGTGGCTCATCTCAGACCTCCGGCGTCAGCATATGCCCCGGATCGCGAAAAGGGCCCCTTCCCGACCAGAACACGGTGGGAAGGGGCCCCGTCGGGGCTGCGGTCAGCGGGGCTCGGGGAAGCTCGGCCGCTCCGGGTCGACGCCGTCCGGCACCGCCGCGGCGGCGTACTCCTTCTTGGGGACCATGACCTTGCGCCGGAAGACGCAGACCAGGGTGCCGTCCTGGTTGTAGCCGCGGGTCTCCACCGCGACGACGCCCCGGTCCGGCTTCGACCCGGACTCGCGCTTGTCCAGCACGGTGGTCTCGCCGTAGATGGTGTCGCCGTGGAAGGTCGGCGCGACGTGTCGCAGCGACTCCACCTCGAGGTTGGCGATCGCCTTGCCGCTGACGTCCGGCACGGACATGCCGAGGAGCAGCGAGTAGATGTAGTTGCCGACCACCACGTTGCGCTTGAACTGGCTCGCCGACTCGGCGTAGTGCGCGTCCATGTGCAGCGGGTGGTGGTTCATGGTGAGCAGGCAGAAGAGGTGGTCGTCGTACTCGGTCACGGTCTTGCCGGGCCAGTGCCGGTAGACCGCGCCGACCTCGAACTCCTCGAAGTAGCGGCCGAACTGCATCCTTGTCCCCTTCGACGGGCGGCGATGGAGTTCGGCACAGCATGCCTTACCGGTGGTTAAGGCGATGACGGGGGCGGAGGCCGAGTGGAAATGTCACACCGGGCGTATCCGGGGGGAGACGCAATGAGCGGCGGGGCCCTCCCCGGCACCCGCCGCCCACGCTCTGATGCCAGAGATTCTGCCGTACGCGGTGGACACATCGACAGAGACGGACGTCACATTTACCGTTTTGTGACATCACTGTGAGTAATCGACGGCACCGTGCTATGCGATCTCTAGCCGCACAGTCACCCCTTGTCAAGGCTGAAGTTACCGATTCGTACCGACGAGTGGCATGGATCTCTTTGGGAACGCTCCCATCACGGGAGGTGACGCAAGTGCGTGGTGCATTTGCGTTCCGCAGCGCGGGATCGACAGATGCGGTTCGATGGCTTCCCGGCCTGCGGCCGCCCCGCCCCGGGCCGCGCCGGTTTCGGCCCGCCCGGACCGGGAATTCAACCGGGGCTGCCCTGGTTCTACGGGACGAAAAAGCAATCCGCTGATCGGAGAGTGCAATGGCAACGGTTGAGCTGACCACGGCCAACTTCGACGAGGTGACCGGGAGCGACGGCATCGTGCTGGTCGACTTCTGGGCCGATTGGTGTGGCCCGTGCAAGCGGTTCGCCCCGGTCTACGAGCGCTCCTCGGAGAAGCACTCGGACATCGTCTTCGGCAAGGTCGACACCGAGGCGCAGCAGGAGCTCGGCGCGAAGTTCGACATCCGCTCCATCCCGACGATCATGGCGATCCGGGACGGCGTGATCGTCTTCGCCCAGCCGGGCGCGCTGCCCGAGTCGGCGCTGGAGAACCTGATCGAGCAGGTCCAGGCCCTCGACATGGACGACGTGCGCAAGCAGCTGGCCGACCACAAGCACTGAGCACCACCCACGACGGCCGGGCTCCCCACCAGGGGGTCCGGCCGTCGGCGTATCCGCCGACACGCAGGGCCAGCGGCAGACCGCGCAGGGACACCGTCGTGACGTCCCGATCCCGTATCGTCACGACCCGATGGAGACGTTGACCCCCCGCGGCCGCGCGGTCCGGCTGGGCGCGACCGCGCTCGGCCTGGCCCTGCTGCTCGCCGGCACCCTCTGGGGGGTCGACGACCACTTCCCGTTCGGGCCGTTCCGGATGTACTCCACGTCGGAGCCACCGAACGCGCCCGCCCCCGACACCCGGGTCGAGGGCGTCGACCGCACCGGCGCGGTGGTCGCGCTGGGCCAGGACGCCACCGGCATCCGCCGCGCCGAGATCGAGGGCCAGCAGGACCGCTACGCCGCCGACCCGGCGCTGCTGCGGCAGGTCGCCGACGCGTACGCCGAACGCCGGCCCGGCGCGCCGGAACTGGTCGAGGTCCGCATCGTGATCCGCTGGTACGGGATCCACCAGGGCCGGCCCACCGGACGGTGGACCGACGAGACCACGGTGCGCTGGCAGGAGGCGCGGTGACCCGCTGGCTGACCGAGGCGGTCCCCCGCGGCCGGGTGGCCGCCTTCCGCACCCTGGTCTACCTCTTCGTCGCCGCCGACCTGGTCGTCTTCACCCCGTGGGTACGGACCCGGGTCGACGTACCGGGCGAGCTCTACCAGCCGTTGCTGATCGGCCGGCTGCTCCCGCTGCCCACCCCGACCCCCACCATGGTCGCGGCCATCTTCTGGACGCTGCTGCCACTGGCCCTGCTCGCCGCGACCGGCCGTGCGCCACGACTGCTCGGCTGGTCGGTCTTCGCGTTCTACCTCGAGTGGATGATCATCGCGATGAGCTACGGGAAGGTCGACCACGACCGGATCGGGCTCCTCGTCGCGCTGGCCGTCCTGCCCACCGCCGGCCGCGCCCGGCACGGCGACCCGACCCGCACCGAGGCCGGCGGCTGGGCGCTGCGGGTCACCCAGATCGCCGTGATCTGCACGTACTTCCTCGCCGCCTGGGCCAAGCTGCGGTTCGGCGGGCTGGACTGGGCGACCGGCTCGGTGCTCGCCCGGGCCATCATCCGGCGCGGCACCGACTTCGCCGACCTGATCGCGCAGGTGCCGTACCTGCTGCTCGTCGCCCAGTTCGGCATCCTCGCCTTCGAGTTGCTCAGCCCGGTGGTGTTCCTGCTGCCCGAGCGCTGGCGGGTGGCCACGGTCGGCTTCTTCTACTCGTTCCACCTGGTGACCATCGCGACGATCACCATCTCGTTCGCGCCGCACCTGGTGGCGCTGACGAGCTTCCTGCCGCTGGAGCGGATCAGGCCGGTGGTGTGGGCCCGCCAACTGATCACCCGTCGCCGTGACGGCGCCGCGCCGACCGACTTGACCCCGGATGTGCCGGCATCGAAGGACCAGGAGCCGGCACCGGACGACGTACCCGCTGCGGCGCCACCGGTGGCCGGCCCGGCACCGGCGGTCGGGCCGGCGACGCCGTAGCCCGGCGACGCCAGCGGCGGTCAGGCGTCGGTGGTGGGGCGGCCGCTCGGGCCGTACAGGCGTTCCCGCGCCTCCTGGGGCAGCGCGCAGGCGGCGGTGCCGCCGGGAAGCCGGTGCCGGTTGCGGGCCACCCAGCGGTACGCGGGCCAGGCGGCGAGGCGGACCGGCGGGACGCGCAGCCCCGCGCCCGCCACCCGCCACAGCGGACCGCTCTCGCCGAGCAGCCGGGCGATGGCGTCGGGCCCGGCGGCACGGGAGCCGTCGGCGCCGACCCACTGCACCGCCTCCTCGCACTCGGCCTCGGTCAGCCCGAGGGCGTCGAGGTCGGCGAACTGCCACGGCACCACCCGGGCGCCCGACGGGATGCGCCGCTCGACGAACTCGGCGCACCGGGTGCAGAACGCGCAGTCCCCGTCGTAGACGAAGGTCGACCTCTCCATGGCTCCATCCTCCACCCGCCGCCCGGCGGGCGGGAGCCGGTGTCCGGCGGGTCACTTGCACTCTTCTCGTACACATGTTCGAATGAATGTCATGCGCTGGGAGAACCTCTCCGCTCCCCCGGACGAGGGGCATCCCGACGGGTCAGCGCCAGCGACTCCACCCCTGCCGCTGGCGCTGCCCGGCGCGATCGCCCGCACCTTCGACACCCCCGGTTTCGCCGGGATGACCTTCTACGAGGTGCAGGCCAAGTCGATCATCAACAAGGTGCCGGGCGCGTCCCGCGTGCCGTTCGAATGGACGATCAACCCGTACCGGGGATGCAGCCATGCATGTAAATATTGCTATGCACGCAACACCCACACCTACCTGGACCTCGACGCGGGTGCGGACTTCGACCGCAAGGTGATCGTCAAGGTCAACGCCGGCGAGCTGGTCCGGCGGGAGCTGGCCGCCCCGCGCTGGCGCGGCGCGCACATCGCGATGGGCACCAACGTGGACTGCTACCAGCGGGCCGAGGGGCGGTACCGGTTGATGCCGCCGATCATCGAGGCGCTGCGCGACTTCGCCAATCCGTTCTCCATCCTGACCAAGGGCACGCTGATCCTGCGGGACCTGCCGCTGCTGCGCCAGGCCGCCGAGGTGACCCGGGTCGGCGTCTCGTACTCGGTGGGGTTCGTCGACGAGGCGCTGTGGCGGGCGGTCGAGCCGGGCACCCCGAGCCCGCGCCGGCGACTCGACGCGGTACGCGCGCTCACCGACGCGGGCTTCGAGGTGGGCGTGCTGATGGCGCCGATCCTGCCCGGGCTCAGCGACAGCGACGAGTCGATCGAGGCGACGGTGGCGGCGGTGGCCGCGGCCGGGGCGGGCAGCGTGACGCCGATGGCCCTGCACCTGCGCCCCGGCGCCCGCGAGTGGTACGCGCACTGGCTGGCCCGGGAGTTCCCGCACCTGGTGCCGCGCTACCGCGAGCTCTACCGGGCGGGCGCGTACGCGCCGCAGGCGTACCAGCGGGAGTTGACCGCGCGGGTGCGGATCGCGGCCCGCCGGCACGGGCTGCACCGGGGCGAGCGGGGCGACAACCGGCGGCTGCCGACCCCCGAGGCGCCACCCGCCGCCGAGCAACTGTCGCTGCTGTAGCCGGCGGGCCACCGCACCGGTGGGGTTAGAGTCGGCGGGTGCGTACCGCTCAGCAGATCCTCGCCGACTCGGCCGTGATCGCCGTCGTGGGCGCGTCCCGCGACCCCCGCAAGGCCGCGCACAGCGTGCCGTTGCAGATGCAGCGGTACGGCTGGCGGATCATCCCGGTCAACCCGACGGTCGACGAACTCTTCGGCGAGCGGGCGTACGCGTCGCTGGCCGACATCCCGCACCCGGTCGATCTGGTGGACGTGTTCCGGCCGGCGGCGGACGCCGTGCAGGTGGTCCGGGACGCCGCGGCGATCGGCGCGCCGGCGGTGTGGCTGCAACTGGGCATCGTCTCGGCGCAGGCGCGGCGGATCGCCGAGGAGGCGGGCATGGAGTACGTCGAGGACCGCTGCCTGATCGTGGAGCGCGCCGCCGCCGGGCTGACCCGGCTGGGCTGAGCGGCCCGGTTTTGCTGGCGGCCGATCCGTACCCTGCGCCCATGCCTCTGCTGCGGACGCCGCGTCTGCGCCTGCCCCCGACGCGGGACGGACTCTGGTCGCGCCGCCTGCTCTCCCTGGCCGTCGCCGCAGCGGTCACGGCGGCGGTGGCCGCGCCACTGCTGGCACTGTCCCGGTCCACCACCTTCGACAGCTTCGCCTGCGTCGCCTGGCTGATGTTCGGCGTGCACCAACTGGAACGGCGCTGGTGGCCGCGGCGGAACGGCCGGCTGGCCTGGACGGCCCGGGTGGCCGGCCGGGACGCGGTCGAGCCCGGACTGGTGGCCCGCCGGTCGCTGGCCGGCTGGGCGGGTCTCCTGGCGGACCTGACCCTGGTGGCCGGGACGGCGGTGGTGATCACCTCGTGGTTCCCGACCGACCGGGAGTGGGGCCGGATCGTCCGGACACTGCTGGTCCTCGGCGCGGCGGCGGCTGTGGGACGGATCGCGTACCGGGAGACGCGGTTCACCGGCCGGTTGGCGCTGACCGCCAGCGGGATCCGCTACGGCAGCCAGTCCTACGACTGGTCCAACATCGACCGGGTCAGCCTGCACAAGCGGGAGAGCCGGTTGAACGGGGTACGGCTGCGACCGGTCAGGTGGCAGTCGCTGGAACCGGCGCCGGTGGTCGGTGGTCGGGACACCGCGGTGCCCGAGCAGCGGCTGGCCGCCGCGATCGAGGAGTACCGGTCGCGCCCGTACGTGTTGGCGGGCGGGCCGGTCACCGCCCCGGAGCCGGCTGCCGAGCCGGCCGGACGGTGACCGGCGCACCGGTCAGAGCTTGTACTCCTTGAGCAGGCCCCGGGAGATGATGGTCTTCTGGATCTCCGAGGTGCCCTCGCCGATGAGCAGGAAGGGCGCCTCCCGCATCAGCCGCTCGATCTCGTACTCCTTGGAGTAGCCGTAGCCGCCGTGGATGCGGAACGCCTCCTGGACGACCTCGGCGCAGTACTCCGAGGCGAGCAGCTTGGCCATGCCGGCCTCGACGTCGTTGCGCTGGCCGGCGTCCTTGAGCCGGGCGGCGTTGACCATGAGCGCGTGCGCGGCCTCGATCTTGGTGCCCATCTCGGCGAGCTTGAAGGCGATGGCCTGGTGCTTGGCGAGCGGCTGACCGAAGGTGCGGCGCTGCTGGGCGTACTGGACGGCCAGCTCGAAGGCGCGGATGGAGATGCCACACGCCCGGGCGGCCACGTTGACCCGGCCGACCTCGATGCCGTCCATCATCTGGTAGAAGCCACGGCCGACCTGGTCCGCGCCGCCGAGGACGGCGGACGCGGGGACGGTGACGCCGTCGAGCACCATCTCGGTGGTCTCGACGCCCTTGTAGCCCATCTTGTCGATCTTGCCGGGGATGGTCAGGCCGGGCGCGGTCTCGCCGAAGCCGGGCTCCTTCTCCAGCAGGAAGGTGCTCATGTTGCCGTAGACCGACTCCGCGCCGGTGTCGGTCTTGACCAGGGTGGCCACCACCGACGAGTACGCCCCGTTGGTCAGCCACATCTTCTGGCCGTTGAGGACGTAGTTGTCGCCGTCGCGGACGGCCTTCGACTTGATCGCCGAGACGTCGGATCCGGTCTCCGGCTCCGACATCGAGAACGCGCCGCGCACCTCGCCGGTGGCCATCTTCGGCAGCAGCCGGGCCTTCTGCTCGGCGGAGCCGTGCTGGGAGATCAGGTACGCCACGATGAAGTGGGTGTTGACGATGCCGGAGATCGACATCCAGCCCCGCGACAGCTGCTCGACCACCAGGGCGTAGGTCAGCAGGGACTCGCCCAGGCCGCCGTACTCCTCGTCGATGGTGAGACCGAACAGGCCCATCTCCCGCATCCCGTCGAGGATGTCGGTCGGGTACTCGTCGGCGTGCTCCAGCCGCTGCGCGTGCGGGATGATCTCCTTGTCGGCGAACTCCCGGACGGTTTCCAGGATCGACCGCTGCACGTCGGTCAGGCCGGGCGTCTGGGCGAGTCTGGCCATCTCAGCCTCCGGGGGATCGGCGCATTACTCATGGGTAACTGAACGCTCGGTCAGTATCGGCCCCGGGACGGTCGAGGCCAAGGTGACCAGTCCACACAACCGCTGTGAAAAGGTTCACCGCTGCGGGTAGCGTCCGCAAGAGAGAGGCGCTGTGACCTGCGGCGGAGGAGGCGAACGGACGTGAGTCATCCACCACCCGGCGAGCCGGAGCAGCCGCCGTCGCCGTACGAGCAGCCGGGCCAGCCCTCCGGGCTGCCCCAGTGGGGCCAGCAGCCCGAGCAGCCGCAATGGGGCCAGCAGCCGGACCAGCCGCAGTGGGGCCAGCAGCCGCAGGAGCACCAGCAGTGGGCGCAGCAGCCGGCGTACCCGCCGCAGGGCCCGTACGGCCAGTACGGCCCGCCACCGGGAGGCGGCGGCGGACCGAACACCATGGCGATCCTGTCGCTGGTCTTCGCCTTCGTCTTCGCCCCGGCCGGGATCGTCCTCGGCCACCTGGCCAAGCGGCAGATCCGGCGGACCGGCGAGGACGGTGACCAGCTCGCCACCTGGGGGCTGATCCTCAGCTACGTCTTCACCGCGATCGGCCTGCTCGCCTGCTGCGGCTGGATCGCCCTGGCCGTCTGGGCCAACTCCGACGGCGGCGGCGGCACCTACAACTGACCCGGGCGGGGGTCAGCGGAACTGCGCCTCGCGGACGCTGTTGCCGCCGTCCACCACCAGCATCTGCCCGGTGATGTACGAGGCGGCCGGCGAGCAGAGGAAGGTGATGGCGGCGGCCACCTCGTCCGGGGTGCCGGGGCGCCCGACCGGGGTGCCCATCCCCTGCTTGATCTCGGCCACCGTCGAGGCCGCCGTGTAGATGGTGCCCGGGGCCACCGAGTTCACGGTCACCCCGTCGGCGATCATCTCCATCGCCAGGGCACGGGTCAGCCCGACCACACCGGCCTTGGCCGCCGCGTACGCCGCCTCGGTGGGCAGCGCGTTCACCGGCCCGGCGGTGGCCGCCAGGTTCACGATCCGCCCCCAGCCCCGCTCGGCCATCCCGCCGATGAAGGCGCGGCTGCACAGGAACGCGGTGGTCAGGTTCCGGTCGATCTCGCCCCGCCACTCGTCGTAGCTGAGCTGGGCCACCGGGCGCAGCACCTCCGGGCTGGCCCGGCTGGCCAGGCCCGCGTTGTTGACCAGCACCTCGACGTCGCCGAGCTGCTCGGCCACCGCGTCGGCGAGCGCGCCGACCTCGGACTCGTCGGTGAGGTCGGCGACGAAGCCGGTCACGCCCAGCTCGCCGGCCCGTTCGTGGATCCGCCGGGTGGTGGAGACGATCGCCACCCGGGCGCCCAGGTCGGCCAGCCGGCGGGCGGTCGCGTACCCGATGCCGTCGGGACTGCCCGCGCCGGTGACCAGGGCGACCCGCCCGTCCAACCGCATGGTGACCGGCTCGGCCACCGGCACCGGCTCGTCCTGGTCGTCCGGCCCAATGGTGGCCACGGCGCGGGTGCGCCGGGCCAGCCCGGGGCGGCTCACGTCCCGCCTCGGTCGGCTGCCGGAACGGTCGGCACCACGCGCGTCGATAGCCATGCGGAGATCCTGCCCGTTCGGGACGTCCCGGGCAACGCGGCACCACGGGGACCTCTTGTTTGTCCGGTCATGACTACCCTGACGGCGCACCCACACGCGACGGAGAGACCTGATGACCTATCCCCCACCGTCCGGCGGCTGGAGCAACCCGGCCGGCGACCCGACACTGCCGGTCAGCGGCCAGCCGATCCCGGCGCAGCCGACGGGCAGGGACCCGTACGCCCCGCCGGACCCGTACGCCGCCGCGATGCCGCCGCAGGCGGCTCCGGTCGATCCGTACCAGCCGCACGGCTACCCGCCCCCGACCGGTTACCCCGGGTACGGCTACCCGCCGGCCCCGCAGACCAACGGTCTGGCCATCGCCGCGATGGTCGTCTCGATCCTCGGCGCGCTCGGCCTCTGCGGCTACGGGCTCGGCGGCTGGATCGGGCTCATCGGCGCGATTCTCGGCCACGTGTCCCGCAAGCAGATCCGGGAGCGGGGTGAAGGCGGCGAGGGCTTCGCCACCGCCGGCATCATCGTGGGCTGGATCGCCACCGTGATCGCGCTGCTGGCCACCATCGCCATCGTGGTGTTCTTCGTCTGGCTGGCGAACCAGGACCCATCGACCTACGACAGCAGCACCTACTGACCGGTGCCGCCGCCCCGGTCGCCCGGGGCGGCGGCGTACGGGTCACTCCGAGGGCGGGGTGAAGCTGGAGGTGCGGGTCATCCCGGCGGCGCGCCCCTTGGCGGCGATCACCAGGGCCATCTTGCGGGACGCCTCGTCGATCATCTCGTCGCCGAGCATCACCGCGCCGAGCTTGCCGCCGGCCTCCGAGGTGTAGTGCTCGTACGCGTCGAGGATCAGCTCGGCGTGGTCGTAGTCGGCCTGGGCTGGCTGGTAGACCTCGTTGGCGGCGTCGATCTGGCCGGGGTGCAGCACCCACTTGCCGTCGAAGCCCAGCGCCGCGGAGCGCTTGGCCACCTCGCGGAACGCGTCGACGTCGCGGATCTGCAGGAACGGGCCGTCGATGGCCTGCTTGTCGTGCATCCGGGCGGCCATCAGGATCCGCATCAGGATGTAGTGGTAGGGGTCGCCCGGGTAGTCCGGGATCAGCGCGCCGACCACCAGCGACTTCATGTTGATCGAGGCCATGAAGTCGGCCGGGCCGAAGATGATGGTCTCCACCCGCGGCGACGCGGCGGCGATGGCGTCGACGTTGACCAGGCCGGCGGCGTTCTCGATCTGCGCCTCGATGCCGATCCGGCCGACCTCCAGGCCCAGGGTCTTCTCGATCTGGGTCAGCGTCAGGTCCAGCCACTGCACCTGGGCGGCGTTCTGCACCTTCGGCAGCATGATGCAGTCGAGGTTCGCCCCGGCGCCCTCGACCACCTCGATGACGTCCCGGTAGGTCCACGGGGTGGTCAGGTCGTTGACCCGGACCACCCGGGTCTTGCCGGCCCAGTCGCCCTCGTTGAGCGCCGCGACGATGTTCTTTCGGGCGTCCGGCTTGGCCAGCGGGGCGACCGCGTCCTCCAGGTCGAGGAAGACCTGGTCGGCGGGGAGGCCCTGGGCCTTGCCGAGCATCTTGACGCTGGAACCCGGCACGGCGAGGCAGGACCGGCGGGGGCGACCGACTGCGGCCATAGGATGCGCTCCTTCCAGCGTTCGGCGGGCACGCCGACGCCACCTGGATGACGAGAACGAGAACTTAACGATCCCAAAGGGCGTTGTGACGCCACGGTAACCTCGTGCCGTGACCGGGGTGAATGGACCTGTGGAAGATCTCACTGGGCGTCGGACCGTGGTGGTGACCGGGGCCAGCTCCGGCATCGGCCTGGCCGCCGCGACGGCCCTGGCCCGCCGGGGCGACCGGGTCGTGCTGGTCGGGCGGGACCCGGCCCGACTCCAGGCCGCCGGCGACCGGGTACGCGAGGCCTGCGGCGAGCGCCCCGAGCTGTTCCGCGCCGACTTCGCGGTGCTGGACGACGTACGCGGGCTCGCCGAGCGGCTGCGGGCCGCGTACGACCGGATCGACGTGCTGGCCAACAACGCCGGGGCGATCGTGCTGGAACCGCTCACCACCGTGGACGGCTTCGAGCTCTCCATGCAGGCCAACCACCTGGCCCCGTTCCTGCTGAGCAACCTGCTGGCCGACCGGATCGGCCGGATGGTGGTGACGGCCTCCGGGGCGCACCGCAGCGGGGCGCTCGACCCGGACGACCTGAACGCCACGCTGCGCCCGTACCGGCCGGTCCGCGCGTACGGCACCAGCAAGCAGGCGAACATCCTGTTCACCGCGGAGGCGGCCCGGCGCTGGCCGGACGTCCGGTCGTACTGCTTCCACCCCGGGGTGGTGCGGACCCGGTTCGGGGCGGACAGCCGGCTGGTCGCCCTCGGCATGCGGCTGCTGCCGTTCCGCAGCCCGGAGCGGGGCGCGGAGACGCTGGTCTGGCTGGCCAACCAGGACCCGTCCCGGCTGGTCGACGGCGCCTACTACGCCGACCGGAAGCTGCGCCGGCCGCTGCGCAAGGCGGCCGACCCGCAGCTCGCCGCCCGGCTCTGGACGGCCAGCGCCGAGGCCGTCGGCATCGACGGATGAGCGCCCCGGACGAGGGGCTGCTCCTGGTGGCGGTGGTCGACCTGGCACCCGACGCCGTCGATGCCGGCCACCGGTACGAGGACGCCGTGCTCGGGCTGCTCGGGCGGCACGGCGGACGGCTGGAACGGCGGTTGCACAGCACCGACGAACGGACCGAGGTGCACCTGATCCGGTTCGCGTCGCGGGCCGGGCTGGCGGCGTTCCTGGCCGACCCGGACCGGCTGGCCCAGCGGGCGGCGATCGGCGACGCGGCACCGACCACCCGGGTGATCGAGGTCCAGGACCGCTGACCGCCCACCGGGCGGCCCCACGGTCACTCGCTGAGGTGCACCGGGACGCTGGTGACCACCACCCCCGGCAGCGGCCGCAACGCCCGGCGCAGCCGCTGCTCGGCCCGGCTGTGCAGCGGGCGGTGCCAGCTCCGGCGCAGCACCACCTCGGGCACGATCACGGTCAGCACCAGTTCCGGCCCGGTGTCGTGCAGCGCCTCCAGGTAGTGCGCCAGCGGCCCGATCACCGCCCGGTACGGCGACACGATGGTCTCCAGCCGCACGTGGTCCCCCCAGGCCCGCCACTGCTCGCGGAACCGGTCCGCCTCCGCCTCCTCCGGCGCGATGTGCACCGCCAGGGTCGGCTGGCCCAGCGACACCGCGTACGCCAGGGCGCGCAGCGATGCCCGGTTGAGCCGCGCCATCGGGACCACCACCAGGTGGCGTACCTGTTGGGGCAGCTCCTCCCCCTCCGCGGGCCCGGCGGCGACGGGCGCGACCGGCGGCGGGTGCAGGGCCAGCGCGGCGTGCAGGTTCCGGTAGTGCCGGTGCACCCGGTGGAAGAGGAACACGAGCAGCGGTACGGCGATCACCACCACCCAGGCGCCCTCGGTGAACTTGGCGACCGCCGCGGTGACGAGCACCAGCCCGGAGAGCGTGGCGCCGACCGCGTTGACCGCCAGCCGGCCCCGCCAGCCGGCCCCGCGTCGGCGGCGCCAGTGCACCACCATCCCGGCCTGGGAGAGGGTGAAGGCGAGGAACACCCCGACCGCGTAGAGCGGAATCAGCGCCTCGGTGTACCCGCCGAAGGCGACGAAGACCAGCGCGGCGGTTGCGGCGAGGGCGACCAGGCCGTTGCTGAAGGCCAGCCGGTCCCCCATGTGCAGGAAGCGGCGCGGCGCGTGGCCGGCCCGGGCCATGAAGAACAGCAGCCGGGGAAAGCCGTTGAAGGCGGTGTTCGCCGCCAGCAGCAGGATCAGCGCGGTGGCGGCCTGGATCAGGCCGTACCAGGGGCCGGTCGGAAAGGTGCTGCGGGCGAGCTGGGACAGCAGGGTCTGGTCCACCCTCGGCACCAGGCCGGCCAGGTGGAACAGCAGGGTGAGCGCGGCGAAGAGCAGCACCAGCATCGCCACCATCCAGCCGAGCGTGGTGCGGGCGTTGCGCCACTCCGGCGGGCGGAACGCCGGGACCGCGTTGGACACCGCCTCGATGCCGGTCATCGACACCGCGCCCGAGGCGAAGGCCCGCAGCACCAGCAGCAGGCCGAGCCCCTCGGCCGCCGGCACGGCCGGCGGCGGCACCGGCGTGAAGCCGCGCCCGGCGACCCGCAGGTAGCCGACCGCCAGCAGGGCCAGCAGCGCGACCACGAAGGCGTACGTGGGGAGCACGAAGATGTTGCCGGCGGTCCGGACCCCGCGCAGGTTGGCGGCGAGGAGCACCGCAATGACCAGCACCCCGAGCGGGACGGCGAACGGCGCCAGCCCGGGCAGCGCCGAGGTGACCGCGTGCACCCCGGCGGCCACCGAGACGGCCACGGTCAGCACGTAGTCGAGGATCAGCCCGGCCGCCGCGGTCAGCCCCGCCGCGGAGCCCAGGTTGTCCCCCGCGACGATGTACGACCCCGCGCCGTGCGGGTAGGCGTGGATGGTCTGCCGGTAGGAGACGCCGACGGCGATCATGAGCACCACCAGCGCGACGGCCAGCGGCAGGGAGAGTCCCAACGCCGCGCTGCCGGCCAGCACCAGCACGGCCAGCATCGCCTCCGGCCCGTACGCCACCGAACTGAGCAGGTCGGAGGAGAGCACCGGCAGCGCCACCAGCTTGCGCATCCGCTCGTAGAGCACCGCCGCGCTGGACAGCGGCGGCCCGAAGACGGCCCGGCGCAGCCGGGTCAGCGCCCGGCCGAACCGGGTGCCGGGCAGGTTGGCCGGTTCGGTGGCGACCAGTTCGTCCGGCTGCTCCCGGCGGAACATGGCGATCGGGGCGAGCCGGCCGAAGCGGGTCGGGGTGGGACGCTCCCCGTGCCGACCGAGGGTCGGGTCGATCGGCAGCTCGCCGGGTTGGTCGGCGCGCCAGCGGTCGCCGATCCGGCGCAGGGTGCCCAGCTCCTCTGGAGCGAGCGGCGGGAACTCGGCCGACGGGGTGACGACGGTGCCGCTGTCGGCCTCGTCCTCGTCGCCCGGTCGCCGCGCCATCTCGCCACACCTCCCTCCGCACTCTCACGCGCGAGCGGCGGTCGTGGCGGTGGAATCGGCGTTCTCCCGCCGAGCGGGCGGGGCGGCCGGCGGTGGGCCGGGCGGGCCGATCCGGGGTCGCGCGGCGGGTGGCCTCGGCGTCGGGGCCGCTGGTCGACCGCCTGGCGGGGACGGGGCGACCCGGAGTCAGGCCGCCGGCGGGGCGGCGTCGGCGGGGACCGGGGCCGGTGCGGGCCGGCGGCCGGCGCGGGCGCCACCGACCACCACCACGGCCACCCCGACCAGCAGCAGGGCCAGCCCGGGCAGGGCGAGCGGGCGGGGCAGCTGGCCGAGCCAGACCCAGCCGATCAGGGCCGCGCCGGGCGCCTCCAGCAGGATCAGCACGCTGACCGTGGTGGCCGAGACGCGGCGCAGCGCGTAGTTGAACATCGAGTGCCCGAGCAACTGGGCGCCGGCGACCAGGCCGAGGATGGCCAACCAGGTGGCGGAGTCGTACCCGCGCAGTCGCACGCCGCCGACCAGGCACACCACCAGCAGGATCAGCGCGCACACCCCGTAGCAGATGGTGGTGTAGGTGGTGGTGCTGATGGTGGCCCGGGCGCGCTCGCCGAACGCGGTGTAGACCGCGGCGAACAGGCCGCCGGTGATCGCCAGCAGGTCCCCGGCGAAGGCCCGCCCGGAGACGGCGACGTCCGCGCCGGTCGCGAGCACCGCGCCCGTCACGGCCACCGCGATGCCGACCCAGACGGCGTACGGCAGGTGCCGGCCCTGCCAGCGGGCGATCAGCCCCTGCCAGACCGGCTGGGTGGCGCCGAGCGCGGTGGCCGCGGCGACCGAGGTGAGCTGCGCGCTCGGCATCCAGGTGGCGAAGTGGGCGGCCAGCGCCACGCCGGAGAGCGCGCAGTACCAGCCCTCCCGCCGGCCCGCCCCCACGGTCAGCGCCCGGAACTCGGCCCGGCGGCGGGCCAGCGAGAGCGGACCGAGCACGGCGACCGAGAGCAGGTTGCGCCAGAACGCGACGGCCAGCGCCGGGGCCGCGGCGAAGGCGATCAGCGGGGCGGAGGAGGAGACGGCGGTGACGGCGAGCGCGAGGACGCCGACGGTCAGCGGGTCCACCGTCGGGCGGTGCGGGGTGGGCGACACGGAGAGCAATACTCACACAACTTTGGACACCACTGAGCGTCAACGCCCCGTTACGATCATGCGCGTCCGCACCGGCGATCCCCTCGACGTCCGGAGGCGCTTTCCCATGCCCAGGTACCCCGCGGTGCTGTTCGACTTCTTCGGCACCCTGACCCGCTGCGTCCAGCGCGGCGCAGCCCACGAAACCACCGCCGAGCTGCTCGGCTGTCCTGTCGACACGCTCGCCGCGGTCCTCGACCGCACCTTCTACCAGCGGGCCAGCGGCCGGCACGGCAACGCCGAGGCGACGTTGCGCTGGGTCTGCGCCCAGGCCGGCATCCACCCCTCCGACGACGCCGTCCGAGCGGCGGTGGCCTCCCGGCACCGGGCGGTACGCGCCGACACCCGGCTGCGCGGCGACGCGGTGCCCGCGCTCGCCGCGCTGCGGGAGCGGGGCATCCGCACCGGCGTGGTCAGCGACTGCACCCACGAGCTGCCGGCGTTCCTGCCGCAGCTGGCCGTCGCCCCGCTGCTCGACGCGCGGATCTTCTCCGTCCACGTCGGCCGGTGCAAGCCGGACCCGGCGCTCTACCTGGCCGCCTGCCGTCGGCTCGCCCTGCGGCCCGAGGACTGCCTCTACGTCGGCGACGGCGGCAGCCGGGAGCTGACCGGCGCGCAGCGGGCGGGGATGACCGCCGTGCGGCTGGCCGCCCCCGACCTGGCCGGGCATCTGGTCTTCGACGCCGAGCCGGACTGGGACGGCCCGGTCGTCGGCTCGCTGAGCGAGGTGGTCGAGCTGGTCGACGCGGTGCCGGTGGGTTGCTGAGCGCTCAGCGGCTGTCGGGAAGCCCGGGCGGTGTTTCCCGACAGTCGCTCACCGGCGGCGGACCTTGTGCAGGCGGAACGGTTTACGGGTGGCGCGCACAGCGGGAGTCTCGCGCGGCACCTCGGCCAGCGAGTCGGCCGGCAGGTCCGGGCCGGCGTCCGGCGCGCCGGCCGGGGCGAGCCGGGTCAGCGCGCAACCGTCGGCCACCCAGCGGGCCACCAGGTCGGCGGTGGGTCCGGGGGCGTTCAGCCGCTTCGCCGCCACCAGCGGGGCGGAGGTTTCCCACGCCTCGGTGCCCGGCGCCAACCGGGTCACCCGGGCCGGCCAGGTCACGATCCGCCCGCCGTGGTCGCCGCGCAGGGTCACCCGCACCTGCGCCGCCTCGGCCAGCCCGGGCGCGGACTGCTCGCCCGGCCCGCTGACCACGAAAAGCGACCCCTCCAGCGGTACGCACCACAGCGCCAGCGCCGGGCCGTCGCCGACGCTCACCCAGGCCACGGCCGCCTTCTTCATCGCCTCGTCGACCAGGGGCGTCGACACCGGGGCGTCCACCTCGTCCGTCACACCGGCATCCTCTCGTACGTGGGGCGTGCGGTCACCGGCTCCGGTCAACCGACGAACGGCGGGACCAGGATCTCGCCCCGGGCCACCGCCATGACCTGGCCGGAGACGGTGGCGCCGACCGCCGCCCCGTCGGCCGCGGTCACCGTGCAGGCCAGCGCCGACGGCCGGTGGATCTCGATGCCCTGGCGGACCGCGTACGCGGAGCGCCCGTCGCCGGGGAGCAGCCCGCTGGCGACCAGCCAGACGCCGAGCCCGAGGGCGGCCGAGCCGGTGGCCGGGTCCTCCGGCACGCCGAGCCCGGGCACGAAGACGCGGGCGTGCGCGGTTTGCGTCTCGGCGTCCCAGGAGAAGACGCTGACATGCTCCACCCCGTACCGTTCCGCCGCCGCCGCGTTGACCTTGGCGCGGGCCACCGCGTCCGGGCGGACCGGAAGGTAGGGGAACTCCAGCCCGCAGCCGGCCACCCGGGGCGCCGGGCCGGCGTGGTCGTCGGCGGTGAGGCCGGCCATCTCCAGCAGCGGCTCCGGGTCCAGCTCCGGCCCGAGGGTGGGGGTGCCGCCGGTCAGGGTGGCACCGGTCTCGCCGACCTCGATCGGCAGCACCCCGGCGGCGCACTCCTGGGTGATACTGCCCACACCGAACATCCCGCGCCGGCTGGCGGTGACCGCCGCGCCGACGCTGGGGTGCCCGGCGAACGGCAACTCCGCGGCCGGGGTGAAGATCCGGGCCCGGTAGGTGGCCCCGACCTGGGTGGGCGGCAGCACGAACACCGTTTCCGAGAGGTTGAACTCCAGCGCGAGCGCCTGCATCTGTTCGGTGGCGAGCCCGTCGGCGCCGAACACCACGGCCAGCGGGTTGCCGGCGAACGGGCGATCGGTGAAGACGTCCACGATCTCGTAGGCCAAGGTCGACATGTTGATAAACACTAGGCGCTTAGGCTGGTGCCCGTGAGCACGCCGAACCGGGTCTACATCGCCCGACTCGCCGGAGTCGCCGTCTTCGACCCGAACGGCGACCAGGTGGGCCGGGTGCGTGACGCGGTGGCCCGGATCCGGCCGACCCAACGTCCCCCCGAGGTGGTGGGTCTGGTCGCCGAGATGCCGATGCGTCGGCGGATCTTCCTGTCCATCAACCGGATCACCACCATCGACGCGGACGCGGTGGTGCTCGGCACCGGCACCCTCAACCTGCGCCGCTTCGAGAAGCGCCCCAACGAGCTGCTGGTGCTCCAGGAGCTGCTGGACCGACGGGTCCAGCTCGAACCGGGTGGCCAGCCGGGCGCGGTGGTCGACGTGGCGATGGAGTGCAGCCGGGGTGGCGAGTGGTCGCTGTCCCGGGTCGCCGTCCGCGAGCAGACCGGCCGGCTCACCCGCCGCGGCCACCTGCACCAGGTCGAGTGGGACCGGGTGCGCGGGCTGAGCGGCATCGCCGCCAACCGGGGTACGGCCAACCTGCTCGCCGTGCTGGAGGACATGCGCCCCGCCGACCTGGCCAACGCCCTGCAGGACCTGCCCGACGCGCGGCGCAACGAGGTCGCGGCGGCGCTGGACGACGAACGCCTCGCCGACGTACTCAGCGAGCTGCCCGAACACGACCAGGTGGAGATCCTCGCCGCGCTGGACCGGGAACGGGCCGCCGACGTGCTGGAGGAGATGGACCCGGACGACGCCGCCGACCTGCTCAACGAGCTGCCGCCGCCGGAGCAGGACGTACTGCTGGACCTGATGGAGCCGAACGAGGCCGACCCGGTCCGCCAGCTGCTGCGCTACGCCTCCGGTACGGCGGGCAGCGTGATGACCTCCGAGCCGGTGATCCTGCCGCCGGACGCCACCGTCGCGGAGGCGCTCGCCCGGATCCGGGAGGAGCAGCTCTCCCCGGCCGTCGCGGCCCAGGTGTTCGTGGCCCGCGCGCCGATGACCACGCCCACCGGCCGCTACCTGGGCATGGTGCACTTCCAGCGGCTGCTCCGGGAGCCGCCGGCGGAGATGCTCGGCGGGGTGGTGGTCAACGACATCGACCCGTTGCGGCCGGCCACCCCCCTGCCGGAGATCACCCGCCGGATGGCCACCTACGACCTGGTGGCGATGCCGGTGGTGGACCGCAACAACCGGCTGGTCGGCGCGGTCACGGTCGACGACGTGCTCGACCACTCGCTGCCGCGCGACTGGCGGGACCGGGACGCCGTACCGGCCCCGGGCCCCGTCGAGGGGACGGACAGCGCTGATGGCTGACCAGCGACGGGCCGAGCGACTGGACCAGCCGCGCGAGCCCCGGGGCCTCAAGCTGCCCCGGTTCGACCCGGAGGCCTTCGGCCGGTGGTCCGAGGGGATCGCCCGGGGCATGGGCACGGCGAACTTCATCGTCTACATGACGGTGGTCATCGCGCTCTGGTTCGGCTGGAACACCCTGGCCCCGGCGCACCTGCGCTTCGACCCGTACACCTTCACCTTCCTCACCCTGATGCTGTCGTTGCAGGCCTCGTACGCGGCCCCGCTGATCCTGCTCGCGCAGAACCGGCAGGCCGACCGGGACCGGGTGGCGCTGGAGGAGGACCGGCGGCGGGCCACCCTGCAGAAGGCCGACACGGAGTACCTGACCCGGGAGATCGCCGCGCTGCGGATCGCGATGGGCGAGGTGGCCACCCGGGACTTCCTCCGCTCGGAGCTGGCCCGGCTGGCCGAGGAGCTGGACGAGGCGGCCCAGCGCCGGCAGCGGCTGGAACGCCGGCAGCAGGAGAAGGCCGTGCGGCGGGGCGGCGAGGGCCTCGACGAGCCCCGCGACGACCTGGACGGCGACTACGCCCGCGACGGCCGGCCGGAGGGCTGACCGACGGGGGCCCGGCCCGCCCGTGGAGCCATCGATTCGCTCACACCGGCCCCGCTGGCGGCGGCCACCGATCACCCCCGACGTAGCATTGCGGGCATGTCAGCTCCCGTCAGCACCATCTCCGACGCGATCCAGGCCGCCCTGGCCACCGTCAACGACCCGGAGATCCGCCGCCCGATCACGGACCTCGGCATGGTCCGCTCCGCCGTGGTCGGCGACGACGGCGTCGTACGCGTCGAGCTGCTGCTCACCGTCGCCGGCTGCCCGCTGAAGGACAAGCTGCGCTCCGACATCACCGCCGCCGTGGGGGCGGTCCCCGGCGTGACGGGCGTCGAGATCGAGTTCGGCGTGATGAGCCCCGAGCAGCGCCAGGAGCTCCAGTCGAAGCTGCGCGGCGGCAACGCCACCGAGGAGCCGGTGATCCCGTTCGCCCAGCCGGGCTCCCGGACCCGGGTGTACGCGGTGGCCAGCGGCAAGGGTGGCGTCGGCAAGTCGAGCGTGACAGTCAACCTGGCCGCCGCGCTGGCCGCCCGGGGCCTCTCGGTCGGCGTGGTCGACGCGGACATCTACGGCCACTCGGTGCCCCGGATGCTCGGCGCGGACGGCCGCCCGACCCGGGTCGAGGACATGATCATGCCGCCGCAGGCGCACGGCGTGAAGGTGATCTCGATCGGCATGTTCACCCCGGGCAACGCCGCCGTGGTGTGGCGTGGCCCGATGCTGCACCGGGCGCTCCAGCAGTTCCTCGGTGACGTCTACTGGGGTGACCTGGACGTGCTCCTGCTCGACCTGCCCCCGGGCACCGGCGACATCGCCATCTCGGTCGCCCAGCTGCTGCCGAACGCCGAGATCCTGGTGGTGACCACGCCGCAGGCCGCGGCCGCCGAGGTCGCCGAGCGGGCCGGCGCGATCGCCCTGCAGACCCACCAGCGGGTGGTCGGCGTCATCGAGAACATGGCCTGGCTGGAGCTGCCCGACGGCTCGCGGATGGAGGTCTTCGGCGCCGGTGGCGGCCAGGCCGTGGCCGAGTCGCTGAGCCGGACGATCGGCGCGCAGGTGCCGCTGCTGGGTCAGATCCCGCTCGACACCCGGGTACGCGAGGGCGGCGACGCCGGCAACCCGATCGTGCTGGCCGAGCCGGACGCCCCGGCCTCGAAGGCGCTGGCCCAGATCGCCGACCGCCTCGCCGTCCGCCGCGAGTCCCTCCTCGGCAAGCCCCTCGGCCTCAAGCCCGCCGGCCGCTGACGACCACCCCACCCGCGCGCTCCGCGCGCCTCAAGATCCGCCGCACAGATACAGAGAAAGAGTGGCCTTCCGCGCTCGGGAGGCCACTCTTTCTCTGTATGTGCACGCTGCGCGCGCCCTGCCCTGGTCGGGCGCGCGGAGCGCTCGGGACGGGGGCGTGGTGCGGGTGCGGTCAGGTGGGGAGTGCGGGACGCGTCAGGTGGCGTCGTCGTAGCTGGGGCGGGGGGCCGGGGCGGGCGCGCCGCCCGTGGCGGTGGCCTTGCGGCCGCCCCTGCCGCGCGGATCGGCGGCGTCGGCGACGTCCTTGAGCTCGTTGTGCACGCCGGTCACGTCCGCCCGCAGGTTGTCGTAGACGCCCTGCAACGGCTTCCGGATCGCCTGCTCGTCCTCTTCGCTGAGCAGGTGCTTGCGGATGAACGCCTTGGGGTGCAGGTCCTCCAACTGGATGTCGGTGCCCAACTCGCGGCTCAGGTCGCCGGTCGCGTTGCGGGCCATGCCGCGCAGGTTGCGGACCATCCGCAGGCCGTCGTTGATGACGTTGGGCAGCCGGTCACCGAAGATCAGCAGCGCCAGGAGCAGCAGCGCACCGATCTCCCACCAGTTCAGGTTGTCGAGCACTGCTGGGGCCTCCTCGTCGGCGTCAAGGCAAGACTACGCACGTCGGGTGCCCGGCCGGGAGGGGGTGACCGGTCCTCACTTGGCGTCTGCGGCGAGCGTCACCGAGGTGTTCTGCCGGGCCGACCCCCGCCGGTACTCCACCGTCACCACCGATCCCGGGGCGAACTTGCGGACCAGCGCGATCAGGTCGGTCGGCTCGGTCATCGGGCGGCCGTTCAGCTTGAGGATCACGTCCCCGGCCTTCAGCCCCGCGCCGGCCGCCGGCCCGGACGGCTCCACCGCCGCCAGCCGTACGCCGGCGCCGCCGGTGACCGTGCCGGCGCCGCCCACCTGCGCGCCGATCACGGTACGGCGGGCCTTGCCGGTGCCGATGATGTCCTGCGTGATCCGCTTGGCCTGGTTGATCGGGATGGCGAAGGCGAGGCCGATGTTGCCCGCCTCCTGCCCCTCGGCGACCAGTGACTTGATCGTGGAGTTGACCCCGATCACCCGGCCGGCGGAGTCGACCAGCGGGCCGCCGGAGTTGCCGTGGTTGACCGCCGCGTCGGTCTGGATCGCCGCGTAGTAGCGGACCTGGCCGCCGGGCTCCCCGGCCTGCATGGTGCGGTCCAGGGCGCTGACGATGCCGGCGGTGACGGTGTTGGCCAGCGAGAGCGGCGAGCCGATGGCGAGCACCGGGTCGCCGACCGCCAGCGCGTCGGAGTCGCCGAACTCCACCGGGCGCAGCCCGGTGCGGCTGACCTTGATCACCGCGATGTCCGACTCCGGGTCCTGGCCGACGACGGTGGCCGGCGCGGTGCTGCCGTCGTTGAAGACCACCGAGGCCCGGCCGGTGGCGCCGGAGACCACGTGGTCGTTGGTGATCACGTGCCCGTCGGCGCTGACGATGAAACCCGAGCCCTCGCTCACCCCGCCCAGGCTGGACACCCGGACGGTCACCACGCTGGGCAGGACCTTCTCGGCGACTCCGGCCAGCGACTCGGGGCGACGCTGGGCCAGGCCCGGCGCCTCGGCCGGTCGGGCGCCGAGCGCCACCCCGCCCCCGGCCCCGCCGCGGACCGCGAAGGCGTACCCGAGGGCTCCGCCGAGGGACCCGGCGAGCAGCGCGGTGATCAGCGGGACGAGCAGCAGCTGGCGCAGCTTCGGGCGGCCCGGGGCGTCCGGGTCACTGACCGGTTCCGGCGCGGCCCCGGCGTCGGGCGCGCCCGGGACGACCACGGCGGCCGGCGCGTACGGGTCACGCCACGGGTCGGCCAACGCGTCGGACCACCAGGGCGATGTCGTCCCGCCCGGGGCGCCGTGCGGCGCCGTAGGCGGCCCCACCGGCGTCGCCCCGGCCGGCGGTCCCGCCGGTGCCGGAGTCCCACCGGGCTGGCGCCAGTCCCAGCCGTCGGTCACGTCGGTGCCTCCCAGTCCGTCCCCCGACCCCCCGTGCCGCGTGGTGCGGCGGCCGTCGCGAAACGAGGGATACCGCTTCCAGGATTGCACGGATGAGCCGGATGGCATCAGCTCTTGCCGGGCGTGATCGTCGACGGCGGACGGCGCGGCTGCGCGCCGGAAGGCTCGCCTCTAGGCTCATACCGCCAACCCGCCCCCCGCACCACTCCCGCCGCCCGGAGGTGTCCCATCGCCACGGTCGCCAATTCCGGCACTCCGACGGCACAGGCGCTGCAGTTCGCCGAGTCGTACGTCGGCGAGGACCTCGTCCTGCGGACCGCCCGCAGCCTCGCCCGGGAGGTGGGCCTCGACGCGGTGACGCCCGGGGCCGGGGCGGCGCTGCGCCTGCTCGCCGCCGCCGGGAACGCCCGGGCGGTGGTGGAGATCGGCACCGGCACCGGGGTCAGCGGCGTCTGGCTGCTGCGCGGGATGCGGGCCGACGGCGTGCTCACCACCATCGACCTGGAGGTCGAGCACCAGCGGATCGCCCGGCGCATCTTCGTCGAGGCCGGCTTCCCGTCTGGGCGTACCCGGATCATCACCGGCCGGGCGCTGGACGTGCTGCCCCGGCTCGCGGACGGCGCGTACGACCTGGTCTTCGTCGACGCCGAGGCGACCGGCTTCGCCGCGTACGTCGACGCCGCGCTGCGGCTGCTGCGACCCGGCGGGGTGCTGGCCCTCAACGGCACCCTGGCCGGCGGGCGGATCGGCGACCCGGCCGCGCGGGACGCCGAGACGGTGACCGTCCGCGAGACGGTCAAGGCGCTCCGGGAGTCCGAGCACTGGATCCCGGCGCTGCTGCCGGTGGGGCACGGCCTGCTCGCCGCCGTGAAGTGCTGACCCGCCGCCGACCGCCCGGCCCGGCGTCCGCCGCGCGCCGGCCGGGACCGCCGGCTCAGTCCAGCGTCGCCAGCCAGCGCAGCAGCCCGCGTACGCCCCAGCCGGTCGCGCCCCGGGTCAGTTCGGCGTCGTCGCCGTCGGCCCAGGACGGCGCGGACATGTCGATGTGCAGCCACCGGTCGCGCAGGTCGCCGGTGAACTCGCGCAGGTAGAGCGCGGCGGTCACCGAGCCGGCGCCGACGGCGGGCGAACTGTGCAGGTCCGCCAGGTCACTGCCGAGGTGCTCGACGTAGTCGGCGGCCAGCGGCATCCGCCAGGCGGCCTCGCCGGCAGCGTCGACGGCGGCGAGCAGGTCGGCGGCGAGCTGGTCGTTCTCGCTGTAGAGGGCGCCGGTGCGCTTGCCGAGCGCGACCGCGTTGGCGCCGGTCAGGGTGGCCAGGTCGATCAGCAAATCCGGCTGGAGTTCCCGGACCGCGTACGCCAGCGCGTCGGCGAGGACCAGCCGGCCCTCGGCGTCGGAGTTGGTGGTCTCGCTGGTCAGGCCGCCGTAGTGGCGGACGATGTCGCCGGGGCGGAACGCCGACCCGCTGACCATGTTCTCGGCCAGCGGGGCGAGCGTGGTGATCCGCACCGGCAGCCGCAGCGCGGCCGCGCCCAGCGTCGCCGCGACCACCGCGGCCGCGCCGGCCATGTCCTTGCGCATCAGCTTCATCGCCGGCACCGGCTTGATCGAGATGCCGCCGGTGTCGAAGGTGATGCCCTTGCCGACCAGCACCACGTGGGTGCGGACGTCGGCGGGCCGCCAGTCCAGCTCCAGCAGGCGCGGGGTGCTGGCCGAGCCGCCGCCGACGGCGAGGATGCCGCCGAAGCCCTCGGCGGCCAGTTCCTCGGGCCCGCGTACCCGCAGGTGCAGGTCGGGCTGGTCGGCCGCGGCGGCCTCGACCTGCGCGACGAACCACTGCGGGTTCTTCACGGAGGACGGGGTGTTGGTGAGGTCCCGGGCGAGCCGGGTCATCCGGGCGGTGGTCTCGGCCACCTCGACCGCGTCGCGGTACGCGTCCGGGTCGTCGACCAGCAGGTCCACCCCGGTCAGCGCGGGCGACTCGCCGGCCTCGGTCATCCGGAACCGGTAGGAGGCGAGCAGCAGCCCCTCGACGAGGGCGCGGACCGCCTCCGCGCCGGTGTCGGTCGGCACCGAAAACGTGATGTGCGTCTCATCCTTGCCGGCGCGGGTCAATGCCGCCCCGGCGGCCCGCCAGGCCCGGTCGGCGCCGTCGCCGATGCCGAGCAGCAGCAGCCGGGCCGGGGTGCGGGCCGGTCGCAGGTGCGCGTACGTCTCGCCGGCCCGGCCGGTCAGCCGGGTGGCCGGCAGCAGGGCGGTCGCCTCCGCCAGCACCTCGTCGGGCAGGGCCGGCCCGGTCGGGGCCAGCGTCGCCGGGGTGTCGCCCCCGTCGGTGTCGGCCGCGGCGCGGACGGGCAGGACGAGGGTGTCGAGCCGGTCCGGACCGGCTGACAGGCGGATGGCGAGCACGCTGGACCGTACCTCCGGGAAAGGATCGTGGTGCGGGGCCTGGCCACCCGCATGCAGAGATGAAGACCCTGAGCCACCGGCCGTGGCCGGTGGCTCAGGGATACGACGAACCGCCCGCGCGTCGCCGCGCGGCCTGTCGGTCGATCAGCCGGCGGCCGCCTTCAGTGCGTCACCCAGTGCATTGGCCTCGTCGGGAGTCATCTCGACGACGAGCCGGCCACCGCCCTCCAGCGGGACCCGCATGACGATGCCCCGGCCCTCCTTGGTGACTTCCAGCGGACCGTCGCCCGTCCGCGGCTTCATCGCCGCCATGTTGTCTCCCCTCAGACCTGTATCAGGGTCGGTGGGTTGCCCCACAGCCACTTCGTCACGACCACCCGCAACGTACGCGGAGGTGTCGACCAACGATTTTCCCTGATGAACACCGCCGGACCCAAACCGAAGCAGCATTGATGTAACAGCATCTAGCTTATCTTGAGAAGGCCTGTCACAATGTGCGGTCATGCAGGCACGGTCGGCACTCTTCGACCTGTACGGCGACTACCTCCGACCGAGGGGTGGCCGTGCACCGGTCGCCGCCCTGGTCAAGCTGCTGGCGCCGCTCGGGATCGCTCCTCCGGCCGTGCGCACCGCGGTCTCCCGGATGGTTCGCCAGGGCTGGTTGGACCCGCTCCGGCTGGCCACCGGACCGGGATATTCCATCACACCGAAGGCCGCCCGGCGACTCGACGAGGCGGGCGCCCGGATCTACCGCACCGGCCGGGTCACCTGGGACGGCCGGTTCGACCTCCTGGTGCTCCAGACCCCGACGGCCCGGCGGGACCGGCAGCGCCTCGCCGCCAACCTGGCCTTCCTGGGCTACGGCACCCTCGACGAGCACACCTGGGTGGCCACCCGGGCGAGCGAGGACGTGGACCTGCTCCTGGAGGAGGCGGGCGTGCGCTACGAGCGGTTCACCGCCGCGCACGCCGCCGGCACGCCGGGCGCGATGGGGGTGGTCCGCCGGGCGTGGGACCTCACCGAGATCGGGCACGCGTACGAGCGGTTCGTCGCCGAGCAGCGGCCGCTGCTGTCCGGGGTGACCGTGCGCAGCGGCGACGAGGAGGCGTACGCGGCCCGGTTCCGGCTGGTGCACGCGTGGCGTACCTTCCTGTTCCGGGACCCGCAGCTGCCCCCGGCGCTGCTCCCGGAGCGCTGGCCCGGCACCGCCGCGGCCAGCTTCTTCGACCGGCACGCGGCCCGGCTTCGGCCGGCCGCCGACCGGTACGTCGAGCACTGCCTCGACGCCAGCAACCGCATCGCCCGACAGAAGGGTCGTTAGAAACGTGACCGAGCCGCTGCTCGTCGACCGCACCGACGCCGTGGTCACCCTGACGCTGAACCGCCCCACGGCGATGAACTCGCTCGACGTGGCGCTCAAGGAGGCGCTCCGGGACACCCTGGCCGAGCTGGAGGCCGACCGTTCCTGCCGGGCCGTGGTGCTGGCCGGCGCGGGCGGGCAGTTCAGCGCCGGCCAGGACCTGCGCGAGCACGTGCAGACCCTCCAGTCGACCACCACGAACCCGCTGGACACCGTGCGGGCGCACTACAACCCGATCGCCGCCCGGCTGGCCAGCCTGCCCAAGCCGGTGGTGGCCGCGGTGCGCGGGATGGCAGCCGGGGCGGGCGCCTCGCTGGCCTTCCTCGCCGACTTCCGGGTCGGCGGCCCGAAGACGAAGTTTTTGATGGCGTTCGCCGGGGTGGGGCTGGCCGCCGACACCGGGGCCTCCTGGACGCTGCCCCGGCTGGTCGGCCACGCCAAGGCCGTCGAGCTGCTGATGCTCGCCGAGCCGGTCGGCGCCGAGGAGGCCTGCCGGCTGGGCCTGCTGAACAAGCTGGTCGAGGACGACGAGCTGGTGCTGCCGACCGCGCAGGAGCTGGCCGCCCGGCTCGCCGCCGGCCCGACCGTCGCGTACGCGGCGATCAAGCGTCAGCTCTCCATCGCCGACGCGGGCACCCTCGCCGACGCCCTCGCCGCCGAGGCGCAGGCCCAGGCGATCTGCGGCGCCACCGCCGACCACAAGGCCGCCACGATGGCGTTCGTGGAGAAGCGCAAGCCGGTCTTCGAGGGCCACTGACGGCACTGTCGCCGGCCCGGTCCGCCGGGCCGGCCGGCGCTCACCGGGTCAGTCGTCCTCTTCCGGGTCCTGGTTCGCCTCAGCGCCCAGCACGAACGCCTGCATGGCCAGCTCGTCGCCGGACGGGGAGACGAACGCGGGCAGCTCGGCCGGGCCCAGCTCCTGCACGTACGACCAGAAGAGGCGGACCGCCTCGGCCCGGGAGTCCGCCTCGATCGGGAGGTCCAGGCTGACCAGCCAGGTGCGGCGCAGCGGCGGCGGGCCGAGCCGGTCGGCCAGCTCGCGGTAGACCCCGGCGTCGAGTGGGGTGACCGGCCCGGCGACCGGCACCTGGTCGGCCGGGGCCGGCTCGTCGAAGGCCCGCCGGGTGTACGTCACCACCAGCGAGTCCGTGCCCGCGCGGGCGACCCGACCCAGGGCCACCAGCCGGGGCGGCTCCGGCACCAGCACCGCCACCGGGTCACCGGGGCGCGGCCGGGACTCCCCGACCGGGGCGGGCAGCGCCAGGGTGTCGTGGTGGACGAGGCGTTCGGCGTCGTACCGGCCGGCCGGCAGGAGCACCGCCCAGGCGCCCTCAGCCGGCCCGTCGACGTCTGTCGTCCCGCTGGCGCGGTGGTCGGTCGCGGTCATGCCCCCATCTCATCACGGGCCAGCCGGGCGGCTGCCACGTGGCAGCCGGCCAGGTGATCGTCGACCATGCCGGTGGCCTGCATCAGCGCGTACGCGGTGGTGGGGCCGACGAAGCGGAAGCCGCTCTTCTTGAGGGCCTTGGCCAGCGCGGTGGACTCCGGCGTCAGGGCGGGCACCGAGGCGTTCGACACCGGCCGGGCGGCCCGGGGCGGCGGCGCGTACGACCAGAGCAGCGCGGAGAGCCCGTCGCGCAGCTCCAGGGCGGCCCGCGCGTTGGCGATCGCCGCCTCGATCTTGGCGCGGTTGCGGACGATCCCCGCGTCGGCGAGCAGCCGGGCCACGTCGGCCTCGCCGTAACCGGCGACCCGCTCGATCCGGAACTCGTCGAAGGCCAGCCGGAACGCCGGGCGCTTGCGCAGGATGGTCAGCCAGGACAGGCCGGACTGGAACGCCTCCAGCGTCAGCCGCTCGTAGAGCGCGTCGTCGCCGCGCAGCGGCCGGCCCCACTCGATGTCGTGGTAGACGGCGTAGTCCGGGGTGCTCGACCCCCAGGCGCAGCGGGTCAGGCCGTCGGGGCCGGTCACCAGGTCAGTCACGGCGTACAGGCTAGGGCCTGGTCCCGACAGCGCCGGGTGGGGTCAGGGCAGCCGGCCCTGCTCGACCAGCCGGGCGAAGCGCTTCAGCGCCAGGGTGAGGCCCGCCTTGGAGCCCGGCCAGAGCAGCGGCCACGCCACCCGGCCGGCCGGCCCGCCCGGCAGGTGGAACCACTCGTGCCAGACCACCTGGGTGCGGTCCCGGGCCAGCGGGGTGCAGCGCAGCACGCCGGGACCGCGGAGCAGCTTGCCGCAGTGCACGACGCCGACCTCGTACGGCGCGTCGACCCGGACCACCCGCATCTCGTCGCGCAGCACCGCCGGCCCGAGCGCGGTGACCGCCTCGACCAGGGTGCCCTCCCCGCCGTCGCCCTCGACGACGCGGACCCTGGTGAACGGGATCCACTCGGACTGCCGCTCCCAGTCGGTGAGCGCGGCGAAGACCCGGGGGGCGGGGGCGTCCACGATCACCGTGGCGGTGAACTCGCCGGCCCCGGGCTGGGCGGCCTCGCGCAGGCCGTCCACGCCCTCCGGGCCGGTCACAGCGACTCCGAGCGGACCCTGTCGCCGGGCCGCCCGCCAGCCGGGTCGGCATCGGAGTCGGTGCCGTCGGAGCGGGGGTCGGTGTCCACGGCCGCGCTGCGCAGGGCGGGCGCGGCGTCGTCGGACGCCTCGGGCGGGGCCCCGGCGTCAGCGGCGCCGGTGCGCAGGGCCAGGGCGTCGAGCGGCCGGTCGGCGTCGTCGGCCGCCGACAGGTCGGCGTCGAGCGGGCGGATGCCGTCCGGGGCCGCCGCGCTCGGCTCGACGTCCGGCGGCGCGTCGGTCGATCCGTCCGCCGGTGTCGCGGCGGCGCCCCCGAGGTCGGCGTACCCGGGGTCGGTGGCCGGGGCGTCGCCGGCCGCCTCCTCGCGGGCGCGGCGCAGCGCGTCGGCGTCGGCCAGCCGGCCCTCGCGCAGCGCCGCGACCTCGGCCTCCAGCACGCCGATCAGCTCGGCCTTGTAGCCGATGTCGTAGGCGGCCCGGCGCATCGCCTGGTCGACCTGGGCCATCCGGTAGCCGCGCAGCGCGGTGTCGAAGCGGACCTCGCCGACGTCCGCCTCGCGCAGCGGGCGGCTGCCCGGCAGCGGCACGGCCCGGCCGTCCGGCTCGGCCGGCGCCAGGCCGGCGTCCCGGCCGGAGACCAGCACCGTCACCCCGAACACCACCGCCGCCACGGTCAACGCGATGACCAGTACGAGCAGAACCTGAGCCATGGACAGATCGTGGCACGGCGACCGCCCCCCGAGCGACCCCAACCACCGCAGCGCCCCGGATCCCCTGGTGACGTCCCGGCCCGGCGGCGCGCCGGCGGACCGGATAGCGTCGTCAGCGGCCGGGCGACCCGGCCGGCGACGGGCGGGAGGCGGGATGGCCGGGGCGCTGCGGCTCGGTGGGCGGACGTTCGCACCGGGCGAGCTGGTGGTGATGGCGATCGTCAACCGCACGCCGGACTCGTTCTTCGACCACGGCGCGACCTTCGCCCAGGACAGCGCGCTGCGCGCGGTGGAGGCCGCGGTGACCGAGGGCGCGGAGATCATCGACATCGGCGGGGTCAAGGCCGGGCCGGGCGACGAGGTCGACGTCGCCGAGGAGATCCGGCGGACGGTGGACACCATCGCCGCCGTCCGGGCCGCCTTCCCCGACGTGGTGATCTCGATCGACACCTGGCGGGCCGAGGTCGCGGTGGAGGCGGTGGCGGCCGGCGCCGACCTGCTCAACGACACCTGGTCCGGCGCCGACCCGGCGCTGGCCCGGGTCGCCGCGCAGACCGGGGCCGGGCTGGTCTGCTCGCACGCCGGCGGGCTCGCCCCGCGTACCCGGCCGCACCGGGCCGCCTTCGACGACGTGGTCGCCGACGTGGTCACCACGGTGACCGGGCTCGCCGAGCGCGCGGTGGCCCTGGGGGTACGCCCCGACGGCATCCTGATCGACCCGGCGCACGACTTCGGCAAGAACACCCGGCACTCGCTGGAGATCACCCGCCGGCTCGACGAGCTGACCGGTACCGGCTGGCCGCTGCTGGTGGCCCTGTCGAACAAGGACTTCATCGGCGAGACGCTGGACCTGCCGGTGCCGGAACGACTGGAGGGCACCCTCGCCGCGACCGCCGTCTCGGCCTGGCTCGGTGCCCGGGTCTTCCGCGCCCACCAGGTGCGCCCCACCCGCCGGGTGCTGGACATGGTCGCCTCGATCCGCGGCGACCGGCCCCCGACGCTCACCCGCCGCGGTCTCGCCTGACCGGCGCGGGCGTCAGGTCCAGCGGAGGATGTTCTTGCGCCAGGCGTAGAGGATGCCGAGCGCCACCACGGCCACGAAGATGCCCATCTCGGCGACGGTGACCAGGCCGAAGCCGGGACGGTCGAAGACCAGCGCCCAGGGGAAGAGGAAGACCGCCTCGACGGCGAACAGGACGTAGAGGTAGGCGTACACGTAGTAGCGGATCTGCATCTGCGCCCAGTCGCCGCCGACCGGGTCGAGACCGCACTCGTAGCTGGTCCGCTTGCCCCAGGGATCAGCCGGACGGCCAGGACGTAACACCCGATTGGCCGAGAACGCCGTAACGAAGAAGAGGGCGCTGGCGAGCAGCAGGAGCCCGAGCGTCGCGTACGAGCCCAGGTAACCGGTCACGGTGGGTCAGCCTACCGGCCGCCGGTCCCGCCCGACCGGCCCGGGAGGCGTACCGAACACGTTACGAATTTGTTTCCCGGTGGGACTGGTGCCCTCCGGCAACTGTTACCGAATAATGAAAGCGCACCCAGTGTCACGGAGGACAGATGGCCCGCGTGGACGTACGCCCCGGCCGCCGGGCGCTCGCCTGGCGTACCTCTTCGCTGGTAGCGGCGTCGCTGGCCACCGGGCTGGCGGTCGCGCTCGCGGCCGCTCCGGGCCTGGCCGCCTCCCCAACGGTGCTACGGGTGGTCACCGCCGCGACCGACGCGACGACGCCGGGGGGTGAGCCGACGGACGAGACGACCCCGCCGGTCGAGCCGACCGCCACCGAGCCGCTGCCGACCACCGCGCCGCCGACGCTGCCCCCCGACCCGGAGCCGACCACCCCGGCACCCGAGCCGACCACGGCCACCCCGACGACGCCCGCCCCCGGCGACCCCGCCCCGACCACCACCGCGCCGACCACCACCGCGCCGGCCCCGCCGCCGCCCCCGCAGGGTGGCGGCGGCCGGCCGGTGCCCCCGGCCGACCCCGCGCCGAGCCAGCAGGACACCGGCGGCCTCGGGGTACGGGTCACCACCCGCGACATCGTGCTCGGCCCCGGCTACTGGAACGCCCGGAGCACCACCACCACGCTGCGGGTGACCGTGGCCAACACCGGGACGCTCGCCGGGCGGGTCCACCTCGCCTACACCCTGCCCGCCGGGATGACCGACGCGGGCACCCCGGGCTGCGCCGCGGTGGGCGGCGGCAACTGGCAGTGCGGCGAGTGGGCCGCCGCCCCGGGCGCGAAGTTCACCAGCCTGATCCGGGTCCGGGTCGACGGACAGGCGTGGCGGAAGATGCCGCTCAGCGGCTCGGTACGGGTCACCGCGTCCGGCGCGGGGACGGCCACCGCCGCGGACAACGAGGGCTTCGCGGTCCTCTTCCCGCCCGGCCCGCCGGCGCCCGGGATGAGGCTCGACGCCGACGAGGTGGCCTTCGACATCAGCGGCGGTCCCGTCGAACTGGCCGTCCGGCTGGGCAACACCGGCCGGGTGGACGCCGCGGGACGGGTCGAGGTGGTCCTGCCCGACGGGGTCAGCGTGCTCTCCACGCCCAATTGCGAGGTGGTCTCGCCGACGCGTACCCGTTGCGACGCCGGGACCGTGGCGGCGGGCCGTACCGCCACTCTGCGCCTGCCGGTCGCCGCCACCCCGCAGGCCCAGCGCGAGGCGCCGCTGGCCGGAGCGGTGATCGCCCAACTCGACCCACGCTCCGGGCGGACCCGGCAGATGCAGATGAGCTTCCGGATCACCGCGGCGGTGGCGCTTGCCACTCCGCCGGCGGCCACCCCGGTCCCCACCGGCTCGCAGGGCGTGATCGCCGCGGGCGCTCAGACCTCCGACGGGGGCGCGATGACCTCGGCGCAGCGGATCGCGGTCACCCTGATCGTGATCTCCGGGCTGCTGGTGGTGCTAGCGCTCGTGC
Source organism: Micromonospora sp. A200 (assembly GCF_029893845.1). Taxonomy (NCBI): domain Bacteria; kingdom Bacillati; phylum Actinomycetota; class Actinomycetes; order Micromonosporales; family Micromonosporaceae; genus Micromonospora; species Micromonospora sp. A200. Next base: position 96,725 of record NZ_JARXXY010000018.1, on the reverse strand, counting down.
TGGCCACCAGCTCGTTGCGGCGCCGGATGAGCGGGCCGGTGCCGGACCCGTCGGCGAATCCGGCATCCGACTGAACCGGCCGGCCCGGTAAGGGTCGGCGGCCGTGATCTCGATTACGGCGGTCACCCCGAAACGGCCCACAACCGGACGAACAACCTTCGGATTCGTTCCCACTCGTCGGACCTCCACCAAGGATGCCCTAACGGCTCGACGTAGGCTCTGGGGTGAGAATCGACAGCGGGCCGGACCTGCCACGGGCGGATCGGCGCAGCGGCGCGTCAAGGAGGTCACGTGGCGGGGCAAGGCCGGGTCACCATCAGGTTCAGCCGCCCGCGCGACGGGGCTGAGCGAAGCGAGGTGCAGGCGTGACCAAGCAGATCCGTCAACTGGACCGGGTGGTCATCCGGTTCGCCGGTGACTCCGGCGACGGCATGCAGTTGACCGGCGACCGGTTCACCTCCGAGACGGCGCAGCTGGGCAACGACATCTCCACGTTGCCCAACTTCCCGGCCGAGATCCGGGCGCCCGCCGGCACGCTGCCCGGTGTGTCGAGCTTCCAGGTGCACTTCGCCGACTACGACATCCTCACCCCCGGCGACGCGCCGAACGTGCTGGTGGCGATGAACCCGGCGGCGCTCAAGGCCAACCTGGCCGACCTGCCCCGCGGCGCGGACATCATCGTCAACACCGACGAGTTCACCCGGCGCAACCTGGCCAAGGTGGGCTACGAGTCCAGCCCGCTGGACGACGACTCGCTCGCCGGCTACGTGGTGCACCCGGTGGCGCTGACCTCGATGACGGTCGGCGCCCTCGCCGACCAGGCGGTGTCCAAGAAGGACGCCGAGCGGGCCAAGAACATGTTCGCGCTGGGCCTGCTCTCCTGGATGTACTCCCGGCCGTACGAGTCGACGCTGCGCTTCCTGGAGCGCAAGTTCGCCGCCCGTCCGGAGCTGGTCGCCGCGAACGTGGCCGCCTTCCGGGCCGGCTGGAACTTCGGCGAGACCACCGACTCGTTCTCCGTCCGGTACGAGGTGAAGCCGGCCAAGATGCTGCCGGGCACCTACCGGAACATCACCGGCAACGCGGCGCTCTCGCTCGGCCTGGTGGCCGCCGGCGTCCGCTCCGGGCTGCCGGTGTTCCTCGGGGCGTACCCGATCACCCCGGCGTCGGACATCCTGCACGAGCTGAGCAAGCACAAGCGGTTCGGCGTTGTCACCATGCAGGCCGAGGACGAGATCGCCGCGGTCGGCGCCGCGCTGGGCGCCTCGTACGGCGGCTCGCTCGGCGTCACCACCACCAGCGGCCCGGGCGTGGCGCTCAAGAGCGAGACGATCTCCCTCGCGGTGGCGCTGGAGCTGCCGCTGGTCATCGTCGACGTGCAGCGGGCCGGGCCGTCCACCGGCATGCCCACCAAGACCGAGCAGGCCGACCTGAACATGGCGCTGCACGGCCGGCACGGTGAGGCCCCGGTCGCGGTGATCGCGCCGAAGTCGCCCTCCGACTGCTTCCACGCGGCGCTGGAGGCGGCCCGGATCGCGCTGACCTACCGCACCCCGGTGATCCTGCTGTCCGACAACTACGTCGCCAACGGCTCCGAGCCGTGGCTGCTGCCCGACGTGGAGTCCCTGCCCGACCTGCGGGTCGAGTTCGCCACCGAGCCCAACGGCGAGGACGGCGCCACGTTCCTGCCCTACCTGCGCGACCCGGAGACCCTGGCCCGGCCGTGGGCCATCCCGGGCACGCCGGGGCTGGAGCACCGCATCGGCGGCCTGGAGAAGGCCGACAAGACCGGTGACATCTCGTACGACCCGGCGAACCACGACTTCATGGTGCGGACCCGGGCGGCCCGGATCGAGACGATCCCGGTGCCGGACGTCGAGGTGGAGGACCCGGACGGCGACGCCCGGGTGCTGGTGCTCGGCTGGGGCTCGACGTACGGGCCGATCGGCGCGGCCTGCCGCGCCCTGCGCCAGCGCGGCCTGTCGATCGCGCAGGCGCACCTGCGCCACCTGGCGCCGATGCCCGCCAACCTCGGCGAGGTGCTGCGCTCCTACGACCGGGTGGTCATCCCCGAGATGAACCTCGGCCAGCTCGCCCACGTGATCCGGGCCAAGTACCTGGTCGACGCGATCAGCTACAACCAGGTCCGCGGCCTGCCGTTCACCTCCGCCGAGCTGGAGACGACGCTGGAAGAGGTCCTGAAGAATGTCTGAGCCCGTCGCCCTGAAGCTCACCGCCAAGGACTTCAAGTCCGACCAGGAGGTGCGCTGGTGCCCCGGTTGCGGTGACTACGCGATCCTGGCGGCCATCCAGCAGTTCATGCCGGAGCTGAACATCGCCCGGGAGAACACCGTCTTCGTCTCCGGGATCGGCTGCTCGTCGCGCTTCCCGTACTACATGAACACCTACGGGATGCACTCGATCCACGGCCGCGCCCCGGCGATCGCCACCGGCCTGTCGGTGTCCCGGCCGGACCTGTCGGTCTGGGTGGTCACCGGCGACGGCGACGCGCTGTCGATCGGCGGCAACCACCTGATCCACGCGCTGCGCCGCAACGTCAACCTCAAGATCCTGCTGTTCAACAACCGGATCTACGGCCTGACCAAGGGGCAGTACTCGCCGACCTCCGAGGTCGGCAAGATCACCAAGTCGACCCCGGTCGGCTCGGCGGACGCCCCGTTCAACCCGCTGTCGCTGGCGCTGGGCGCGGAGGCCACCTTCGTCGGCCGCACCATCGACTCGGACCGCAAGCACCTCCAGTCGGTGCTGCGGGCCGCCGCCCAGCACCAGGGTTCCGCGTTCGTGGAGATCTACCAGAACTGCAACATCTTCAACGACGGCGCGTTCGACCAGCTCAAGGAGCCGGCCACCCGGGACGACTACCTGATCCGGCTGGAGCACGGGCAGCCGATCACGTTCGGCAAGGACGGGCAGTTCTGCGTCGTCCACCCGCCGGGCGGGTTCGGGCTGGAGGTCCGGGAGACCGCGGCCACCCCGGCCGAGGAGATCGTGGTGCACGACGCCGGAGTCAACGACCCCGCGTACGCCTTCGCCCTGTCCCGGCTGCCCGGTCTCGACCTGCGCAACACCCCGATCGGCGTGTTCCGCTCGGTCGACCGCCCGTCCTACGACAGCGTGGTGCAGGAGCAGGTGGCCGCCGCCAAGGCGAAGGTCACCGAGACCCCCGAGCAGCAGCTCGCCGGCCTCCTCGCCACCGGCGACACCTGGACCATCCTCTGACCCACCCGCTCCACGCACCTCCTACCGAGAAAGAGTGGCTATTCCGTCTGGAATAGCCACTCTTTCTCGGTAAGTGCGCCCGGGCGCCACCCGGGGGTCAGGGGTGGGTGGCGGTGGTTTGGGGGCGATCGTCGCGGACGTGGACGAGCATGTCGCCGGTTTCGATGACCGCGCCGGCCTTGTCCGCGAGGGTGACCACCTTGCCGCGGCGGACCAGGGCGATGACCAGGGACTCCAGCTCGCGGGGTGACTTGCCGACCTCGTGCCGGTCGGCGGAGCGCATCGCCAGCGCCATGCCCTGGCCGGGGGTGAGCAGGTCCTCCACCACGTCGATCAGCGGCGGCGCCGAGGTGGAGAGCCCCAGCAGCCGGCCGGCGGTGGCCGAGGAGACGATCACGTGGTGCGCGCCGCTCTGCCGCAGCAGCGGGGCGTTCTCCGCCTCGCGGACCGCCGCGATGATCCGGACCTGGCCGGCGGTGAGCTGCCGCGCGGTGAGCGCCACCAGCACCGAGGCGTCGTCGCTGTCGGTCGCGATGATCACCGCCTTGGCGTTGCGGACGTGCGCCTCCTCCAGCACCGACGAGCGGGTGGCGGAGCCCTCGATGGCGACCAGGCCGGCGGAGGTCGCCTGCCGCAGCGCGGTGCCGCTGCGCTCCACCACCACGATCCGGGACTTGTCCAGGCCGTTCTCCAGCAGGGCGGAGACCGCGCTGCGGCCCTTGGTGCCGTAGCCGCAGATGATGACGTGGTCCTTCACGGTTCTCCTCCACCGCCCCAGCCGACGGCCGGTCCGGTACTGCTCGGTCAGGACTTCCAGGGTGGTGCCGACCAGGATGATCAGGAAGAGCACCCGGGCGGGGGTGATGAACAGGACGTTGACCAGCCGGGCCGACGGCGAGAACGGGGTGATGTCGCCGTACCCGGTCGTGGAGAGGGTGACCACCGCGTAGTAGGCGCAGTCGAGCAGGGTCAGCCCGTTCTCGTCGACGTCGCGGTAGCCGTTCCGGTCGAGGAAGACCACCGCGACGGTCAGCAGCACCAGGCCCAGGGCGGCGGCCAGCCGGATGCTCAACGCGCTCAGCGGGCCACGCCGCTGCGCCGGGAAATGGATCACCGTCGGTCCTGCTTCCCGCGAATGGCCTGCACGCCCACAACATAGCGGTTGGGCCGGCATCCGCACGCCGGGGTCGCCGACCGGGCGGGTGGGCGGGCACGACGACGGGCATGATGGGGGTAGTTCCGCCGACCGCCGACCGCGAGGAGGCCCGCATGTCGTTGCTGCGCCGGGTGATCGGTGGGGTCCTGCGCCGGCTACGGCTGCGCCAGGGCCGGACGCTGCGCGAGGTCGCCGAGGCGGCCGGGGTGTCGCTGCCCTATCTCTCCGAGGTGGAGCGGGGGCGCAAGGAAGCCTCCTCCGAGGTGCTCGCCGCGATCTGCCGCGCCCTCGGCATCAACCTGTCCGACCTGCTCGAAGAGGCCCGCGACGACCTGCGCCGGGTCGAACGGCGGATCCCCGCCGCGCCCCGGGCCGCCCTGTCCCGGCTGGACCGGGTGCCGACGGCCCGCGGCGAGACCGGCCCGACTGTCCGGATCGGCTTCCAGCCCGCCGGGGCGGCGCCGCCCGTGTCGGCCGCCCCGACCTCCTTCCGGCACCCGGCCGGGCCGGTGCTGCGGCTGGGCGGGCCGATCCTGCACGTCGGCGGTCCGGCGTCGCCCGTCGGGTCGACCGTCGGCGGGGCGGGGCTGCGGGTCCGGTTGATCGCCTCCGCGCCGGCCGGGCGCCCCGGCCCGCGTACCTCCAGGATGCTGGCCCGCCGCCGGGCCCGAACGGGCCGGCGGCGGCTGACCGCGGCGTAGGCCGGCCGCGGTTCTGCCGTCGGCCGATCTGCCGCCGGCAGAAATCCTGGGGCCGCGACCGGCGCCGGGCGCAGGCTGGAGACGCCGGTTCCCGGGCGGTGCTCCTCGCCCGCCGGCACCAGTCTGGAGGGCGGTCGCGATGATCGGGTACGACGTGCGCATGCTGGACGGCGGTCAGCCGACCTTCGGGGACCACGTCTTCGAGCGGCTGCTGCGGGAGCGGATCGTCTTCCTCGGCACCGAGGTCACCGACGCCACCGCGAACCAGATCTGCGCGCAGATCCTGCTGCTCGCCGCCGAGGACAGCGAGCGGGACATCTTCCTCTACATCAACTCGCCGGGCGGCTCGGTGAGCGCGGGAATGGCCGTCTACGACACGATGCGCTACGTGCAGAACGACGTGGCCACGCTGGCGCTCGGCTTCGCCGGGTCGATGGGGCAGTTCCTGCTCTGCGCCGGCGCGGCGGGCAAGCGCTTCGCGCTCCCGCACTCGCGGATCATGATGCACCAGCCCTCCGGCGGGATGGGTGGCACCGCCGCCGACATCACCATCCAGGCGGAGAACATGCTGCACGTGAAGCGGACCATGCAGGAGCTGATCGCCCAGCACAGTGGTCGCACCCTGGAGGAGATCCAGCGCGACTGGGACCGGGACCGCTGGTTCACCGCCGAGCAGGCCCGCGACTACGGCCTGATCGACCAGGTGATCGCCCGGGTGGACCAGCTCGCCGGTTGACCGGCGGGCGACGGGCGACGGCCCCCGTGCTGACGCGGATGCTGGACACCGACGGTCCCGGCCCGGAGCGGACTCGCCCCCTCGATCGCGTCCGCCCGGCCGTGACCTGCGATCCTCGGTGCATATCGAGCCTATGCCGGGCATGCGCCGCGCCGCTCAGCAAGAAGGCGCAGCGCTTTCGGAGCGAATCGTGTTACATGACCACCCGCCCCCGGTACAGGGACGGGCGGTCACCGCCGCGCGGTCGCCCGCGCGCCGTGCTCACGGGTAACTGATCACCGGGCTGGTGCCGTAGCTGCCGACGACCGGGGTGCCGACCTCGTTGACGGTCTTCTCGATGCCGCCGCTGCCGTCGAGGAAGACGGTCACCATGTTGTGGAAGCGGACCCCGGGCCGGCGCGGCGCCTCGATCCCCCGGTCGCAGCGGATGTCCACGCCCTGGTTGAAGTAGGAGTAGACGCCCAGCCCCCAGGCCTCGTGCTCGCGTACCCGGTCGCCGACCTTGTAGGACGCCCAGCCCCGGCCGGTGGGGCTGGTCCAGGCGGCCTGGCTCGGCGGGTCGTAGGGCAGCTCGCTCTGGTAGAAGATCGTCCGGCCGCGCTCGCCGTTCCAGATGGTCTGGTAGCGCTGGTAGTGCTCCACGAAGAGCCCGTACGCCGTCACGTCGTCGCCGTTGACGATCACCCCGGTGCCGGCGGTGTTCGCCGTCCAGCCGATGCCGTTGCCGTGGTCGCCGCGCCAGGCCCAGACGTTGTCGATCAGCGTGTGGTCGCTCTCCACCACCAGGCTGGTCCGCGCCCGCCCGACCCAGGGCCCGCCGATGCGGATGAAGACGTCCTGCACCGAGATCGGGTCGTCGGCGTGGTCGCGGCGGGAGTGCCGGTGGCCGATCTGGACCAGCACGTCCGACTCCGCCTCGCCGGCGTCGACCAGGATGCCGGCGATGCGCACGCCGTCGACGTCGGCGACCCGCAGCGCGGCGTCGCCGCCGGTCGGGGCGAGGCTCGGCATGCCGAGGCCGAGCACCACGGTGCCCGGGTGGATGACCCGCAGCGCGCGGTCCAGGCGGTAGACGCCCGGGGTGAGCAGCAGGTGCCGGCCGCGAGCCAGCTCGCGGTTGATCCGCTGCGCGTCGTGGCTCGGACGGGCGATGAAGAAGTCCCGCAGCGCCAGCGAGCGGGCGGTCCCGCCGCCGGCCGCCCAACTGGTGCCGGCGGTGTCGCGGCGCAGCCCCGGCACGGCGACCCGCCAACGGCCGGCGGCGTCCACGAACAGGTACGGCTTCTCCCGGGTCACCGGGCTGGTCGGCAACGTGGTGTACGGCGGGTTCGGGAAGCCCTGGGCGGGTGCGCCGAGCACGCCGGAGAAGACCTGGTTCCAGACCCCGTTGGTCCAGTCGCCGCCCAACTCGCTGTCGCGGGTCAGCCACTGCTGCTGCGAGCCGTTGATGGTGATGCCGTCCACCTTGGAGTCGGCGATGAAGCCACCGCTGGAGTAGCCGCCGTTGCCGGGCTCCAGCCAGAGGATGCCCTTGACGTGCACCCGGCGCATCGGCGACGCCTGGGAGACGGCCCACTGGTTCGACCAGTCGGTGGGGGTGATGGCGAGGTTCTCCGCCGAGCGCCAGAAGTTGGTCAGCGCGGAGATGCCGGCCGGGGAGTTCGGGTCGGGCTGGCCGACGACGCGTACCGCGCCGTGGATCTCCACGTCGTCCGGGTGCTCGCCCAGGCCGGCCACGGTCGTGTAGTAGCCCAGCCGGGCGTTCACCTCGTAGCGGCCGGGCTTGAAGAGCACCGCGTACCGGTCGGTGCCCATCTCGTTGTGCTCCTGCCGGGCGAAGAGCCGGTCCACGGTGGACTGGATCTCGGCGGCCGGAGTGCTCGGGTCGTAGACGAAGACGTTCGGGCCGAAGTCCGGCTCGTCCTCGTGGTGGCGTGCGGGAGCGGCGGAGGCGGCGGAGGCGGGGGCGAGTCCCGCCGCGGCGGCGGTCGCGGCAGCGAGGGTGAAGAGCTGCCGACGGGACGGGTGGAGGTGGGCTGTCATCGACCTACCTGTCGGTGTGGGCTGCCGATCGGTGACGTGAGAGCGCTCTCTCGGCGATGCGGCCGGCATCCGGGCTGACGTGGGTGGGGAATGAGCTTGTTTCTACCCCGCCGGGCCCGATCGCGCCAGAGGGGCGGCCCTTGACAGGGGTATCGGAAAGCCTAGACTTACCGTTCGTGGCCACTTACCAAGGGCGGATGTTGGACGCCCTGGGCGACGCGACCCGGCGGTCCGTCTTCGAACTGCTCGCCGCCGGCCCCCGTTCCGTCGCCGAGATCGCGGCCGACCTACCGGTCAGCCGTCCCGCGGTCTCGCAACACCTCAAGGTCCTCAAGGAAGCCCGACTCGTCTCGTCCACCCCTGTGGGCACCCGCCGCGTCTACGCACTCGACCCGCAGGGCCTGGCCGCCGTACGCGGCTACTTCGACCAGTTCTGGAACCACGCCCTGGCCGCGTTCGCGCAGGCCGTGGAGCAACCGTCCGAGGAGGCACCGTGACAACCGAGACCACCGGGGGGACCGTCGTACGCACCAGCGTCGAGGTCGCCGCCCCGCCCGAGCACGCCTTCACCGTCTTCACCGCCGGCATGGACCGCTGGTGGGAACGCTCGCACCACCTGCTGCCCGGCGAACTCAAGCAGGTCGGCGTCGACCCGCACGTCGGCGGACGACTCTGGGAGGAGAACGACGCCGGCGAGGTCTGCGTCTGGGGCACGGTCCTCGCCTGGGATCCGCCGCGCACCTTCGCCTTCGCCTGGCTGATCGGCCCTGACTGGAAGGTCCCGCCGCCGGACGCGACCGGCAGCCGGGTCACCGTCACCTTCACCCCCACCGAGACCGGCACCCGGGTCGACCTGGTCCACGACCAGCTCGACGCGCACGGGACCGGCTGGGAGGGCGTCCGGGACGCGGTGGCCGGTGAGGGCGGTTGGCCGGCCGGCTTGCGGCTGTACGCGGCGACCGTCTGACCGGTGCGCTGCGGGGTCGGTCCGGTGCGCCGGGCCGGCCCTGCTGCCTTTCGGGTGCCCGCCCTCAGCCGGCGGTGTCGCACCGGAACCCCGGGCTGGCAACCCGCGCGCCTGCTCGTCGTCGTGCAGGTACGGCTCGTCCGGCCCGTGTCGCAGGATGTCGAGCGCCCGGCACATCGCCTCGTCGACCTCGTCGTCCGCCAAGTCGCCGCCCCCTTGATGCTCGCCCCTGTGCCAGTGCGCTGTGTGGACCGCTACCGTCGCCGCATGCCCGAGCTGATCGCGCCCACTGTCCGCCTGCACGCAGCCTGGCTCGAGGCACAGGACGAGTGGGGTCCCGGCGCCCACGAGGACGGTTTCGGACTCCTGCCGTCCGACGAGGTGGACTCGCCCAGCGGGTTCGCGACGTGGGTGGCCCGGCTGGCTGCCGAGTCGGAACCGGCGAAGGCGCACGATGCCGGTCGGGTGCCGTGCACGTACCGGTGGATCGTCGAGGGCGAGCGGGTGCTCGGCGGGATCGCCCTGCGGCATGAACTCAACGACTTCCTGCTGCGGGTCGGCGGCCATGTCGGCTACGGCATCCGGCCGTCCGCGCGCCGGCGAGGGCTAGCCACCTGGGCGCTGGGCCGAATGCTCGGTGAGGCACGGGCGCTCGGCCTGGACCGGGTGCTGGTCACCTGCGAGGTGGAAAACATCGCCTCGGCGAAGACGATCGAGCACCACGGCGGTGTCCTGGAGGACGTCCGGGACACCGAACTCGGCACCGCACGGCGGTACTGGATCACGCTCTAGCGACAGGTAGATCCTTGGGGAGGATCTCGGCGGGCAGCCTCAGACCTGCCCGCCGACCGGGCCGGGACAACGAGAGCACCGTCGCGGACCAGGGAGGTTGGCGTGCGCAGGCGCTGACCTGGTGCCCCCGGCAGGATTCGAACCTGCGACACACGGTTTAGGAAACCGATGCTCTATCCCCTGAGCTACGAGGGCGCGATGGACCAGCTTACCTGCCAGCGGATAGCCACGAGTGCCCAGGAGGGTCCACCCGTGCTCGCCGCTGGCAGCCGCCGTTGCCGACCGGTGGAGCACACACAGAGCATGCGATCATCGCCTGCCAACGCCTGGTACCCACCCATGACACTCGCGAAGGCACCTGGTACGTGGAGTACCGCAGGGTTCACCGCCCCGACGACGGGTGGCACTACGAGGCCACCAGCGGCGTGGATAAACGGGATGAAGAGTGAGGAGCAGCTGCTCCCCATCGCGGCGGCGGTCACCGATCCGATCGCTCATCTCCGCCATCGACGAAACGCGGCTGCGGCTGTCCCGACTAGCAGTGTGGCAGCGGTTCCCACCACCCGCCGGGCTATCTTCTGCCCGCTGTCCCAGCCGCCGTGGGTTGTCACCGGTTGCAGGGCTGGCCGGAACAGGTTTCCAGCGGTATCCGGCGCGGGCCGGGGCAGGAAGTGCTGCCGGCCGACCTGGATGGCCATGAGCCGCTCGACCAACCCGGGAGTCAGCCGGGACTGCATGAGCAAGGCGTGGGCCGCCGTCCCGACGGCCACCTCCCGCCGGGGCCGCCGCACAAGGTTCACAGTGGTCCGCGCGACCCGCTCGGGCGGGTATACCGGTGGCACGGCCCGCACCGCCCGGCCCGTGTAGTTTGCGGCGTGCTGAAAGATCGGTGTGTCGATCGTTGCCGGCAGAACGGTGCACACATGGATCCCGGACGCGGCCTCCAGCTGCAGTTCCTGCCGCAGGCTGCCGCTCAACGCCCGGACCGCGAACTTCGCCATCGTGTACGCGTGCGTGTAGGGCTGCGTCACCACCCCGACAACCGATGACACGTTGACCAGTACGCCGTGGCCCTGATCCCGCATCACCGGCAGCGCCGCACGGGCACCGTGCACGTAACCCATCACATTCACGTCGAGAACCCGCCGAAAGTCTTCCTCCGGAATGTCCTGAAACGGTCCGAAAGCGCTCACCGCAGCGTTGTTGACCCATACGTCGATCCGCCCGTACCGCTGGATAGCTCGCCGAGCCAACTCCTGCACCGCCGACGAGTCGCTGACGTCCGTGGGCACCGCGATCGCCTGCCCGCCGCGCCCCACGCACTCCTGAACAACGTCGTCCAATGCAGCGTCTCCTCGCGCCGCCAAGGCGAGGGCGTTGCCCTGGTCGGCGAAGGCACGGGCGGTCGCCCGACCGATGCCGCTGGACGCCCCAGTGACAACAACGACGAGATCCCTTGTTCGCATGGGCCGCGGATACCCCACGCCCACCAGGTCAACCCCTGCTTCCAGCGCCCCCGATGAGCCCGAAGGACGGCAGGTGCTGCTCACGGTTCAGCGGGCCGATGCCAATCAGTCGAGCCTGGTCGCGAAGCGGCGCATCGGTTCCGACCACGCCTTGGGGTCCAGCCATGGGAAGGTGTGGGCGCCGGCCACTTCGACGTACTCACCCGTAGGCGGTAACGCAGCCAGCTGCCGGCCCCACCGCGAAGTACTGATCACGTCGTCGCGCCCGCGGATGACCAACAGCGGAACCTCGAGACGGGTCACCGGTCCCTCGATCGTGTGGTCGAGATGTGCGCGTGCGAGGTGCAGCATGCGGGCAAGCCCTGCCCGCTTCCACTCGGGCCGATGTGACTCGGTCAACCCCGGTGGCTCCCGGTGCCCGTCCAGACGCCAGCGGATGAACAGACGCAGCGGCCCCCGAGCGACCGGATCAACCGTGGGGCTGGCCAGGACGACACCATGCACATCGGGGTGGCCCACCGCGGCCTGCGCGGCAACCTGAGTGCCGCTGGAATGGCCGGCGAGCAGCACCGGACCGAGTCGCTGGGCGGCGAGCCAGTCCGCGACCGTATCGCCGAACTCCGCCACGGTGAGCTCGTGCGGCGGTTCACCGCTGCCGGCAAAGCCGGGTAGTTCGACGAGGTGTGCCCGGGTCCACCCGCCGAGAGCGCCAAGGCCCGGCATGAGGTAGTCGGCAACTCCCATGCCCTGGACGAGCACCAGCTCCGGCACATCGGATCGCGGCTCGCCGACCGCCCGGCTGCGCATCCGACCGAGCGGACCGTCGTGGTACGAGGTCGTGACGTCCGCCGGGAATGGTGGCGTACACGGCTGGCCCTTCTTCCGCATGGTCGGGGTTACCCGCCAGCCGCGGACGGAACCGGGCGTACCGGACGACTTTCGGGGTAGACGCCGGCGGGAGGTGTGATGAAACTACCCCGCGAGGTGGCCGCATTCGACTCCGCTTCCGCGATGGTGGTGGCAACCGCCCGCTTCCTGCATAACCGCGACACCCCACCAATGGGCCGGCCGGCCGGGCGTCTGCTGGGTCCGCTCGCAGTCGCCGCGAACCGGCTTCCGATCCGGCTCAGAGAGACGATCTACAGCCTGGCTAGCGGAGCCGAGGCACGGCCGGCCGCGCACATGGCGGCTCTCGACATCGAGGATGTCGCCGCCGCGATCGCCGGGCTTTACCCGCGGCGCCGGTATCCGGCGGTCGCCATCGGCTCGTCCAGTGGGGCACTCGTGCATCTGTGTGCGGCCCTCGGCATGGCGTGGTTGCCCCAGACGCTCCTGCTCCCGCTGCGTCAGCGGCAGGTCCCCCCGGACGATTCCATGCGCGCCGTACACGCCTTCGACGCCACCGCCCAGGCGCTGTTGGCCCGCAACCCCGACTTCGTCCTGCACCACATGCATGATCCGAACCAGGATCGATTGACGTCGCGGCGGATGGCCTACTTCCGGGTCAAACGCACCCGACTCGGCCCCGCGTACGAGCGGTTCCTGGCCGAGACGCTCGATCCCGGCGGCGTGCTCCTGCTCGCCGAGTGCACCCGGCGATGGCCCACCACCCGCGTCGGCCAGCGACACGTCTTCCAGTTCGGTGCTGTGGGCGGGCTGGAGCCGCAGCAGTACCACGAGGGCGATCCCCGAATAGCCGACTATCTACGCCGTTACGGAGTCCAGCGGACACGGTGGCAGGTACCAGCGCCCGATGGCGAAAGCCCTGAGGCGGAGTGGGGGTTCGAACCGGCGCTACGGGACGACGTGATCGCGTTCGCGAGCCGGCACGGCTATCAGGTACGGCGACTGGTCTTCGACGACCCGGACGACCTCAGCCCACTCGTCGCAGATTTGTACCGATGGTGGTACCGGCGACGCGGCCTGCCGGCCGATCGACTGCTGGTGGAGTCGTTCATGCTCCTCGACCCTTGGTGGGCTCTGCGGACCGGTTGCGTGCCCTACTGGAGCACCTTCCCCGTCGAGGGTTCGGCAAATGCCCTTACGCGTTATCTCGAACAGTCGGACGCCTACGACTATTTACACCTCATGCTGTTCTGCCATGGGGTGGAATCCGTGGGGCTGGCAACCGTCGACCAGTGGAAGGCGGTGCTTGACCACGCACGGGTAGCGGGATCGTTCGCCGGAGTAGATCCGGGGCGTTACCCGAGCGACCTTGCGACTTTCTTCCGCTACCAGTCAGCCTTGCGCGCCATACCCGCTCGGTACCCGATCCCCGAGCCACTCCCGCTGACCGAGTTCGGCAGGTTCTTCGCGGAGCATCGCCATCGCTACCCGGCCGTCAAAATAGAGGACTGAGCTTCCACACTCGCACGGATGAGGGCTCAGCTGCCGTCCGCGATCGCGGCGATCGCCGACCTGTTGACACCGCCCCGCAAGCGGGCGACGAAGAAGGCCCGCTGAGCGGCACTGTCGGCAGCCGGCATGAGCTGGGCGATGACATCGACACCGGCGGTGTGTCGCAGGGTGTCCGGGCGGTCACTCCGGGCACAATCACAGGCCTTGGGAGAACGAAGGCGATCCATCGGAGGTGCCTGTTGTCGCGGTGTCGAGGCCGGCTGGCTCGGTGGACGCTGCGTGGCGCTCTCCTGATCGGAGGCGTGGTCGGTCTATGGGGCTTTCACGAGGCGGTTGCGGATGACGCTGCTCGGGCCGCCGAGCGCGCGGTGTCCTGCACCCTCGGTGACCTGCTCAGCTCCAGCGGAGCCCTTGCCGAAAGTTCCCTGCGGTGCGAGCCCTTCTCGCTCACTGGCCCTGGGATGGAGAGGGCGTCCGGCCGTGTCGGCGGTGCGGAAGCGGTCCCAGACTGGGGCCAACTGGCGGGCCTGGACGTACCGGCGCGAATGCCGACGGGACAACGGTCGGCGGGTGTGCAGATTGCAGTAGGCCAGGTGGTGGACCCGACGACAGCCGCCGACGCCGAATCGGTCGTCGAGGCAGTCGCCTCGGCGACGCGTCCGGTTGTGGGCCTGACGTCGCCCGTCGTGGAGGAGATCGCCGGGACAGGCCTGCTGGAACCGGTCGGCACTGCCGTCCAGCCCGTGACCCAGCCGATCGTTGACGTTCTACCACCCGCTCTGGCCCCGGTGCTCGGCCTGACCCAGCCGATCATCGGCTCACCCGCCGCGCCGTCGATGCCTCCCGCCGGCCCTGCCGTCGACGCGCCGCCATCGACGGATGCGGCACCGAGGGTCGCAACGCCCAGCGCGATCATGCGGCCGCTCCCCCCGATGGCGGCGGTCCACCTGGTAGCCCCGCAGAAGGCGCGGACGTCCGTGACAGCGAGCCCTGACCCGAGGTCGCCAAAGGCGGCCGGGACAAGTCAGGTGCCGTGGGCAGGCGACCTGGTCCACACACCCGGGTTGACTCCTGGCGCTCCCACCAGCGCCGGCGGCCACGGCTCCGCTACCGGCGGGACAGGAATCCCGGCTGACGCTTCGCTGCGGGCATGGGCCCCGGCCCTGCAACGTGTCGGCGGTTACGTCACCGGATGCGAGAAGCTCGCGGGCCGCTGCGGTCAACCGGGCACCAGGCCCGCCTGAGCAACCCTGACCATCCTCGCGCCAGCGGGACAGCCGCGACGACCATCCGCCCCACACAGGCGCACGCCATCGCCGCTGCCACCGGGGTCCGGTCCGGTCCCGCCTTCACGGGCCGCGCAACCGCTTCTGCCCGTACCGCGCCTGACTGATCGGCACGGTTGGTGAAGAAGAAGTCGCATCTGCTGCCGAGCGTCATGACGTCCCAGAATCCTGCGCAGCCCGGCGACACCCCCATCCCTGACCAGCCGCATTTGCTCCCCGGAGAACCGCGTGATCAACAATCTGCCCGTCTGCCGCGCTCACTGGCACGACATCCCCGACATCGTCGATCTTGTCGTCGACCCCTTCGCCGACAGCACCATCGGCGCATGGCTCGTACCCGACGAACACCGCCGACGGGTCATCCTCAGCGCCGTCGTCCGCATCTGGACCGAACACGCTCTGCTGTTCGGCGAGGCCTGTCTCCTGCAGGATCGTTCCGCCGCCGCCGTGTGGCTGCACCGCTACGGTCCCATCTCACCGCCGAGCGGGTACGGCAAGCGGCTCGCTGTCGCCTGCGGCGAGTACGTGGACCGTTTCCTGCACCTCGACGACGTTCTGCACACGCACCGACCGGAAGGCCCGCACAACCACCTGGCGTTCTTCGCCGTCGCACCGAAGCCGTACCGGGCCAGCCGTGCCAGCACCCTGCTCGCCACCAGCAACGCTCGAATGGGCCAGGTGCCGCTGCCCACCTACACGGAGGCGACAACCCTCGCCGACCGGGACCTGTACGCACGGCACGGCTACGTCCCCCTCGCACCATTCACTCTCCCCGACGGCAGCACGATCTACCCCATGTGGCGCACCCCAGGGCAGCGCCGCCCCCGCGACCGCTCATCTCCCGCCGGACGGGATCAGCCCACCCCCACCCTGAACGACCTTCCGATCCGACTCATCCTCGACACCTCCGCCATCCTCGCGTTCACCGAGGGCTCGACCGCCGTGGGCGAAGCGATCGCCAAGGTCGCCAACGAGGGATCCCTCTTCGGGCTACCCGTGATGTGCCTGGCAGACGCAGCCCGATCAGTCGCCGACACCGACCGGCTCGACCTCCTGGTCAACCATCCGGCTGCGGCGGTGCTGACCGTTGACCCACTCCAGTGGAAAACCCTCGCCGCCACCCACCACGCGGTCGGCCGGCTCGACACCGCAGCCGCTCTACTCGCGGCAGCGACCAACGACTGCAGGGTTCTGGCCGGTCAGCCCGGACAGTAGCGGTCCGACCCAGGCAGGCGAACCGTCAGCTCGACGAGTGGCAGGGTGCGTCCGCTCGCCTGGCAGCGGCCGCGAGTTGGTGCTCGCACGCTCAGCCTTCCACTCCGGTGGCAGTATGCGCCGCCCCGACCGGCTTGGATTGCGAGGATCCCCGCTGCCGCAGGTAGATCGACAGGACGACCATCGACGTGACGGCCAGCAGTTCCGACTGCCAGTTCTGCAGGGTGCGGTTCCAGAAGTCGGGCTGGAGCAGGTACTGGCCCCAGGACACCGGATCCTGGAGGTTCCCGAGCTGCTCCTCGTTGTACGCGGCGACCCCGCTGACGGACTGAGCCAGCCACGACAGCACGAAGATCGCGCCCATGACCAGGCCCAACGAGTGGGAGAACAGCGCCTGCCGCAGGCCACCGGCCCGCGCCCACGCCGGCGAGGTTCCGGTGGCGTGGGGGCCGACCATCTGGTCCTCATCCGATTCGCGGCCGGCTTTGTCGAGCTCCTTGGACTCCGGTGAGCCCTTCTGCAGCAGCCAGACGGTCAGGAAGATGTAGAGGAAGAACTGCAGGTACTCCGACTGCCAGTTCTCAGTGACGTCGACGGCGAAACTCGCGGACGTGACGTACCGGCCGAACGAAACCTGCTGCAGACCCTCGCTGAGTTGCTGCTGGTTGAAGTCGGCGTGCCCGGCGAACGCCTGACCGACCAGCGTGACGAGGAACATCAGCCCGAACACCACACCGAGCGAGTTGTCGCGCAGGAACTTCCTCACCGGTGCAGCACCCCCAGCGCGGAGAAGTACACGAGCCCGGCCGCGACCACGAGCAGCAACAGAACGAACTGAGGTCGCATGCTCAGCCTCCCTGGAGCACGCAGTCGTAGGGCCCGTCGCCGCGAGCGGTGCAGCCGACGGCGACCACCCGCCAACCACCGGGAAAGACGGCGAGGAAGACCATGTCGCCGCTGAGCTGGACCTGGGCCCACTGGCCGTACACGCGGCTGCCCGACACCGAGCCCGGCCCGGGCAGGTCCTCCTCCAGGATTGCCTCCGCACACGGCTTGTCGGCAGACTGCTCAAGCTCGGCTGCTGTGTCCGGAGCCAGCAGGGCGCAGGCGGCGGGCCCGTCCTTTGCGGTGACGGCGCTCATCATCCGCATGGTGACGGCAGCCGCCGCGTCACCGCGGTCGGTCACCGGGCCGCAACCTGCCACGGTCGCCACAGCCACGGCTGCGCCCACCGCCCCCCATACCACCCGCACGTAGGGATACATCCCCCGCTCGATGCGCTCCAATCCGAACTCGATCACCCACTCACACGGCCACGAGTTGGTCACCGAGAAGGCGCCGTACAGCCAATTCCGCCGGCAGCGCGTCGAGCGTCTGAGCGACCTGAAGGAGGTCCGGATGGCGTCTGAGGGTGATTTCAGCGTCAACACCCGCGGCCACGACAAGCCGCCTGACGGCGCCGGCCGTCCGGACGCTGGTTGAGGCCGTTTGGCCCCGGTGCGTCCGGGAAGACGAGGGGTGACAGTGGCGCGGAGCCGCCCGCGCCACCGCACCAAGGGGAGGCCGACATGGGTGACCGGGAACGGCTGCATGGACTTCGCCAGCAGGCCCACGACGCGGGCATCGAGGGCAACTCCAAGATGACCGAGGAGCAGCTGCGCGAGGCGCTGCGCAGGGTCGGCAAGGGCGAGCAGCCCCAGATGGCCAAGCACGAGGCCAAGCGGTGACACCGTGAGTGGTGCCGGTGCCGGCCGTGGTGGCCGGCACCGGCGGCTTCGTCAGCCGATGGTGGCGAGCAGGTCCCGGCAGGCCCGCTCGCACGCGCGACACGCGTCGGCGCAGATCCGGCAGTGCTCGTGCCGGTCGGCGTGACCGGCACACTCGTCCGCGCACGACGGCCACGCCATGGCGCACGCGTCCAGCACGGTGCGGCTGATGTTCGCGTCGTAGCCGGTGTGCCGGGACAGTACGCGGGCGGTGGTGGCGCAGATGTCGGCGCAATCCAGGTTCGTCCGCACGCACTTCGCCAGTTCGGCGACCATGTCCTCGCTCAGGCAGGCGTCCGCGCACGCCGTGCAGGCCTGGGCGCAGTCGTTGAGCGCGTCGATCGCGGCGGCCAGCTTCGACCGGTCCAGGTTGATCGACTTCGGGTACGTCTCCAGCATCGACCTGGTGATGCTCGCCATCGGGTCTCCCATCTCTCGCTGGATGCGCCCCTACCCGAAGACCGCCGAGACACACCTCATCGCGCCTGTCCGCAGGGTGCTCGACCGGGTACCGCCCCCACATGGTCAATCCGGTTCCGGTGCGGTCGTCCACCAGGCGCACCCCCACGGGCGGTCACCTCGCCACCGTTCGGGGCATGCCCGCCGAGCCGTTGACGTCTTCCCACGACGTCGGTACGGCATCGGGACCGACATGACCTGCCGGTCAGGACGATGATCGGACGCGCGCGCCGCGGGCCACGGCAGGAACGTGAGGACGACGCCTGGCTCAACGGCCTCCACCGCCGGCTGGACAAGCCGCCCGCGCTCACGTCCAGCTGACCCTGCGCGACGCGGCCCCGTGCGTCACCTACCTGCTGGCGGTGACCGGCACCCCGATGAGCTTGGCCGAAACCACTGCTACCTCGATCCTGACCAGCGATGCGGTCCATCGGACCGGTGACCTCTCACCGCATCCGCGCCTCCCGACGGCCGACGGACACGGCAGCGTCAGGCGGGCACGGACGACATGGGCGTAGCTCCCCTGCTGGATCGAAGCGTCACCCGATTCCGGGGATCCGGCCGGGCGCCGACCCAGACCAGTCCGTCACCTCCTGTGCTGGTGCAGGAGGGCGGTTGCCGTTCCGGTCAGCGGCCGGCCCGGTTCGGTCGCCTCGACCAGCTGCAGGTAGGCCGGTCCGGACACGGTCGCGGGGCCGACGATCCTGGCTCCTGCCCTACCCCACCGGTCGCCGGCTAACACCCGGCCCTGCTCCCGGGCACCAACACGCTCACGGCGCGTCAGTCGCGGGACGTCCCGGCTGCCCGGTCGACGAGGGCCTGGGCCACGTCGCGGACCTTGCGGTTGGAGTCCTGCGACACCTTCGCCAGCACCGCGAACGCCTCCGCCGGGCTGCAGCGGCGCTCGCCCATGACGATGCCCTTGGCCTGCTCGATCACCGCACGGCTCGCCATCGCCTCCTGCATCTGCCGGGCCAGGGTCGCGGTGCTGTCGTAGAGCTGCGCGTTGGCCAGAGCGACCGCGGCGTACGCGGCGAACGTCTCCAGCACCGACACCGAATCGTCGTCGAAGGCGCGCGACGTGCGCGCGTAGACGTTCAGCGCCCCGACGACCGCCTCCTGCATCGGCAGGCCGACCGACACCGAACTGCCCACCCCCGCCTTGCGGCCGCGTTCGCCCCAGTCGGGCCAGCGGTCGTCGGCGGCGAGGTCGGGCACGGACATGATGTCACCGCTGGTCGCGGCCTCCAGGCACGGGCCGCGCCCCTCCGCGTACTGCCGCTCGTCCATGTCGCGGGCCAGGTCGTCGGTGAACGCCGCCGTGTACGCGGTTTCACCGCGTACCAGCGTGACCGACACCTCCACCGGTGTGGGCAGCACCCGCTTGGCCAGTTCCGCGACCCGCTGCAGGACATCGTCGAGACCGACCTCGCCGAGCTTGATACGGCCGAGTTCGGCGAAGGCGTCAGCGGGGTCCGTCGGCAGGGGGCGAGTCATGGCACCAGATCCTCACGACCGGCACGCCCAGCCCGGAACCGAAGCCGAGGAGAACGCGCGGATGGCAGCCCACCTGACGGGCCGCTGCACGGACCCACCAGGGCGGAGCCGGGACCCACGCCACTTCCTTGACGCCGGTTCGCCGCACCCATACCGCGGATGCGAACTACAGAGCCCCAACGTACTCCCCCTGTCGCGGAGAGCGTTACCGCGGAGCACGCAGGATTCGGGATACGAACGAGTCGGCGAGGAGCTCCGGGGCGTGTGGTCCGAGGGCCAGTCCGGCGGATGGCGGCTCGGGCGGGTCACGTGCGACAGGCGCGCGCCGGCGAACAACGCCGTCACCTTCGCAGGGACACGGTCTCATCAGGATCGGAGCCAAGAGGATGGCCGCACAACTGACTGTTCAGTCAGCAGTTGCGTCGATCCGCACCGCGCATCGAAATGGTTCTCTACCATCACGACAGGCCACCACCACATCCTGAAACGGTGCGCAATCGCCTCTTGACGCCTGGTCACTCGACTGCCTTTACGGCAAACTCCTGAACGTTGCTGACGAGGAGATACCCAGTGGATGTTTTCCGCGGCACCTCGATCATTCGCAACACCGTCAGCCAAACCACCTCCACCATCAGTCAGGACCCCCACGCCCCACCGGCCCTCACCGAACACGCCGAGGCCGTCGGCGCGCTCCTCAACGACATGATCACCTGCGTCCTGACCGAGGACACCTGGCCAGGGCCCCTCGTGCTCGTGTCGCTGTGCAGAACCCTGGACATCGACCGCGCGGGGCTGGACCTTCTGGCGCACCACACCCTCACAGCCCTGCTCGCGCAGCAGCCCGGCCCGGAAGCCCTCGTGCGCACAGCAGCCACCTTCGCCGCGGCGACCTGTCACCTACCTGTTGCGGACGATCTGCACCGGAACCGGCACCTGTCCAGACCGACGCATCCAGCCACCGCTCCGGCCGAGACACACCTACCCATGCCACCCACCTGGGCCTGCAGCGGCTGCGCTCACGAATGGCCCTGCGCCACGAAACAGAGCCAACTTCTCGCGGAATTCGGCGGAACCCGGCCCGCGCTCGGCATCTACCTGGGCTCCTGCTTCAGTGCGGCCCTGTTCGATTTACCTCGGGCCAACAAACAACAGCTACGACACCGCTTCCTCGGCTGGCTACCGCGAGAGACCTTCTAGGCGAGACGGCGGCAGCTACGCCTACCGCCACTCGTCCTGCGCACCATTCCTCACTCGTAGGAATTCGGCGGGAGGACCGAGCAGCGCCGGCACCGCCGTTTCGGCAGAGGGTGGCACCGCGCGTGGCGGCCGGCGGGCGGCCCGCTGCGGCGGCGGTGCACGACGGACGGCAATGCCGGGTAAGGTTCGGGGTGTGTCGCCGGGCGGTCGCCCGTGATCGAGACACCGCCACCGAGCGCCAGTGCGAGCGCCGGCCGGTTACCACGAATGCCGCGGCGAGAACTCCCCGCGAACCAGTGCGCTCCTCACCTGCCGAAATGGGACTGTTGCATGACATCGAACGACAATGATCGCTCCGCGTTGTTTCTCGCCACGCCGACTACCGACGAGCGCGACGACCCGGGCGTCACCTTCGACGGCAGCGAGGAGGCGATGCGGCAGCTGCGCCATCCCTTCACGGTGACCCCGACCCGCCCCTCGAAGCGGCCGACGGCGACCAGGGGTGACGACCCGGAGCAGCGCGACTGACCCGACGCCGTCGGCCACCCGTCCCACCGACCACGGGCAGGCCGCGGTCGAGGAGCGGCCGAGCAGGCCGACGCCTTCGGGACCGGACCAGACCCACGAGGTACGCGGGTACCCGGCTTCAGCGCAGTGCGGCGTCCGGCCGCGGCTCGCCGGATCCGATGTCGTCCAGGTGGCGCAGTGCCTCGGCCCACGAGCGGCCGAGGGTGGTCTCGTGGTAGTCGATGTCGTGCTCGGCGCAGAACCGGCGGATCAATGGCCGGGCGTGGCGCAGGTTGGGGCACGGCATGCTCGGGAACAGATGGTGTTCGATCTGATAGTTCAGCCCACCGAGCAGGGCGTCGACGAACCGCCCACCGCGCACGTTGCGGGAGGTGAGGACCTGCCTCCGCAGATAGTCGAGGTTGTCCTCGGCGTCGAGGATCGGCATGCCCTTGTGGTTGGGCGCGAACGAGCAGCCGAGGTAGAGGCCGAGCAACCCCTGGTTGACCGCGATGAACGCGACGGCCTGCGCCGGGCTCAACACCAGGAGGATGGCGGCGAGGTAGCCGCCCAGGTGCAGGGCGAGCAGTCCGACTTCGGCGGGCCGACGCGCGATGTGGCGTGGGCCGAGGAGGGCCTTCACGCTGTTGGCGTGCAGGTGCAGGCCTTCCAGCAGGAGCAGCGGGAAGAACAGGTACGCCTGGGAGCGGACGACGAGCGCGCCGAGGCCGCGCCGTCGCCGGGCCTGGCCGGCGGTGAAGGACAGCGGCGCCACGGTGATGTCGGGGTCCTTGCCCTCGGTGTTCGGGTGGGCGTGGTGCCGGTTGTGCTTGTCCACCCACCAGCCGTAGCTGAGCCCGGTCAGCAGGTTGCCGTGCACTATGCCGATCAGGTCGTTCCCGCGCCGCGTACGGGCTATCTGCCGGTGCCCGGCGTCGTGGCCGATGAATCCGGCCTGCGCGAAGACCACCGCGAGGGCCGCGGCGACGCCCAGCTGCCACCATGATTCACCCAACCGGGCGAACAGACCCCACAGCCCGACGAAGGATGCGACGACGAGGCCGATCCGCACGGTGTAGTGCCCCCGCCGCCGCTCGAGTAGACCCGCGGCCCGCACCTGCCGGGACAGGTCGGCGTAGTCACTGCCGCGCTGGCGGTCGGCGCCAATGCTGGTGTCACTCACGATCGCATGTCCAGCCGTTGCAGTCCGCCAGTTGATCAGCGGCGTCGACCCGGTCCTCCGGTCACCCGCTCCATGAGCTGTCGAAGCTTCTGCTGGGTGCTGGGTTTGGCCGCCTGGGTGCGGCCGAACCGCATCAGGTCACGACCCTTCGGGCTGTTGAGCAGACCCTTGATCCGTTCAGTCATTGATCCCGACGTCACGATGCACTCCCTCCTGACGGCCGGCTGCCGGCTGACCCGGTGCCCTTTCACCTTCAGTGTCAGCCATCGCCGAGCCGTGTCGGGGCGGATTGGGTGATCCTCCTGCCGTCGTCGAGTCACCGGCCGCCACGCTGGGACGCCTCATACTTTCGGCTAGCAATTGATCCGCCTTTCGGGTAGCGTTCGCGGTATCAAGTGAACGACATGACGCGGTGGCGAGGCCCGTGATCGTGGCCTTGCGACAGCGCACCAGCCCGTACGTGCGCTCCGGCGACAGCCGGTTCGGAGATCTTCCGGTCGTTTCGATCAGCGGGCCCGTGCGGGAAGGCCACACTCATGGTCACCACCTTCGAACCGACGACCAGCACCCGCTTCGGCCAGCGCAGCAGCGTGCAGAGCGCCGACAGCGCGGATGCCCTCCTGGCGATGATGGCCACCACTCCGGCCGGCGACCCCCGTCGCCCGGCGCTGCGGGAACGCGCCATCGAGGCGTGGTTGCCGCTCGCCCGCCACCTGGCACGCCGTTACTCGGGACGCGGCGTACACGACGAGGATCTGGCCCAGACCGCGGTGGTCGGGCTGATCAAGGCCGTCGACAACTTCGACTCCACCCGGGGCGTCGACTTCACCGGGTACGCCATCCCGACCGTCATCGGCGAGATCAAGCGGTACTTCCGCGACCGTACCTGGGCCGTGCGGGTGCCCCGCCGCCTGCAGGAGCTTCGTCTGTCGATCACCGAGGCCAACAGCACCCTCAGCCACACCCTGGGGCGCTCACCGACCGTGGCCGACATCGCGACCTACCTCGACCTGCCCGAGGAGACGGTCCTGGAAGGACTGGAAGGGGCCCGCGCCTACCGCGCCACCTCCCTGTCCACACCGACCGGTGCCGACGGCAGCACGGAACTCGGCGACACCCTCGGCGCCCACGACCACGGCCTCGACCTCGTCGAACTCCGCGTCGCCCTCGGCCCGGCCCTCGCCACCCTGCCGGAACGCGAACGCCGGATCCTGAACATGCGCTTCCACGGCAATCTCACCCAGGGCCAGATCGCCGAGCAGATCGGCATCTCGCAGATGCACGTCTCCCGGCTCATCACCCGAGCGCTGGCCACCCTGCGCGGCCACTTCGCCGACGAGCGCCCCTGAGCAGCCGGGCCATCAGGCCCGCGCAGCGCCCGCGGTCGCCGCACCTGCGATCGGGCGGCGGCGTACGTCCACAGCGGTGAGCCAGGGGTGGCGGCAGTCAGGCCGCGGTGCGGGCTGGTGCGGGCAGGCGCTCCGGCACCGCCTTCCCAGCCCCGGCCCCGGTGACCGGTGACTGGCCGCCGAACTGGTCGCTCTCGATGTGCGCCACCCTCATCGGGACGGTGCGTCCACGAGGTCGGCCGGATCGAGATGCAGGGTGGCGAACAGCCCGACGTGCTGCGCCGGGTCCACCAGTTCCGGCAGCTCGCGTTCGATCCAGTCGGCCCTCATCTGCTGGCCGCGTTCGCGAAGGACGGTGACGATCCGGTCTCTGGCGATCCTCATACGGGTGCTCCCTTGCGTGAAGCCGTCCGAGGCGGTCGCGCTCACGGACGGCGGTGTGGTTGCGCCGGTCGATCCACCGCCGGCTGTCGGGGCGGGGCGACCCTGAACCGTGCGTGACCGGCGGATCGTGCGTCGGGACGTGGTAGGCGATCAGCCAGCACGGCGAGCAGCTGTCCCGATGGGGATAACGATTGGTCAAGGCCGCCTTGAACCGGCGGCGACGGCACCTGACGGCCACCGGGGGCCCGGGCGACAAGCCAACGGTACGCCTCACGGCCTGGATCGGCACAATCACCGGGGGCAGGGCCTCCGGTGAACCCCCTCGGTGGCCGAGGCGTGGCTGGCGCGGTCGGCCCGCTCTCCTGTTCAGGGCGCGATGCGCAGCCGGCGGATCTGCCGGTCGTCATACTCCGCGAAGCGGAAGCGCAGGCCGGCGACGGGGCTGCCGGGAAAGTCCCCGCTGATGGTGGCGGTCACCACCGTCCCCGCCGAGGTGTCCTCGACGTCGGTGATCTCGTACGACACCAGGGGCGTGGCCCGGCGCCAGGCGCGGATCGCCTCGATCCCCCGGTGCTCCCTGCCCTCGTCCTCGATGACCGCGTCGTCGGCGAAGAGCGCGAAGTAGGCGTCCCGGTCCGGCTGGCCGGCCAACGCGAAGTAGCGACGGATGATCTCGGGTGAGTCGGTCATCGGAGCCCTCCGGTGGACGTGCGTCGGTCAGACGGTCGGGATGAGATCGCCTTCGAAATGCGCCGGGAAGGTGCGCGACGACGGCGCGAGAGTCACTGGCCGAGCGACCCACCTACGTCACGCAACGTCACGACCCACCCGAGGATCATCGCACTGCTGAAGGCGCCCGCGGACGTCATCGCCACCGCACTGGCCGGCCAGCGCACTGCGCCCAGCGCAGCCCAGGTCGGAACGACTACGGCCCCGCCTGACGGGTAGGAAGTGGCGTGAGCGCGCGTGCGGACTGTCCCCCCGGCTGCGGAGCGGCGCCCCCGACCCGCCCGCCGGCGGACGGACCGTCCCGGGCCGCCCGATGACCGCTTCTCGGGCACGATCGTCGTGTCGCAGTTGGGCATCGTGGTGAGCGAGACGCTCCAGGCGTCCGGCCTCGACATGGCGGAGGCGAACCGGCAGGCCGGCATCGCGGCGGGCATCTGAACGCACCGGCCCCGGGCCACCACGGCCGCCCGACGTACCGTGATCAACGTTTTTGGTACCTGACGCGGACGGCGGAACCCCGGCGGCGCGGACCACCACGCCGGCGGGGGTCGGCGTCAGTTTCGCGCGAACCCGCCCGCGCTCAGCGGGGCAGCTCGCGCCACGCGGGATTACCCCCGCGCCACGCCCCGGCGAGAATGCTCGCCGAGGTACGACTCGGACACTCCTGCACCTTCGAGCGGCCGTAGGCGCCGCCGATCTGTGCCTGTACCTCCCAGCGCAGCCCGTCGCTGCGGATGTACACGTCGCGACGGCCGCGTGCCGTCGCGTCCCCGTTCCACCAATGCTCCTCGACGATCACCTCGCGACGGTATCTCAACCGGCGTCCGATCGGCATCGCCCGGTGGCCCACTACCGCAGCTCGATCGGCCGTTCGGGCGGCCGGACCTCGGCGAAACGGACCGCTTTCGGTCCCACCGTCGCAGTCCGGGCGACCGGACCGGCCAGTCGTCAGTCGTCGGAGTCGGGCGACCAGTTCTCCAGCTTCCTGCGCTTCTTCTCCTGCTTGCGCAACCGCAGCTCCCGCTCGGAGGGCTTGCGCTTGATCGCCACCCCGCCCCAGAGGGCGAACCCGCCGACGGTGACCGTCGGCGCACCCGGCGCGCCCGGCCCGGTGGCCCGGTGGTCGAAGCCACCCATCACCCCGACCCCGGTCACGTGCACGGTGGCCTGCTCGGGCACCCAGATCTCCAGGCCCCCCATCAGGGCGTAGGCCTTGATCCGCACCGCACCCACGGTGAAGATCGCGTCACGCAGGTCGACCAGCCCGCCACCCCAGAACGCCAGGCAGGTGAACTCGGGGCCGACGCTCCACGGGCCGGACCGTTCGAACTTGCCGGCCAGGGCGTAGCCGCTGCGCGACACCGGCGCCGGGGCGACGTACGCCGGCGGCGGGGGCGGGAACAGCGAGAACCCCACGGCGGGGAGGTCGTGGGTCAGGGGTTCCAGTTCGGCGTAGGTGCGGGCGGCGTAGACCCGGCCCAGCCGCTCGTCCAGCTCGCCCAGGTCGAGCCGGCCCTCGGCCGCCGCCTCCCGCAGCACCGCCGCGACCCGCTCCCGGTCGGCGTCGGAGGTACGGATCTGTCCCGGGTGCACCGGTTCCGGAATGAGCTCGCTCACATAGAGGAGGGTAGAACAACCACGCACCCGGCCGGGCCCGCGCCACCCGCCCGACGGGGGCCCGCGGCGGGTCGCCGCAGGCCGGGACGGCGGCCTGCGGCGGGGCACTGTCCAGGTCACGACACCCGGGGGGAACCGCTTAGGACGCGGCTACGGAGGGTAAACCGGGACCATGGCACAGCTGCGCACCTCACCCCCGTCGCCGCAGGCTACCGAGCTGCGGCGGTGGCAGCTGTCCAGTCCCGCCGACCTGCGCGGCCTGCGGGCGTCCCTGCACCAGGCGCTGACCGGCGAGGAACTGCTCGCCGGGGAGAAGCTGGACGAGGTGCCCGAGCTGATGGTCCTGGTCGCCAGCGAGCTGGCCACCAACGCCCTGCGGCACGGCATCCCGCCCACCATCGTGCGCCTGCTGGTCGCCGAGGACCGGTTCATCCTGGAGGTCGCCGACCACGACCTGAGCACCATCCCGGAGCTGGTCGACACCCGTCCGATGGGGGCCGGCGGGCGCGGGCTCCAGATCGCCGAGGCCGTCTCGCTGGGCGTCGGCTGGTACGCCACCGACGGCACCAAGAACATCTGGGCCGCCTTCCCCCGGAGCTGACCGGCCGGCGTTCCGAGCGGTGGCCGGCGGGGTACCCGTACCGGCAGGCGGGCGGCAGGACGGAGGCGACGGTGAGCGAGCGGGCAGCGCTGCACGGACTGCTGCGTCACTCCCACCACGCGCGCCCGGAGGACCTGCCGGCGCTGGCCCGACGGATGGCCACCGAACTCGGCGCCACCTCGATGCGCATCCACGTGGTCGACCACGAGCAGCGGGAGCTGCTGCCGATGGACGACGAGGCCGCCGACCGGGGCTCGCTGGCCGTCGACGGCACCCTGGCCGGGCGGGCGTACGCGATGATGCGCCCGTACGCCGCCGACGGCGGGCCCGGGCCGGCGCGGCTGTGGGTGCCGCTGCTGGACGGGCTGGAACGGCTGGGCGTGGTCGAGGTGCTCTCCGCCGAGCCGATCCCCGCCGACCGGGTCTCCGAGTTCGAGGCGGCCTGCGCGCTGCTGTCGGAGCTGGTGGTCACCCGGTCCAGCTACAGCGACACCGTGGAGCTGGTGCGCCGCCGCGCGCCGATGCGGATGGCCGCCGAGATGCTCCGCGCCCAACTGCCGCCGCTGACCTTCTCCACGGGCAGCATGACCATCAGCGGCATCCTGGAGCCCAGCTACGACGTGGGCGGGGACGCCTTCGACTACGCGGTCAACGGCGACATCGCCCACCTGGCGCTCTTCGACGCGGTGGGGCACGGCTCGCACGGCGGGATGCGGGCGGTGATGCTGGCCAGCCTGGCGCTGGCCGCGTACCGCAACGCCCGGCGGTCCGGTCGCGACCTGGTCGCCACCTACCACCACATCGACACGGTGGTCCGCGACCACGACCGGCGGGGCCTGATCACCGGCGTGCTGGCCGAACTCGACCAACGCAACGGCCGGCTGCGGGTGATCTCCGCCGGGCACCCGAGCGGCCTGGTGCTGCGCCGGGGACGGGTGGCGATCGTGCTGCCCACCCCGACCGCGCTGCCGGTCACCCTCGGCGAGCACCGGGCGCCGGTGGTGGTCGAGGAGGACCTGGAGCCCGGCGACGACGTGCTCTTCCACACCGACGGGATCACCGAGGCGCGCTCCGCCGACGGCGCGGCCTTCGGCGTCGACCGGCTGGTCGACTATGCCGTCCGGGCGCTCGCCGACGACCTGCCGCTGCCGGAGACCGCCCGCCGCCTGGTGCACGCGATCCTCGCCTACCAGGACCACCAGCTCGTCGACGACGCGACCGTGCTGCTGGTGCGCTGGCACGGCCCCGCCCGGCAGCCGTTGACCTGATCACCCACCGGATTGACGCGCGGCGCGCCGGGGTATCGGCGGATTCGTCAAGGACCGCGTCGGGGTCGGTGACGTGCCGGAACCCCGAATGCGGTGGGGAGGAGGCACCGTGCCGGCCAACGATCAACCACATTCCCGACCTGCTGTGTCCCCTCCCGCCGGCGGGGACGGGGCGACCGGCGGTCACGCCCTCGCCGCCCGGCTCGCCATGCTCGCCCGCGAGTTCCAGGGCGAACGGACGGTGGAGGACACCCTGCGGGCCATCGTGCACGCGGCCGTGGACACCGTGCCCAGCGCCTGGCACGCCGGGATCACCGAGATCGAGGGGCGGCGCCGGGTGAGCACCCCCGCCGGCACCGGCGAGGTGGTGCTGCGGGTCGACCGGGCGCAGTACGAGACCGGCGAAGGTCCCTGCCTCACCTCGGCGTACACCGAGCGGACCGTCCGGCTGCCCGACGTGGACACCGAGGAGCGCTGGCCCAGGTTCATCGCCCGCGCGCGGGAGTTGGGCGTCGGCAGCATGCTGTCGTTCCAGCTCTACGTCGCCCGGGACAATCTGGGCGCGCTCAACCTCTACGCCCGGGAGCCGCACGCCTTCACCGGCGAGTCGGAACGGGTCGGGCTGCTCTTCGCCTCGCACGCCGCCGTGGCGGTCGCCGACGCGCGGCGACTCGACCAGCTCAGCCGGGCGCTGGACGTACGGGACCTGATCGGCCAGGCCAAGGGCATCCTGATGGAACGGCACCGGCTCACCGGCGCCCAGGCCTTCGAGCTGCTGGTGATGGCGAGCCAACGAATCAACGTCAAGCTGGTCGACGTGGCCCGCGACCTGGTGGAGACCGGCGAGCTGAGCGTCACCGGCCAGCCGGAGCGAGCCCGAGCAGGGCGAGCACCCCGGTGATCTCCAGGACCCGACGCACGACGGGCTGCGCGTTCGCCACCACCAGCGGGCAGTCCCGGTCGGCGGCCCAGGCGTATGCGTCGAGCAGGACGTGGACGCCGGAGGAGTCCAGGAAGGGCACCTCGGCGAGGTCCACCTCGACGGGGGTGCCGGTGAGGTCGGCCAGCACGGCGTCCAGCGCCGCGCGCAGCTCGCCGGAGGTGGCGAAATCCACCTCGCCGGCGACGCTCACCCGCAGGAGGTGGCCGATGTTGGTGAGAGTGATCCGGAGGTCGGCCGCCGATGTCGACAACAGCTGCCCAGGCTCGGTGTGCACTGCACTGCTCCCTACGCCCACCGGGCTCGTTCCCTCGTAGCAGAAGGCAGAGACCAGCGCAGCCAGCCTAGCCGCAGCCGACGGGGAAAGCACGGTTCCGTCCCGTGGGCGGGACACCGACGCCGGGGTCAGTCCCCGGCCGGCACCGGGTCGTCGTACTCGCCGGGACGGCCGGTGTGCAGGGTGCCGTCGACGTACGGCCAGGCGTTCGGCGCGCAGCCGTGCAGCCCCAGCGTCTGCTGCTGCATCACCGGGGCCGGCGCGCCCCGGGCCGGGCACAGCTCGTGTCCCATGCCGAGCCGGTGGCCGACCTCGTGGTTGAGCACGTACGCCCGGTAGGTCGCCAGGTCACCGCCGAACCCGGGCACCCCGCGCGCCCAGCGGGCCACGTTGACCACCACCCGGTCCCCGTTGCGGCAGGAGGTGTAGCGGTCGTCGGCGTCCCCGCACAGGTCGGCGCGGGTCGCCGGGGTGGTCAGCAGCACGGTGAAGTCGGCCGCGACGTCCGGGCCGACCCGTTGCAGCCGCCACCGCCCCCCGCCCGTCCAACCCCGGCGGTCGGCGAGCACCACGGCCACCTCCCGGCCGAGGAGTTCCACGTCCACCTCGTCGATGCCGCCCTCGACCGCCACCCGGTACCGCAGCAGCTCGCCCGCGCGTCCGGCCACCGCACCCCGGGCGGTCGCCGTCCGCCAGGTGCCCGTACCCCGCTCGGGGTAGCCCAGGACGGGAGCGGTGGGCGTCGCCGCCGGCCGGCCCGGTGCGGCGGCCACCGCCGCGCGGGCCGGCGCGGGCGCCCGGCGGACGTCACCGACCAGCTCGCCGAGGTCCAGCTCGCCGCGCCCGGCCGCCCAGGCGCCGCCGCCCAGGCCGGCGACCACCACCAGCGCCAGCACCACCGCGCCCGCCCGGGCCCCGCGACGACCACGGTGCCGGCTGCGGTCGGCCGACCCGCTCACCGTGAGGCTGCCCACCCTCGACCCTCCGTCCGCTCGGGCAGTAGTACGCGGACGGGGCCCGTGCGGATGAGTGATCCGGCTGTCGAATTCGCACCCGGTACCGTTGCCGGGCAGACACTCCCGACGATCCGGACACCACCCGGGCGTCTTGCCCAGGAAGGACCACCCGTGCCGGACGCCCACGCCCTCATCGCCGACGCGGTCGCGGCGGTGCGCGGCACCGACGTACGCGACGCGGAGCGGAAGCTGGACCGGCTCGTGGTCGGCACCGGCGCCCCGGACGGCACGGCGGTGGTGGACGCCGCCCTCCTCGACCGCCTGGCGGGTGCCCTCGCCCGCCTCTGGCCGCGCGGCTGGCAGCCGGTCGACGTGGCCCGGATGGTGACCCGTCGCCTCGGCGCGCGACCCGGCCGGCTGGTACGCGACGCGGTCGCCGCGCAGCGGCGGGGGCAGGCCGGCGACGTCCCGCCGTGGTGGGACGAGCAGCTCGACGGACTGGCGGCCCGGGTGTGGTGGGACGACGACGCCGGCTGGCTGGCCCGGTGGGCCGCCCGCGAGGGCGAGGACCGGATCACCGCGCTGCGCGACGCGGTCGAGGTGCTGGCGCTGCTGGACGGCCTGCCGCCGATCGCGATGCTGCGCCCGCCGCCGGGCGGGGACGGGCCGGCCGTGGCCCGGCGCGCCGCCCCGGGGCGCAGCGGTTCGGTGATGCTCGACCGGGTGCGGGCGCTGCTGGCCAAGGCCGAGTCGACCACCTTCCCGGCCGAGGCGGAGGCGCTGACCGGCAAGGCGCAGGAGTTGATCGCCCGGCACAGCCTGGACCGGGCGATGGTCGAGGCCACCGCGGAACGCCCCGACCTGCCCGGCGGGATGCGCCTGAGCACCGACGCCCCGTACGCCGGGGCTAAGGCGCTGCTGGTGCAGGAGGTGGCGGCGGCGAACCGGTGCGAGTCGGTCTGGAACGACGACCTGGGCTTCGCCACCGTGCTCGGCTTCGCCGGCGACCTGGAGGCGGTCGAGCTGCTCTACACGTCGCTGCTGGTGCAGGCCACCGCGGCGATGCTGCGCGGGCGCGCCGAGCGCAAGCGGGGCAGCAGCCGGCGGACCAAGGCGTACGACGAGTCGTTCCTGCACGCGTTCGCGCTGCGCATCGGGGAACGGCTGCGGGCCGCGACCGAGGAGGCCGACCGGCAGGCGGCCGAGGCGACCGGCCCGGAACGGCTTTTACCCGTGCTGGCCGCCCGCTCCGACGCGGTCCGCGAGCGGATGGAGAGCCTCTTCCCCGGCGTCACCCGGGCCCGGCTGACCATCCGGGACGCCGACGGCTGGCACTCCGGCACCTCCGCCGCCGACCGGGCCTCGCTGCACGCCGGCACGCCATCGCCCCGGCCGCTGCCCGGCCGGAGCTGACCGCTCGGGCAGAATTCTTTTCGGCGGCGGTGTCGGATCCAGCGGGCGGGCTCCGACCTGTCATCGAGGGCCACGAACGGCGTGGCCAACCGACGTCAGGAGCACCACGTGAAGTACATGTTGCTGATCTGGAACCGGCCCGGCTTCGTCGAGGGCCTCTCCGAGCAGGAGCGCACCGCGCTCTTCGGCGAGGTCGACGAGATCATGAAGGAGCTGACCGAGTCCGGCGAGCTGGTCGGTGGCCAGGCGCTGGCCGACCCGTCGCAGACCCGGACGGTCCGGCTCCGTGGCGAGCACCCCGAGGTGACCGACGGGCCGTTCATGGAGAGCAAGGAGCAGTTCGCCGGCTACCTGATGGTCGACTGCGACAGCCCGGAGCGGGCCGTCGAGATCGCTGCGCGCTGGCCCGACGTCCGGATGGGCTTCGGCGTGCTGGAGGTGCGCCCGGTGATGGACGAGGCCGGGACCGAGATGTGACACCTCGGGAGGTGGAGGACCTGCTGCGCGCCCTCGCGCCGCAGGTCCTCGGCATCCTGGTCCGCCGGCACGGCGCCTTTTCCGCCTGCGAGGACGCGGTGCAGGAGGCGCTGCTGGCCGCCGCCACGCAGTGGCCGGAGCGGGGGGTGCCGGACAATCCCCGCGCCTGGCTGCTCACCGTCGCCGGCCGTCGGCTGACGGACGAGTGGCGCAGCGAGCGGGCCCGCCGCGACCGCGAGGTCGCCGTCGCGCTCCGGGAGCCGGCGTACGCGACGGTCGCCCCGCCCGCCGACGAGTCGCCGTCCACCGGGGACGACAGCCTCACCC
Organism: Micromonospora sp. A200; assembly: GCF_029893845.1. NCBI lineage: Bacteria > Bacillati > Actinomycetota > Actinomycetes > Micromonosporales > Micromonosporaceae > Micromonospora > Micromonospora sp. A200. The sequence goes on along the minus strand of NZ_JARXXY010000018.1, from coordinate 63,818 downwards.
TGTTCTTCCTCTGCTGCCATCCGGCGCTGCCCCGCTCGGCGCAGCTGGCGCTGACCCTGCGCGCGGTGGGTGGGCTGAGCACGGCGCAGATCGCGCAGGCGTTCCTGGTGCCGGAGCCGACCATGAGCCAGCGCATCCGCCGGGCCAAGCAGCGCGTCGAGGCAGCCGGCGCGCGGTTCGTCATGCCGTCGCCGGCCGAGCGGGACGAGCGGCTGCGGACCGTGCTGCACGTGCTGTACCTGATCTTCAACGAGGGCTACACCGCCTCCAGCGGGGCGGACCTGCACCGGGCCGAGCTGACCGGCGAGGCGATCCGGCTGACCCGCCAGCTGCACCGGGCGCTGCCCGACGACGGCGAGGTCGCTGGCCTGCTCGCGCTGATGCTGCTCACCGACGCGCACCGGGCGGCGCGGACCGGGCCGGGCGGGGAACTGGTCCCGCTCGCCGAGCAGGACCGGAGCCGATGGGACCGGGCCGCCATCGCCGAGGGGGTGGCCCTGGTGACCGAGGCGCTGACCTGGTCGCCGCCGGGCCCGTACCAGCTCCAGGCGGCGATCGCGGCGGTGCACGCCGAGGCGCCCGCCGCCGAGCGGACGGACTGGCCGCAGATCGTCGCGCTCTACCGCGTGCTGGCGGCCGTGTCGCCGAACCCGATGGTCACCCTCAACCGGGCCGCCGCGGTGGCCATGGTGGACGGTCCGCGCGCCGGGCTCGCCCTGCTCGCCCCGCTCGACGCCGACGAGCGGATCGCCGGCCACCACCGGCTGGCCGCCGTCCGGGCCCACCTGCTGGAGCTGGCCGGGGAGCGGGCGGCGGCGCGGGAGGCGTACCTGCTGGCGGCTCGGCGGACCACCAGCCTGCCGGAGCGGCGCTACCTGGAGGCGCGCGCGGCCCGGCTGGCGGGGACCGATGAGTTCCGGTGACGACGGGAGTCCACCCCGCATGACCACAGTGAGCTGTCAGATCTCGATGTCGTTGGACGGGTACGTGGCGGGGCCGGACCAGAGCCGGCAGGACCCGCTGGGTCGGGGCGGGCTGCGCCTGCACGAGTGGTTCTTCGGGTTGGACGCCTGGCGGGAGCGGCACGGGCTGGCCGGTGGGGAGCGCGGCGTCGACGCCGAGGTGGTCGACGAGCTGACCCGGGACGTCGGGGCGTACGTGATGGGACGCCGGATGTTCGGCGGCGGCGACGGGCCGTGGGACCTCGACTGGACCGGCTGGTGGGGCGAGGACCCGCCGTTCCGTACGCCGGTCTTCGTGCTCACCCACCATCCGCGCGAGACGCTGGTGATGCGCGGCGGGACGGAGTTCCGGTTCGTCACCGACGGGCTCGCCGCCGCGCTGCGGCAGGCCCGGGAGGCGGCCGGTGACCGGGTGGTCTCGGTGGCGGGCGGCGCGAGCACGGTCAACCAGTGCCTGGCGGCGGGGCTGCTGGACACCCTCCATCTGCACCTGGTGCCGATCGTGCTCGGGGCCGGCGAACGGCTCTTCGAGGGGGTCGGCGACCCCCGACTGGAGCAGGTGTCGGTGGTCGCCGGCCCGACCGTCACCCACGTGACCTACCGGGTACGGCGCTGAGCATCTGGTCGGCCGGTCGGGGCAGGGGTCGCTCGCTGTGGAGCTGATGTCGTGAACGAATCACGGGTGGGATGGACTGCCGTCGGCCACCGGCCCCGATCGGTGATTCATCTACGACATCAGCTCCACAGCGTCTGTGGCACGCCTGTGGTTACCGCTCAGCGGGCCGACTCCACGGCACCAATCGCTCGCCGGGCCGCCGCCGGTCAGACGTGGCAGTCGCGGGTGAGCCGCTCGGGGATGCGGACGAAGCCGGTCGCCATCCAGGTCGCCGGGCTGGCCGCCGCGGCTCCCGCGTCGATCTGCTTCGCGGCGTCGGTCACCAGATCCCTGATCCGCGGGTCCTCGGCGTTGCCGGCCTGCTTGCGCAGGTCGTCGGCGAGCCCGGCGAGGGTGCCCTTGAGCTGGCCGTTGAGCTGCTCCGGGGTGAGTTCGCGGCGGGTGGCCGCCGCCGAGTCCTCGGCGATCCTCCGGCTGGCCTCGATGATCAGGTCATCGGCGCGCCGGCAGACGGCGGCGGTGTTGGCCGCGCTCGGGCCGGTCGGCGACGCGCTCGGGCTGGGCGTCGAGGCGGCGCTTGCGGTGGCGGTGGCGCTCGCGGCGGCCGGAGCGGTCTGCGGGTCGGCGGCGTCGTTTCCGGCCTGCTGGCAGCCGGTGACGAGGGCGGCGCAGGCCACCAGGGCGAGCGCGGCGGCGGAGCTTCGGAACATCGGTTTCCCCGTTCGGGTGTCGGCCGTCCGAAGGGGACGGCGCGGGTCGACCATCGGCCGGAACTCGTCGCCCGGCCGCCGGGCCGGAACGCGGCGGATGTCGTTCTGGCAACGACCAGGATCGCTGCGAGGTCACGTCGGCGTGCTGCGGCCGTCGTACCGGAGGCACTCACGCTCCGCTGCCGCGAACCGGTTCCCCGGGTGGTGACAGCGATCGTCGTCGGGCACAGCGCGCCGCACGCCGGGCCGACAGGTCGTCGGCCCGGCGTGCGGGATGCGTCGGTCAGCTCTTGAAAGCGTCCTTGATCTTCTCGCCGGCCTGCTTGAGGTTGGACTTCGCCTGGTCGTTGCGGCCCTCGGCCTCAAGGCGCTCGTCGTCGGTCGCCCGACCCAGGCCCTCCTTGATCTTGCCCGTGGTGTTCTCGCCGGCATTGTCGATCTTGTCGTCGATACCCATGCGAACCTCCATTTTGCAGTTCCTCCGACGTCCCGGATGTACCCCGGGCCTTTTCGCCGGAAACACCGATCACCCATACGTGATCACCCACGGTGACCGGCGACCGGTCGGGGCAGCGGGATGGGGACGGGGAGGAACGACGCCACCGCCGGCCTCCACGGTGGGACCGGCGGCGGCGCGCCCGTGCTCAGCCGACCGGGCGGAACCCGCGCAGCCGGAGGCTGTTGGCGACCACGAACACCGACGAGAAGGCCATCGCGGCCCCGGCGATCATCGGGTTGAGCAGGCCGGCGGCAGCCAGCGGCAGTGCGGCCAGGTTGTAGGCGAACGCCCAGAAGAGGTTGCCCTTGATGATGGCCAGGGTCCGCCGGGAGAGCCGGATGGCGTCGACCGCAGCGGTGAGGTCGCCGCGCACCAGGGTCAGGTCGGCCGCCTCGATCGCCACGTCGGTGCCGGTGCCCATGGCCAGCCCCAGGTCGGCCTGGGCCAGCGCGGCGGCGTCGTTGACCCCGTCGCCGACCATCGCGACGGTCCGCCCCTCGCCCTGGAGTCGCCTGACCACGTCGACCTTGTCGGCCGGAAGCACCTCGGCGATCACCTCGTCGATGCCGACCTCGGCCGCCACCGCCCGGGCGACGGTCGCGTTGTCGCCGGTGAGCAGCACCGGCTTCAGTCCCAGGCCGCGCAGCCCGTCGATCGCCTCCCGGCTGGTCGGCTTGACCACGTCGGCGACCGCGAGGACGCCCCGGGCCTGGCCGTCCCAGCCGGCCAGCACGGCCGTCCGGCCGGCCGCCTCCGCGTCGCCCGCCGCCCGCACGACCTCCTCGGGTACGTCCAGGCCCCGCTCACGCAGCAGCCGGAGCCGACCGACGACCACCTCGTGGCCGTCCACCGTGCCGGTGACGCCGAGCCCCTCGGCGTTGGCGAAGCCGGTGACCGGCGGCAGCGCACCCGCCTCGGCGGCGCCCGCCGCGACCGCCCGGGCGACCGGGTGCTCCGAGCCGGCCTCCAGCGCCCCGGCGAGCCGGAGCAAGTCCGCCCGGTCGACCCCCTGGGCGGGGAGCACGTCGACCAGGGTCATCCGGCCGGTGGTGACCGTGCCGGTCTTGTCCAGCACGACGGTGTCCACCTGGCGGGTGGACTCCAACATCTCCGGCCCCTTGATCAGGATGCCGAGCTGGGCTCCCCGGCCGGTCCCGACCAGCAGCGCCGTGGGCGTGGCCAGGCCGAGCGCGCACGGGCAGGCGATGATCAGCACGGCGACCGCGGCGGTGAACGCGGCCGTCGGGCCCGCCCCGGTGCCGAGCCACCAGCCGAGCGTGCCGGCGGCCAGGGCGATCACGATCGGGACGAAGACGCCGGAGATCCGGTCGGCCAGCCGCTGCACGGCCGCCTTGCCGGACTGCGCCTGCTCCACCAGCTTCGCCATCTGGGCGAGCTGGGTGTCCGCACCGACCCGGGTGGCGGTGACCACCAGCCGGCCACCGGCGTTCACCGTCGCGCCGACCACGGTGTCGCCCGGGCCGACCTCGACCGGCACCGACTCGCCGGTGAGCATGCTGGCGTCGACGGCCGACGTACCCTCGTCCACCACCCCGTCGGTGGCGACCTTCTCGCCGGGGCGGACCACGAACCGGTCCCCCACCGCGAGCTCGTCGACCGGGATCCGGGTCTCGACGTCGCCGCGCAGCACCGCGACGTCCCGGGCGCCCAGCTCCAGCAGGGCGCGCAGGGCGGCGCCGGCGGTCCGCTTGGAACGGGCCTCGAAGTACCGGCCGGCAAGGATGAACACGGTGACGCCGGCCGCCGCCTCCAGGTAGATGTTGCCGGCGCCGTCGGTGCGGGTGATGTCGAGCCGGAACGGGTGGGTCATCCCGGGCATCCCGGCGTCACCGAGGAAGAGCGCCCAGAGCGACCAGCCGAACGCGGCCAGGGTGCCGAGCGAGACCAGGGTGTCCATGGTGGCGGCGCCGTGCCGCTGGTTGATCCAGGCGGCCCGGTGGAACGGCAGCCCGCCGTAGACCACCACCGGGGCGGCCAGGGTCAGCGACAGCCACTGCCAGTAGGTGAACTGCCAGGCCGGCACCATGGCCAGCAGGATCACCGGCACGGTCAGCGCGACCGAGACCCACAGCCTGGTCCGCAGGCCGCGCAGCTCGTCGGCCGGCTCGACGGCAGGTCCGGCCGTACCGGCCGGGGTGGGCGGGGGAGGCACGACGGCGGTGTAGCCGGTCTTCTCCACCGTGGCGATGAGGTCCTTTGGTGTGACCTCGTCGGCGTACCGGACGGTGGCCTTCTCGGTGGCGTAGTTGACGGTGGCGGTCACGCCCTCCATCCGGTTGAGCTTCTTCTCGATCCGCGCGGCGCAGGACGCGCAGGTCATCCCGCCGATGGTCAGCTCGATCCGGTGGGGTGCGACCGGCAGGGATTTCGTGGTCGGGGTCATCGCGGCACCTCCGATCAGTTGTGCCCGTGACCGGGGGCGCCGTGGCCGGCGTCGGCGGTCGGGGTGGGAGCGGTCGGGGTGGCGCGGGTGCCCGCGGTGCTCGCCGGGGCCGCCGGGGCGTCGCCGGCCAGCACGGTGAACTCGGCGGTGTGCACCGCCCCGCCGTGCCGGAAGTCCAGGTAGAGCCGGTAGCTGCCGGCCGAGGGCACCTCGGCGGCGAAGCTCACCGCCGGCCCGGCCGGGGTACGCCCGTCACCGGGCACGCCCTCCGGGTGCACGTGCAGGTACGCGAGGTCGCCCTGCCGCAACGCCACCAGGTGCCCGTACGCGCCGAGGTAGGGCTCCAGGTCGGTGACCGGCTTCCCGTCCCGGCTGACGGTCAGCGTCAGCTGGCTGGTGCGGGCCGGCTGCGGGGTGCCGGTGAGGGTGACCGTGTAGCCGTCGACCGTGGTGCTGGCGGCGGGTGCCGGCAGCGGCCGGGGCTGGAGCTGGCCGGGGACGGTCACGTCGACCCCGAGGGTGAGCGGCTCCCCGCCCGACGGGGTGAAGTCGGCGAAGGCCCGCCAGACGCCCGGCCCGCCCAGCGGGGAGTCCACCCGCCAGGTGCCGTCGGCGCCCAGCTCGGGGTGGACGTGCCGGAAGCCGGACAGGTCGCGCCGCGCCACGATCAGGTGCATCCGCTTGTCGTGGGCGATCTCGTAGCCGGTCACCGCAGCGCCGTCCGGGCCGGTGATCCGGAAGGCGAACTGCCCGTTCGGGGCGTCCACCGGCTGCATGGTGTAGCCGCGGTCGGAGACGAGCAGCCCGCCGGGCAGGTGCGCGGCACCGGTCTGGTCGCCGCCGTGCGAGTCGGAGCTGCCCTGCGGGTCGGAGCTGCCCTGCGGGTCGGAGCTGCCCTGCGGGTCGGAGCTGCCGTGCGGGTCGGAGCTGCCGTGCGGGTCGGAGCTGCCGTGCGGGTCGGAGCCGTGGCCGGCGCCGGCGGGCTCGTGGCGGGTGTCGGCGGCCGGGGTGACGGGGTCGGCCAGGTGGCCGACCCCGTACGCCGTGCCGAACACCGCCGCGAGGCCGAGGGCGAAACCGCTCAGCTTCGTCGCCGTGTTCATCGTGATACCTCGGTTCTCTGGGGTCGTGACCCCGTCACGCCTCGACGAGGTCGTACCCGGCCTCGTCGACGGCGGCGCGTACGGACTCGGTGTCCAGCGGGCTCTCACTGGTGACGGTGACCCGGCCGGAGACCAGGTCCACCTGGACGTCGCTGACGCCCTGGATCGCGCTCACCTCGGTGCTGACCGAGCTGACGCAGTGCCCGCAGGTCATGCCCTGCACCTGGTACGTGGTGGTGACCATGGCAAATCTCCTCCCGCATCCATGCTATACCCCCCAGGGGTAGCTCTCCCGAGGACGGTAGCATACCCCTGGGGGGTACGCTATCCTGGTTGGCATGACCACACCGAGCACCCCGACCCGGGGCTACACCGCCAGCAAGGACCAGCTGCTCGCGCGGCTGCGCCGCGTCGAGGGCCAGGTCCGCGGCGTGGAGAAGATGGTCGACGACGACCGGTACTGCATCGACGTGCTGACCCAGATCTCGGCGATCCAGGCCGCCCTGGACAAGGTCGCCCTCGGCCTGCTCGACGGCCACGCCCGGCACTGCATGCACGAGGGGGCCGCCGAGGGCCGCGCCGACGAGATGGCCGCCGAGATGATGGCCGCCGTCGGCCGCCTGATGAAGCGCGGCTGAGCCCGCGGAGCCCGACCGGCGGGGTCGCTCCGCCCGGCCGGGACGCCGGAGCCACGACGACTCCGAGGCGCCCCGGCCGGCGGCGGTCAGAGCCGGGCGAGAATCTTCTTCATGGTGTCGATCTCGCCCTGCTGGGCGGTGATGATCTGCTGCGCCATGGCCTTGGCGTCCGTGTTGACCCCGTTGGCGACCTCCTGCTCCGCCATGGTGATCGCGCCCTGGTGATGGGCGATCATCATGGCCAGGAACTGCCGGTCGAACTCCCGGCCGGAGGCGGCCGCCAGGTTCGCCATGTCGGCGTCGGACATCATGCCCGGCATGCCGTGGTCGTGGTGACCGCCGCTCGGGCTGCCGGACGGGACGGGCCGGCCCCACGCGGTGAGCCAGCCGGTCATGGTGGCGATCTCCGGCGCCTGGGCGGCCTTGATCTCCCCGGCGAGGCCCTTGACCTCGGGGTCCCCGGCACGGCTGTCGGCCAGTTCCGACATCTGCACCGCCTGCTGGTGGTGCGGGATCATCATCTCGGCGAACATCACGTCGGCGTCGTCGAACGTGGCGGACGCGCTGGCCGAAGGGCCGGCGGTGGCGCCCGCTCCCGGCATCTCGTGGCCGGAGCCGGCCTGGTGGTCGTCGCCGCCGCAGGCGGCCAGGGTGAGAGCGGTGCTGAGAGCGACGCCGGCCAGGGCGGCACGGCGCGCGATGGTACGAGTGGACACGATCAGACCTTTCGGTGTGAGAAACGTACGCAGCGGACTCCGGACGCGGCGATACCGCGTCGGGGCGTCCTATCTGCGCAGCACCGACACCGTGGCGAGGCGAAGCCCGACCGGGCGGGGTGGCGGGGCGCGCGGCGCACGCGACGGCCGGGACGAATGGTGGGTCGCGATCACGCGGTGGGCACGGCCGAACAGCAGCGTCGCCAGCAGGAGCGCCACCGTGACGGCGCCGAGCACCGCCAGGCAGACACTCCAGCCACTCGGGGCACCCCCCGGCTTGTCGGCGGGAAGCGCCACCGCGCCGTCCTGGCCGGCGAACGACACCGGCCCGGCGAGATGGGCGGCCGGGACCGCTTCAGGCGTGGCGCCGTGGACGACCGGGACCACCTCGGGCCCGGCGGCCTGAGCGACCGGCGCCCGCTGCGACACGGCGGCGTGGCCGTCCGGGTGGGACGCGACGGAGTGCGTGCCGTGGCCGATGGTGTGCATGGCGGCCAGCCCGAGCAGGGTGCAGGCGAGCAGGAGCAGCCGGGCCCACCACCCGGCCGGCCGCGCCGTCGCCGTTCGCACCCGACCACGCTAGCCCGAACCGGCGGGATCAGAGGCGTACCCGGCGCAACAGCTGGGCGTTGAGCGCGACCACGATCGTCGAGGCGGACATCAGCGCCGCGGCGAGCGCCGGACTCAGCGCCACCCCCGCGAAGGCCAGCACGCCGGCCGCCAGCGGCAGCGCCACCACGTTGTAGCCGGCCGCCCAGGCGAGGTTCTGCCGCATCTTCCGGTACGCCGCCCGGCTCAGCCGGACCACCCCGGCGACCCCGCGCGGGTCGGAGGAGGCGAGCACCACCCCGGCCGACTCGATCGCCACGTCGGTGCCCGCCCCGATCGCGATCCCCACGTCGGCCCGGGCCAGCGCCGGCGCGTCGTTGACCCCGTCGCCGACCATCGCCACCCGCAGCCCCCGGCGTTGCAGCGCGGTCACCTTCCGGTCCTTGTCGGCGGGGAGCACCTCGGCGAAGACCTCGTCGACGCCGGGCCGGAAACCGAGGTCCGCGGCGACCGCCTCGGCCACCGTCCGGGCGTCCCCGGTGATCATCGCGATGCTGCGAACCCCCTCGGCACGCAGTTCCGCGATCGCCTCCCGGGCCTCGGGGCGTACCTGGTCGGCGAGCGCGAGCAGGCCGAGGACGGTGTCCGGCAGGCGGACCAGGTGCAGCACCGCCGCGCCGCGCTCCGCCCAGCGCCGGGCCGCCGGCTCCAGCGCACCGGGCAGCTCCAGCCCCTGCTCGCGCAGGAGCGCGGGGCCGCCGACCGCGTACGGCGTACCGTCGATGTCGGCCCGGACGCCGCGCCCCGGCAGCGAGCGGAAGCCGGCGGCCGGGGCCGGGCCGCCGTGCTCGGCGGCGGCCGCGACGATCGCCCGGGCCAGCGGGTGTTCGCTGTCCGCCTCGACCCCGGCCGCGAGCCGCAGCACCTCGTCCTCGCCGGTCCCCGGCGCGGCGGCCACCCCGACCACGGCGTGCTCGCCCCTGGTGAGGGTGCCGGTCTTGTCGAAGAGCACCACGTCGACGGTGCGCATCCGTTCCAGTGCGAGCCGGTCGCGGACCAGCACGCCGGAGCGGGCGGCCAACGCGGTGGAGAGCGCGATCACCAGCGGGATGGCCAGGCCGAGCGCGTGCGGGCAGGCGATCACCAGCACCGTGACGGTCCGGACCACCGCCTGGTCCCGCTCGCCCAGCGCGGTCCACCCCACGACGGTCAGCACGGCGGTACCCGTGGCGACGTAGAAGAGCCAGGCGGCGAAGCGGTCCGCCAGCGCCTGCGCCCGCCCGCCGGACTGCTGCGCCTGCGCCACGAGGCGCTGGATGCCGGCGAGGGTGGTCTGGTCGCCGATGGCCTCCACCCGGACCCGGATCGCCGAGTCGGTGGCGACGGTGCCGGCCACCACCCGGTCCCCGACCGCCCGGGAGACCGGGCGGGACTCGCCGGTGACCATCGACTCGTCCAGCTCGGCGGCCCCGTCGACGATCCGCCCGTCGGCCGGCACCCGGCCACCGGGGCGGACCAGCACCACGTCGGCCACCCGCAGGTCGCTCACCGGCACCCGTTCGGTGCCGCCCTGCGGCCCGACCCGCTCGGCGTCGTCGGGGAGCAGCGCGGCCAGCGCCGCGAGGGCGCCCCGCGCCTGCCCGACGGCCTTCATCTCCTGCCAGTGCCCGAGCAGCATGATGGTGACCAGGGCGGCCAGCTCCCACCAGAAGTCCAGCTCGAAGGCGCCGAGGCTGGTGGCGAGCGAGGCGGCGTACGCGACGCTGATCGCCATCCCGATCAGCAGCATCATGCCCGGGGCCCGGTCGCGCACCTCGCGCACCGCGCCGAGGAGGAACGGCCAGCCGCCCCACCAGAAGACCACCGAGCCGAGCACCGGCCCGACCAGGGACCGGCCGGGCAACTCCAGCGAGTAACCGAACCACTCCATCACCATGTGGCTGGTGGCGACCACGGGCAGGGTCAGCGCCAGGCAGAGCCAGAAGCGGCGGCGGAACATCTCCGGGTCGTGGCCGGCGTGCCGGTCGTGCCCCCGGTGTCGGTCCGACCCCGGGGGCCGGGCCGGGCCGGCGTGCTGGTCCATGCCCCCACGATGCCCGGTGGGCGCGCTGCCGATGTCGCGAACCGGGCGGACCCGCACCGAACCTGGCTACGATTCACCGGCCATGACTCGCCATCCGCCGCAGCTGCCGCCGGCCCGCGTACCGCGCCGGGCTCGGCCGCCGTGGGCGACCGCCCGGGCGGGTCGCCACGCCGGGCGACCGAGCCGTCCGGTCACGCTGGGTGACCCCGCCGGCACCCAGGGCCCACCCCCGGGTACGCGGCCCGCCACGCGCGTCCCGCCGGTGAACCGAACGGCCGGCTGACACGTACCCCGCCCTGGATCGTTGGGAGACTCGCAATGGGCGCCGACCACACCCGTCCCGCTCCGTCCGCCCCACCGGGGGTGCGGCGGATCCTCGTCGCGACGGTGGTCCCGCTGTTCGTCGTCACGGTGATCGCCGCCCTGGTGCTGTGGCCGCGCGACTCGCGGCAGGCCGACGGCAGCGCCGAGCCGGCACGCCACCACGGCACGGTGACCCGGGTGGTGACCGAACCCTGCCCGCCGACCCCGGAGGCGCCGCCCGGCGCGGCCGAGGGACCGTGCGGGACCGTGACGGTCCGGGTCGAGCAGGGCCCGGACAGCGGCCAGCAGGTGGAGACTCCGGTGCCCGCCGGCCCGGGCGCGCCCACCGTCGCGGTCGGCGACGAGGTGGTGCTGGTCCAGCTCACCGACCCGGCCGACCCCACCGCCACCAGCTACCAGATCGCCGAACACCAGCGGGGCAAGCCCCTGGTGTGGCTGGTGGCGCTCTTCGCGGCGGCGATCGTGGCGTTCGGCCGGCTGCGCGGGCTGGCCGCATTGGCCGGGCTGGGCGCCAGCTTCGCCATCCTGCTGACCTTCGTCGTACCCGGCATCGCGGCGGGCGGCTCGCCGCTGCTGATCGCGATCACCGGCTCGGCGCTGATCATGTTCGTGGTGCTGTACCTGACCCACGGCATCACCGCGCAGACCTCGGTGGCGGTCCTCGGCACCCTCGGCAGCCTGGTGCTGACCGGACTGCTCGGCAGCCTGGCCACCGCCGCCACCCACCTGACCGGGTTCGGCAGCGAGGAGGCCACCACGCTGTCGCTGTACCAGGGTGACGTCGACCTGCACGGGCTGCTGCTGGCCGGCATCATCATCGGCTCGCTCGGCGTGCTCGACGACGTCACCGTCACCCAGGCCGCCACCGTCACCGAACTGGCGCACGCCAACCCCGGACTGTCCCGGACGCAGCTCTACCGGGCCGCCACCCGGGTCGGCCGGGCGCACATCGCCTCCACGGTGAACACCATCGTGCTCGCGTACGCGGGCGCCTCGCTGCCGCTGCTGCTCCTGCTCACCGCCGACAGCCGTCCGGTGAGCCAGATCCTCACCAGCGAGTTCCTGGCCCAGGAGATCGTCCGCAGCGCGGTGGCGACGCTCGGCCTGATCGCCGCCGTCCCACTGACCACCGCGCTGGCCGCGCTGGTCGCCACCGCCGGTCGTGGCCCGGCCGACGATCCGGCCCGGGACACCGGGCCGGCACCCACTCCCCGCCCCTCCGCCGACCGGGACGCGGCGCTCGAGGCGCTGAGCGCGTCGCGTCCCGGCGGACCGTCCACCCCGGCCCCCGCACGGTGGCCCGACCCGGAAAGGAGCACGGACACCGCATGGTGAGACTCCGCTGCGTGACCGACGCGGACGCGGAACCTGACGAACGCGTCACTCGTCACGCTTCGCTACGACGAAATAACGCTTTTAGTCGGGTTCTGGACGTAGATCCCCGGTACGACTCTCGGGTAACCTCGCTGCCGGTCACCGCCGAAGGCGCGCAGCGGCGCCTGCGGTGCCGCCGCCCAATCGCCGCGAGGCGAGCCGGGGAACCAGGTACATGGGGTGAATCCGCGCGAGCGGTAGGGGCCACTTCCGTCCCGAACCCGTCAGCTAACCCGGTCGGCGGTCGACGGAAGGGAACACTGTGACGGCACCCCTGCGCCGCTGGTTGACTCCGGTGGTGGCCGTGTTCGCCGCGCTGGCCATCCTCGGCGGGCCGACAGCCGCGATCGCCGCGCCCTCGACCCCCACCCCCTCCGGGCACGAGGAGGACGGCGAGCCCAAGCTGCTCACCGACGTCATCGAGCTGCGCAACCGCGAGTACTCGAAGGCGAAGAGGCAGCTGGAGAAGTCCAAGAAGCGCCAGCAGCAGCTCGCGCTGGAGGTGCAACGCGCGCAGGACGAGCTGGCGGCGTTGCAGCCGACGGTCTCGCAGATCGCGGCGCAGTCGTACCGGACCGGCCGGATCGGCGCGGTGGCGATGCTGCTGGAGAGCGACGCGCCCGACTCGTTCGTCCGGCGCGCCGCCGCCCTGGACGAGCTGAACATGGTCAACGCGCAGAAGCTGGCCAAGGTGACCGCCGCCAAGAACCGCGCGGAGCAGGCCAAGCTGGCGCTGGACGCCGAGGTGCGTGAGCAGCAGAAGCTCACCAACGACATGGCCCGGGAGAGCCGGGAGGCGGAGAAGGCCCTCCAGCTGGTCGGCGGCCGGGGCTTCACCGGCGGCCTGGTCGACGCGACCTCGCCGGTCGCCCGGATCGGCCCCGGCCGGACGGCCGACGGCGGCTGGCGTTCCGAGTCGCGCACCGAGAACGACCCGACCACCTCCGGCACCATCACGCCACGCACCCTGCACGCGTACAAGGAGGTCCGGCGGGTCGGCTTCAACCGGTTCGCGGGCTGCTACCGGCCCGGTGGGCCGTGGGACCACCCGAAGGGCAAGGCCTGCGACTGGTCGTTGCAGCGGAGCGGCTTCGCGCCCTGGCACAACAACGACACCCGGATGTACGGCAACAACCTCGCCGCGTTCCTGATCCGCAACGCCGACCGGCTCGGCATCTACTACGTGATCTGGAACCGGCAGATCTGGTTCCCGGCGACCGGGTGGAAGTCGTACAGCGGACCGTCGAACCACACCGACCACGTGCACATGTCGATGCTGTAGCCCGCGACGCGTACCGAACGAGGGCCGTCCCCGGTGGGGGCGGCCCTCGTCGCGTGCGGGGGTTTCAGCCGGCGACGGCGGTCGCCCGATCGCCGGTCTGGGCCGGCACGACGCTCGGCACCGCAGCCACCGTCCGCACCTCACCGGCGGCCAGCCGGTACGACATGCCGACCACCGCGCACCGCCCCTCGGCGACCGCGGCGGCCAGTACGGCGGAGTTGCCCAGCAGCGCCTCGACGGTGTGCGCGATGTGGATGTCGACGATCCCGTCGACGTCGTCGACGCCCTGCTCCGTGGCCCGTCGGAGGCTGGGCGCCACCGCGTCCACCACCGCCCGCAGGTGCCCGACCGGCGGCGTGCCGGTCCGCGCGGCGTCCCGGGCGGCCTGCACCGCTCCGCAGGAGTCGTGGCCGAGCACCACCACCAACGGGGTGCCCAGGACACTCACCGCGTACTCGACGCTGCCGAGCACCTCGGGGCCGGCGGTGTGCCCGGCGGTACGCACCACGAAGAGGTCACCCAGGCCCCGGTCGAAGATGATCTCGGCGGCGAGGCGGGAGTCGGAGCAGCCGACGATCACCGCGAACGGGTGCTGGCCGTCGGCGACCGCCGCCCGGTGCAGCGAGTCCTGGTTGGGGTGGCGCTGCGCGCCCGTCACGAAGCGCCGGTTGCCGGCGTGCAGCTCGGCGAGCGCCTGCGTCGGATCGGTCAGGGTCATTGCCTCACCTCGGTCTCTCGCGAGATCGGCCTGGTCACACCCGGCCGGCGACGGAGGCGGCCTCGCCGCCCACCGTCACACGCAGCGAAAGATACGTCAAGGTATACGTGATACGGATTTCATACATTACCGGGACGTGGGCAGCGTGTTTCGCCGCCGTGTCCCCGGGCCGCGCCCGGACGGCTCCCGGTGCGCGGAGGCCAGGGCGGAAATGCCAGCCGGCTGGCCATACCATGACGGGCATGGCGACGACTGCGCAGAACGGGAGCACCCGGAACTGGACGTTCCTCACCAACCACGCGCACGTGCTGCTCGCCATCGCCCGCAACCCCACCGCCCGGCTGCGGGACGTCGCCGACGAGGTCGGGGTGACCGAGCGCGCCGCGCAGGCGATCGTCGCCGACCTGGAGGTCGGCGGCTACCTCCACCGCACCCGGGTGGGCCGACGCAACGAGTACACGGTCAACCCGCGCGGCCACTTCCGGCACCCGGCCGAGTCCGACCGCCAGGTGGGTGACCTGCTCGCCCTCTTCACCGGCGAGCGCGCCGAGCCCACCTCCTGACGACCGCTCTCATTCTGTGCGCCCGGACCCGCCCGTCGCCCCGTACCGGGCGCGGCGGCGGTAATCTCAGCGCGTGCGCGAGAGCTACCGGACGACTGGGACGGCGCTGACCGAGACCGCCGGGCGTCCATCCCGGACGGTCCTCGGTGGAGTGGTGGCGGCCGTGCTCGCCTCGCTCGTGGTGCCGCCGGCACCGGCCATGGCGGCCCCGAACTGCCCCGGCCCGGCCGGCGGGGTCGCCCCCGGCGAGACACCGTGGGCGCTGCGCCGGCTCGACCCGGCGTCGGCCTGGCGGATCACCCGGGGCGAGCGGGTCACCGTGGCGGTCATCGACTCCGGCGTCTCCCCCACCCATCCACTGCTCAAGGGGCAGGTACGCGAGGGCCGCGACTTCAACGGCCTCCCCCCGATGCAGGGCCGGTGCGATCAGGCCGGCCACGGCACCATCGTCGCGGGGATCATCGCAGGGCGGGACGACACCGGCGCCCCGTACAGCGGGATCGCCCCCGCGGCCCGGATCCTGCCGGTCCGGGTGCTGCCCGACACCCAGCGCACCAACGACCCCAACCTGCCCGTGCAGATCGCCGCCGCGATCACCTGGTCGACCGACCAGGGCGCCAAGGTGATCAACCTGTCACTGGTCACGGTGGACCACCCCGAACTGGCCCGCGCCGTCGACTACGCGCTCGGCAAGGGCGCGGTGGTGGTGGCCGCCGCCGGCAACCGGCAGCAGGAGCAGCAGGACCTGCCGGCGTACCCGGCCGCGTACCCGGGGGTGATCGCGGTGGCCGGCGTCGACCGGGAGGGTGGTCACGTCGGCAGCTCGGTCAGCGGCAACTACGTGGACATCGCCGCGCCCGGGCTGGACATCGTCGGCCCCGCCCCGGGCGGCCAGGGCTACCTCGCCGAGCCGCAGGGCGGCACCAGCTTCGCCGCCGCGTACGTCTCGGGCGCGGCGGCGCTGATCCGCTCCGCCCGGCCCGACCTCACGCCGGAACAGGTCGCCTACCGACTCACCCGCACCGCCGACAACCCGCCCGAGGGGCACAACCCCGAGCTCGGGTACGGGGTGGTGAACCCGTACCGGGCGCTGACCAGCCTGCTCGGCACCCGGACCGACCCCGCCGTCGGGGCCATGCCGCCACCCGGTGCGGCAGAGGACCCGCTGGGCTGGCAGCGGACCGTCGCGCTCTGGGTCGCCGGGGCCGCCGGAGTGCTCGCCCTGGCGCTGCTGGCGGCCCGACCGATCGTGGCCCTGGGCCGCCGGCGGAAATGGCGGCCCGGCCGCCGCGCCGAAACCGTCGACGCCTGACCGCCGGCTGACGCGCGCCCCCCGAACGGCGGAACGCCGCCCACGTGATCCGTGGACGGCGCTCCCTGTCGACGCTCAGCGCAGGATGCCGGGCGCGGCACCGCCGTCCGCGCCCCAGACGTCCTCGTCCTCCTCCAGCCAGGTGTTGCGGGGAGCCTCCTCCTCGCCGTAGCCGGCGCCGTGGCCGCCGCCCATGCCGGCCATGCCGCCCTTGGCCCCGGCACCGCCCCGGACGCCGCCGGCCGCGCCCTTGCCGGCGCCGCCACGACCGGCCGCACCGCCCATGCCGCCAGCCATTCCGCCCATGCCGCCGCCGAGCCGGCCCGCACCGCGGCCCGCGCCCCGGCCGGCACCCGCACCGCCCGCGCCGCCCATCATCCCGGGCATGCCGGTGCTCACCGCCTTGCCGAGGGAGCCGCCGCCGGGGATCATGCCGCCGGCGCCGCCGAGGCCGCTGCCACCGCCGAGACCGCCACCGGAGCCGAGGCCGGTGGTGCTGGGCAGGCCACCGCCGCCGAGACCCGAGTTGGGCAGCGTGCCGACGCCGCCGCCGGCACCGGCCAGACCGCTGCCGTACTCGTCACCGAGGCTGCCGGTGCCGCCGCCTCCCGGGTAGCCGCCGGTGCCGGAGGAGAGGTCCGGGTGGGTGCCGGTGCCGATGCCCGGGCCGCCGGTGCCGATGCCTGGGGGCGAGCCGACGCCGCCCAGGGAGGGGCTGCCACCGAGGCCGCCGGTGGAGGGCGCGCCGCCGATGTCCGGCACCCCGCCGCCGCCGCCTCCGCCACCGCCCCCGCCGAGGTCCGGCTTCTCGAAGCCGCCGTGGGCTGTCGACGGAGCGGTGCTGGTCGGCGCGTCCAGGCTCTCGTCGATCGCCAGGTAGTGGCTGCTGACCTGCCCGTAGACCCGGTTGGCGTCGTCAGTCTTGTCGTTGAACCAGTCGACCATCGAGCTGATCGGGTCGGCCAGGCCGAGGAAGTCCGGCTTGACCTTCATCTCGAAGAAGCCGGCGCTGATCGTGATCCGGCCGTTGCGGGCCTCCAGCACGTCGTTGACGCAGCTCGCCGGGATCGGGAACTCGGCCTGCGCGGCGCTCAGCTTGTCCGCAGCGTCCTTGAGCGAGTGCACGATGCCGCCCCGGCTCTCGGCGTCCGCGACCACCTCGCCGGTGGTCTTCGCGAGCCCCTCGATGTGGGTCTTGAACGCCTCGTACGCCGGGCCCTTCCAGGTCTCACCGAGGTCCTTGACGTTGGTTTCGAGGTTCTGCTTGACCGTGTTCAGGTTCTTCAGCAGCTGCTCCCAGCCGAAGGCGGCGCTGGTGACGTCACCGGGCCTGCCGTCGATGACGATCTGCTGGCACATCTCTTCCCAACTCGGCATCTTCCGCCTCCCCCGACTCAGTTCTTCCCGGCGCGGCTGGACGCGCTGTTGATGGCGTTCTGCATCTGGTTGGCGTTCATCCGGTTGCGCTCATCGGCCGTGTCGTAGTTCTCCTTGACCTTCCGGAGCGCGTTGGCGGCCTTCCAGAGCTCGCGGGCGAGCTCCCGCAGCCTGGTCTGGGTGCTGTCGTAGAGACCGGCGTGCTTGGTGGCGAGGGCGTTTGCCCGCTCGAAGCTGCCGAGCGGGCTCTTCTCACCGCCACCGCCCACCGCCGCCGCCCCGGTGGCGTTGCGCATCCACTTCCGGATGTCCTCTTCCATCTTGTAGGACTGCTGGTTGAGGAACTCGGCGTGGTCGTCGAGCCACGTGATGGCCTTGTCGAGAGTCGAGGCGTCCCACTCGGTCTTGGCGCCCGCGCCGCCCGGGGCGGGCGTGAGGTGCGTCGGCCGGTGGGCCTTGTTGACGTTGTCCAACGAGACGCCGTCGTAGTAGACGAACGGCGTGATGGTCGGTGCCACCGGGACGTTGGGCGTGTCGATCTCGACCCTGTCCGACTGCTGCGTCCTGTCGTCCGTCATCGGTTCCTCCCCGTCGCCGATCAGACTCTCTGGCTTACTGGTGGTGCACGCCGGGGCCCGGCGGGGCCGGCGGCGGTGGGGGCGTCGCCCCCGGGTGCGGCCACGGGGCACCGCGGGGTGCCGCGCCGGGCGGACCGTAGGCGTTCGGGGCCTGCGGCGGTACGCCGCCGGGCACGCCGTGCGGCGCCGGCCCTGCGGGCGGGTACGGGCCACGGGCGCCCGGGACGTTGCCGGGCGGCACGGCGTGGCCGGCTGGCACGGCGTGGCCGGGCGGCGGCGGGAAGCCGGGACCGGTCGGCGGGGCGGCCGGCCGTCGGCGGGACCGGCGCACCAGCACGATCACCAGGATCGCCACCGCGATCGGCACCAGCAGGCAGAGCGCGCCCTGGATCAGCGCACCGGTGCCGTTCTTCACGCCGAACGAGACGACCGGGCCGTCGTCCTTCGACCGCTCCGGCAGGGGTTGCGACCCGTTCTCCGCGTCACCCCCGGCGGGCGCGCCGGCCAGCAGCGGGTTGCTCGACACGTTCGGCACCGAGCGGGTCAGCGCCGCCACCGGATCCAGCGCCCCGAACCCGTACTCGTCGTCCCGGCCGGCGGGACCCCGGTCCTCGGCGGTGCGGATGAGCCGGTTCACCACGTTGGCCGCGTCCAGGTCCGGGTACTTCGCCCGGACCAGCGCCGCCAGGCCGGAGACGATCGCCGCCGACTCGCTGGTGCCGCTGCTGACGCCGTAGCCGTTGTCGGACACCGAGGTGGGCAACGGTGAGATGATTTCCTCCATCGGCGCGGCCAGCACGGCTTCCGGGCCCCGCACGCTGTCGCCGAAGATCGAGCCGTTCCTGCCCAGCCCGGTCACCGCGATCACTCCGGGGACGTCCGCCGGCGAGGCGACGCCGACGTCGCCCTGGTGGACGTTGCCGGCGGAGGCAACAACCACGACGTTCTTCTCGAGGGCGTAACGGACGGCCGCCACCTCTTCCGGCTTCGCGGCTCCCTTGGCGCCCATCGAAATGTTGATCACATCGGCGCCGTGGTCCGCCGCCCAGCGGATGCCCTTCGCGATGTCATCGGCCTGGAGCAGGGTACCGACGGAGATGGGCAGGATCTTGGCCTCGGGGGCGATGCCGAGCTCTCGCATGTCGCCGCCACCACGCCCGGCGATGATGCCCGCCATGGCCGTGCCGTGCGCGATCTTGTCGTCGGTGCCCCAGCCCTTCGCGGACCCGTCCGCGCCGATGGCGTACCCGGGGAGGACCTGGCCGCGCAGGTCGGGGACCTCGGGTTCGACGCCGGTGTCGAGGACGGCGACGACCACGCCCCGGCCCTTGGTGATCTTGTGGGCCTGTGGGATCTTCAGCGCGTCGAGGTACCACTGGAGGCCGCGTACCGTGTCGGCGGCGCGGGCCGGGGCCGGCGCGGCCAGTGGAACCGTTCCGGCGGCGACCGCCAGGGCCAGTGCGGCCACAGTGGACCTCAGCATCGGCCGGAGATTTTTCCGCGTACGCATGACACTCCCAGGACCTCGACGACTCGCAACGCAGTGCGGCTCCGGTCCGGTCGAGCCGGACCGGAGCCGCGACGGGGCGATTATCTCAGCCCCACACCTTGGAGTTGCTCATCTCGGTGGAGACATAGTTCTCGCGCGCCACGCCGACCGCACCGCCGATCTCGTTCAGGACGCGGTTGATGTCGCGCACAGCGGTGTCCCACTGCGCCTGGTGCTGCTCGTAGGCGGCCCGGTCCTGGCCGTCCCACTGGAGCTTCGACAGCATCGACCGCAGCGTGTCCAACTTCTCGTCGATGGTCTTCGAGATGGACTGCATCTGCTGGTTGGCGCTCTCGAGAACTGCGTAGTCAACCTTGATGCTCATGATTTCCTCCCCTGCTCTTCTCGGCGGATCACGGGTTGAGAGCAGAGTGGAACTTGTCCAGCATCTGCTGCTGCTCTTCGTCGTTGACCTGGTGCGTCGTACCCGACTTGTCGAGCAGGTCGGCGATGCTGTCCATCGCCGTCAGCAGCTTGACCGTGTCCTCGTTCCAGCGATTCATCAGCGACTGGAAGCCCGTGGACGCCTGTCCCTTCCAGGCGATGGCCAGGTCGTCGACCACGTTCCACAGCTTCTTCAGCTCGCCGTCGACCTCGCTGCGCGTGGACCGCACGTCACTCGCGGCGGTATGCAGAGTCGCTGCTTCGACCTCGAACGCCATGCTTCACACCCTTCCGTCATGTTGTGGCGGCGGAATCTGCCGCGCCCTCCCCCGCGGCAAGGCCAACACCCCACCGACGGACACTCCGTAGGAGACGGTAGCCCACCGTGTCCAGCGCGCGCAGCCCTGCCTGGGCGCGAGACCGCACACACCATGACTCATTGTGGACGGACCGCTCGCCCCCCGTCGAGCCCTTCCCACCTATCGACCGACGTGTTTGCGCTGTCGGGCGACCGGATCGAGCCCGGTCATCCCACTCACACCGGCTCGACCCAGGCGGTCTGGATCAGCTGCTGACCGTCGCGGCGGCGGACCAGGGTGCCCCGGCCCGGCGGCTGCGGGCTCGGCCGCAGCGTGCCGAAGACCGCCCCCTCCTCGCGGTTGCCGGACATCAGCAGGCCCGGCGAGTCCAACTCGCGCAGGCGTTGCAGCACCGGCTCGTAGAGGGCCCGGGCGATGCCGCCGACCCGACGGGTGATGATCAGGTGCAGGCCGATGTCGCGGGCCTGCGGCAGCAGCTCGTGCAGCGCGCTGAGCGGGTTGCTGCCGCCCGAGGCGACCAGGTCGTAGTCGTCGACCAGGATGTAGAGGTCCGGCCCCTTCCACCAGCTGCGATCGCGCAGCTGCGCGGTGGTGACGTCCGGCCCGGGCAGCCGGTTCTGCAGGGCGCTGCGGATCGACCCGAGGCCCTGGCTGAACACCTGGTTGGACGGCGCGTAGTCGAGCAGGTGGTCGCCCTCGACCGCGCCGAGCAGGCCGCGCCGGTAGTCGGCGATCACGATCCGCGCCTGCGCCGGGGTGTACCGCTCGGTGATGCCCCGGGCGATCAGCCGCAGCACGTTGGTCTTGCCGCACTCCGCGTCGCCGAAGATCGTGAGGTGCGGCTCGTTCGCCAGGTCGAGGTGGACCGGCGCGAGCGCCGACTCGTTGACGCCGATCGGCAGGCCGGGCGCCGACCGGTCGGCGATCCGGACCAGCTCGGTGAAGGGCAGCTTGCGCGGCAGCAGCCGCACCCTGGGCGCCGGGGCGCCGGGCCAGGCGTCCGCGACGTGCCGGGCCAGCTTGGCCGACGCCTCGGTCAGGTCCTCGATGTCGCGGCGGTTGTCGATCCGGGAGACCGCGGTGAGGAAGTGCAGCTTGTCCCGGGTGAGGCCGCGCCCCGGCGCGCCGGTCGGCACGTTCGCCGCGGCCCGCCGGTCGATCTCCGACTCGTTGGCGTCGCCCAGGCGCAGCTCCAGCTTGGTGCCGAGCAGGTCCCGCATGTTGATCCGGATCTCCGCCCAGCGGACCGCGGTCAGCACCACGTGCACGCCGAAGCCCAGGCCACGGTTGGCCAGGTTGGTGATCGTCTGCTCCAGCTCCTCGTACTCCTGGCGCAGCGTGTTCCAGCCGTCCACCACCAGGAAGACGTCGCCGAACGGGTCGTCGGCGAACTCGCCGGCCGCCCGACGCCGGCGGTAGCTGGCGACCGAGTCGATGCCGTGCTGGGCGAAGCGGGTCTCCCGGTCGTCCAGGATCGCCACCACCTCGGCCACCGTGCGGCGCACCGCCTCGGTGTCCCGACGGCCGGCCACCCCGGCGACGTGCGGCAGCCCGTCCAGGCTGCGCAGCGCCCCACCGCCGAAGTCGAGGCAGAAGAACTGCGCCTCGCGCGGGGTGTGGGTGAGCGCCAGCGAGGCGATCATCGAGCGGAGCAGGGTGCTCTTGCCGCTGAGCGAGGCGCCCACGATGACCACGTTGCCGCCCGCGCCGGCCAGCTCCACCAGCATCGGGTCGCGCCGCTGCTCGTACGGGCGGTCGACCACCCCGACCGGGACGGTGAGTTGCCCCCGGCCCGGCCAGGTCGCGGTGCAGAGCCCGAAGGTCGAGTGGACGGCCAGCGGCGGCAGCAGCTCGGACAGGCTCGGCGGCTCGGACAGCGGCGGCAGCCACACCTGGTGGGCCGGGGTGCCCCGGCCCTTGAGCCGCTCGATGAGCACGTCCAGCATCGCCACGGCCTTGCCGTCGGCCGGCTTCTCCTCGGCCGGGGCCACCTCGACCGGCGCCTGCGGGACCTGCACCGGCACGAAGTTCACCCCGTACGGCACGATCCGGCGCTGCACCAGCGCCCGGGACGAGCGCTGGCCCTCCCCCGGCGCCCGGTACGGCCCGGACACGTACGCCGCCCGGAACCGCAGCATGGTGCTGGTGTCGGTCTTCAGATAGCCGTGGCCGGGCGCGTTCGGCAGCTCGTACGCGTCGGGCACGCCGAGCACGATCCGGCTCTCCACCGCCGAGAAGGTCCGCAGACCGATCCGGTACGACAGGTGCGTGTCCAGCCCCCGCAGCTTGCCCTCCTCCAACCGCTGGGAGGCCAGCAGCAGGTGCACGCCGAGCGACCGGCCCAGCCGGCCGATCATCACGAAGAGGTCGATGAAGTCCGGCTTGGCGGCGAGCAGCTCGCTGAACTCGTCGCAGATGATGAGCAGGCTCGGCATCGGGGCGAGCGGCTCACCGGCGGCCCGGGCCTTCTCGTAGTCGAACCGGGAGACGTAGTTGCCGGCGGCCCGCAGCACCTCCTGCCGGCGGGTCATCTCACCGGCGAGCGCGTCGCGCATCCGGTCGACCAGCGGCAGCTCGTCGGCCAGGTTGGTGATCACGGCGCTGGTGTGCGGCAACGCCTCCAGCGACGCGAACGTCGCGCCACCCTTGAAGTCGACCAGGACGAAGTTGAGCTCCTCGGACGAGTGGGTCACCGCCAGCGCGCCGACGATCGTGCGCAGCAGCTCGCTCTTGCCGGAGCCGGTCGCCCCGATCACCAGGCCGTGCGGGCCCATGCCCTCGTGCGCGGACTCCTTGAAGTCCAGCTCGACGACGTTGCCGTCCGGGCCCACGCCGAGCGGGATGCGCAGCCGGTCCCGGTGACTGCGCGGCCGCCAGGTCTGCTGCACGTCGACCGCCGCCGCGTCGCCGACGCCGAGCAGGTCGGGCAGCTCCATGCTGCGGGCCAGCGGCTCGTCCGAGGTGGTCTGCTGCTGGGACAGCCGGTACGGCGCGATCTGCCGGGCCAGCCCCTCGGCGGCCTCGGCGCTGAGCCGGTCCGGCGTGCCGAGCCGCGAGCTGGAGGCGCCCCGGACCAGCTCCAGCGAGCTGCCGTCACCGGCGTCCAGGCAGAGCAGCCAGCGGCCGGCGTCGCGCGGGATGGTGCCGGAGAGGTCGATGGTGGTGGCGCCGAGCAGGCCCGGCCCCATCAGTTGGCAGGTCGCCGACACCTCACCGCCGTCGATCACCACCACCACGTGCGGGGCGCTGGTCAGCGGCTTGGCCTCCGGGGCGAAGCGGGGCCGCCCGGCCAGTTCGTCGGCGAGCGACTCCTCGGCCTCGGCCAGGCTGGCGAAGACCAACCGGCGGGCGCCGGCGGCGTCGGTCCGCGCGTTGTGGTGGACGTGCGGCAGCCACTTGACCCAGTCCCACACCTGCTGCCGGTCGGGCGCGGCGACCACCGCGAGGATCAGGTCGTCGGGGGCGTGGAAGGTGGCCAACTGGGCCAGCGCCGCCCGGGTCAGGTCCAGCACCGGCTCGCGGTCGCCGCGCAGCACGATCCGGCTGAACGCCCGCAGGGAGAGCGCGGTGGGCAGCTCGGGCACGCTGGAGTGGGCCCGGACGAACCGGCGCAGCGCGATCGCGCTCATCGGCTCCAGGTCCTCCACCGGCTTGGTCTCCGGCGGGACGATCTCCACGGCGAGGCGCTGCGGGCCGGTGGCGATCCGGGCCTCACCGAAGTCGTCCTCGGTGATCCGCCGCTCCCACATCCGCCGGGACGCGGCGATCGACCAGAGCGCGTCCGGCTCCGGGTGCCGCCAGGTCATCGCGGCCCGCTGCTGCTCGGCGGCGCGCCGGGTGCGCTTGCGCATCTGGGCCAGGTAGCGCATGTAGTCGCGCCGCTCGGCGTTCAGCTCGGCCTTGTCGTTGCCGCCGTTGCCGAGCGAGCCGATCGCCATGCCCAACATGGACACGCCGAAGAGGCCACCGGCGACGTACGTCATCATGCCGCCGCCCCGACCGGCGTAGAGGAACGCCATCGCGCCGACCCCACACACCATCGGCAGGATCATCAACAGCTGGCCCATGCCTCGGGGCGTCGGTTCGGGCAGCTCCGGAGGGGACTCCAGCAGCACCTCGCCGCGCGGCAGCGCGGGTCCCGGTTGACGCGGAAGCCGGCGGAACACCACGGTGCTCACGGCTGTCTCCTCCCCAGAAGCGGCCCTGATGCGGTTTCGCGACCGACCTGAGTCGTCGGGTGGGCATCGTACGTGCCCGCCATCGTAGGTAATCTCCCGTGGGCGTCGTGGACCCACGGGGGCGAGGCCGCCGGCCGAGGTGGATCTGAGAGAGCACGAGGAGGCCACAGTGGCGACGAAGTCGGCGACCGGCGGGTTGAGCCGGATCACCATCGTGGCACCCCGGACGAGGATGGATCTGGCACTGCCGTCCGACGTACCCCTGGCGGACCTGCTCCCCACCCTGCTGCGGTACGCGGGCGAGGACCTCGCCGACGAGGGCGTACGGCACGGTGGCTGGAGCCTGGCCCGGCTCGGCGGGCAGCCGCTCGACGGTGGCCGTACCGCCGCGCAGCTCGGGGTCCGCGACGGCGAGGTGCTCTACTTCAACCCGCGCGCGGCGGCGGCCCCGGAGATCGTCTTCGACGACGTGGTGGACGCGGTGGCGACGGCGACCAACCAGCGCCCGGGCACCTGGCAGGTCGGCACCACCCGCACGTTCTCGGTGCTGCTGGCGGCGGTGACGCTGGGGGTCGGCGCGGTCGTCACGCTGCTCGCCGGCCCGCCGCAGCTACCCGGCGCGGTGGCCGCCCTGCTGATGGCGGTCGTGCTGGTGGTGGGCGCGGCGGTGCTGTCCCGGGCGGCCGGTGACAGCCGGACCGGCTCGGTGCTCGCCATGGCCGGCCTCGGCTACGCCGCCGTGGGTGGCCTGCTGGTGCTGACCGGCAACCGGACGCTGACCGAGCTGGCGAGTCCGCACGTGCTGCTGGCCGGTACCGCGGTGGTGCTCTTCGCCGCGGTCGCCGCGCTGGCGGTCGGCGACCGGATGCCGCTGTTCTTCGGGGCCGTCGCGGTCGGCGCGGCGGTGGCCCTCGGTGCGCTGCTCGCGCTGGCCTTCGGCATCGGCGCGGCGGCCGCCGCCGCGATCGTCGCCACCGTCGCGTTCGCGACCCTGCCGGCGCTGCCGATGGCCGCCTACCGGTTGGCCCGGCTGCCCGTGCCGTCCATCCCCACCGGCCCCGACGACCTGAAGACCGACACCGAGACGGTCGACGGTCGCCGGGTGCTGCGGCTCAGCGAGCGCGCCGACGCGTTCCTCACCGGGCTGCTGTGGACGGTGTCGCTGCTCGTGCTGGGCAGCCAGGTGATGCTGGCCGGCAACGGCCGGCTGCCGGCGGTGCTGCTCTGCCTGGTGCTGGCGCTGCTGTCGCTGCTGCGGGCCCGGCCGTTCATCGGGCGCGCCCAGCGCACCCCGGTGCTCGTCACCGGCACCGCCGGGCTGGCGCTGACCGCGGCGGCCACCTTCGCCGGCGGCTCGCTGGTGACCCGGCTCGGGCTCGTCCTCGGCGGCCTGCTGCTGATCGCGGTGGTCAGCCTGATCTACGGCCTGAGCGTGGCGGGCAAGCGGATCTCGCCGGTCTGGGGCCGGACCCTGGACATCGTCGAGATCCTGCTGATCGTCTCGCTGGTGCCGCTGGCGTTCTGGGTGTGCGGGCTCTACGGCTGGATCGTCAATCTCCGACCCTGAACGTGCCGGCCGCGGTGGCGACCGGCGTGGTGGCGTAGACCCCGGGCCCGTGCTGGCCGTCCAGCGGCCGGGCCGGGATGCCGCACCGGCGGGCCATATCGCGGACCGCCTTGACCAGGGCCTCGACGTGGCCGTCCATGGCGGCGACGCGCAGCAGGGGCGGCACCGGCCGCCCGCCCGGCACCACCACCGCGGCCACGGTGTGCGACGGGGCCGAGGTGGAGGTGATCGCGTCCACCAGGGTGCCCAGCGACGCCTCGGGCCGCTTGCGCAGGGTCAGGCAGAGCTGCGTCCAGCCGCCGCCGCGCAGGCCCGTCCAGGTCTCCGCGGGCGCCGCCGGGGCGAGGTCGAGGCCCGCCGCGGAGACCACCGCCGCCCGTAGCTCGTCCCGGCCCAGCACGCGGTGGCTCAGCCCGGCCGCGTTCAGCGCCTTGCCCAGCCGCCCGACGCCGGCCGCGACCGTGCGGTGCACGCCGCGCATCCCGCCGCCGCGGGTCACCGTCTCGGTGCGGGCGTCCGGCACCGACAGGCGCAGCGCCACCCAGACCGTCCGGTGGGCGGCCGGGGGCGCGCCCGGCGCCGGGTACCAGACCAGGGTGTGCGAGACGACCTGGGTGAGGGTGACCGGGCCGGCGAAGTCGGTGAGCACCTGGAGGGCACGGTCCACCACGGACGCCTCGATCGAACCGGCCGGCGCGCCGGGCCGCCCGGTCAGCGCCACGGCGGCGAACCAGCCGCGCCCGTCCTGGCCGATGCCGAGCCGGGTACCCCGCTCGGTGAGTTCGATCACGTTGAGTTCGGGAGTGAGCGCCGCCAGCCGGGGGTCGGCCACGGCGCCCTGGGCGACCGCCGCCCGGGCCTGCTCGCGGCGGCGCCCCAACCGGCGGCGCAGCAGCAGGTCCTCGTACCACCAGCGGCCGCCACGTCGGGCGAACGCCGCCACCGTCGCGAACAGGGCCAGGCCACCGACCACCCCGACCACCCAGCCGGGACCGCCCAGCGCGGCCCAGACGGCGAGCGCGCAGAGTTCCAGCACGACGAGCTGACCGACGGCGACCGGCCCGATCCGGCCGCGTCCGCGTCGGTCGGCCGGCACCACCGGCCGGTCGGCCGCGGCGGCGGGGGCGGCGGGGGTACGACCGGGTGGCGCCTGGAGCTGCGTCATCGGTGAGCGTCCCTTCTGGACATCATGGGCATCCGGCGGGGTGGTGCGGTGCCGGAGGACGGGCGGGGGTCCCGATGACCCGCCCGTGGCCCCTTATCGTAGGGAAGCCCGCGGCGGAGTTCGGACCTGATCGTCGCGGACCCACCCCCGCCGGAGGTCAATCATGCGGACCCGCCGCGATCAGGTGCAGGCGTACCGCTTCGTCACCCGCCGCATCGTCTCCGCGCTGCTCTCCGGCGACCCCGAGACCACCAACCTGCCGATGCGGCGACTGGGCATGGCCGTGATCGGCAGCGTGCTCACCGCCGCGATCGTGCTCGGCGGGGCCGGGGCGTACGGCCAGTTCACCGGGAACACGGCGCCGCTGGAGGCGAACACGCTGGTCATCGAGCGGGAGACCGGGGCGACGTACGTCTTCGCCGACGGGGTGCTGCACCCGACGTTGAACTACGCCTCGGCACGGCTGATCCTCAACGAGGCCGACCCGCCGACCCGGACGATGTCGCGCGCGTCGATCGAGGACCGGCCCCGGGGTCGTACCGTCGGCATCGTCGGCGCCCCCGACGCGTTGCCGGACCGCAAGTCGCTGGTCGGCCTCCCCTGGTCGGTCTGCGACGTGCCGGACCCGGGCGACTCCCGCCGGTCGACCACCCGGGTGGTGATCGACCGGCCGTTGACCGGCGGCACGCCGCTGGCGGACCGGGCGGTGCTCGTCCGGGGTGACGGGCAGCGCTTCCTGCTCACCGGCGGCTCCCGGCTCCAGATCGTCGGCGGGGACCCGGCGCTGGCCGCGCTGCGGATGGCCAACGCCACCGCGCTTGACGTCGGCGCGCAGCTGCTCAACGCGGTCCCGGCCGGGCCGGCGCTGCGGGAGCTGGGCATCGACGGCGACGGCACGGCGAGCAGCCGGTCGGTCGGGGGCCGCCCGGCCCGGATCGGCCAGGTGTTCCGGGCCGCCGGCGAGCACTACGTGCTGACCCGCGACGGCCTGGTCTCCATCGGCGAGGTGAGCGCCCTGCTGCTGCAGAGCGACGGCGGTCAGGTCACCGACATCAGCCCGGACCAGGTGGGCGAGCTGGCCGACCGGCGGGTGGAGCCCGACGGCATGCCGCAGGCGCTGCCCGCGCTGCATCCGGTCCGCCCGGGGCAGACGGTGGTCTGCGCCAGCTACCGGTCCGGTCCGGCCGGCGGTGCGCCGACCACGACCCTGGAGGTCTTCGACCGGGCGCCGCCCGAGCTGGCCGGCGCCGACGGCGCGACGGCGGTGCGACAGGGCTCCCGCGACGCCGTCGAGACGGCCGAGGAAGTGCTGCTGCCGGGCGGCAAGGGCGTGCTGGTCCAGGCCGCCCCCGGCGCCGGTGAGGGCACCGAGGCGGCGGCCGGCGCGACGGTCTACCTGATCAGCCCGCAGGGGGTGCGGTACCCGCTGGGGAAGCGCTCCGGCGACGCGGCCACCGCGCTCGGGTACGGCGGGGTGAAGCCCCTGGTCGTGCCGGCGTCGCTGCTCTCGCTGATCCCGACCGGCCCGACCCTCGAGCGGCGGGACGCGCTGTCCTACTTCGCCCCCGGCGACGGCCCCGGCACCCCGTCGGCGCAGCCGAAGGCGGCCACCGGAGCGCCGGCCCAGGGCGGTTGAGGGGTGCCGACGGCCGATCCACGGGTCGCCCCGGCTGGCGCCGGTCGACTAACCTGGGCGTGGCCGACGTATCGACTATGGACAACGGGGATGCTGCCATGACCGGGCGTACGACAGTCGACGTTCTGTCCCTGGAGGACTTTCACCAGCGTTTGGCGGACCGGCTCGCGCAGGCGGAGGCGGCGCTGAAGAAGCTCAACACCGAGCTCCAGTGCACCCCGCCCGCGCTCGGCACGTTCACCGATGCCAGCAGCAACGCCCGCCGCTACAGCGAGATCCAGGCGAGTTATGCCGAGCAGGTCGCCCGGCTGCGCCGCGCCGTCGAGGCGTCCCGGACGGCGACGCACACGATCATGACGAACTACCGCACCACCGAGGCGCGCAACGCGGCGAACGCCGCCGACATCGAGGCCGCACTCAACGGGGTGGACGAGGCGCTCAAGGAGCGGGGGGACCGTCGTGTCTGAGTACACCCAGCGCTATCAGCATGTCAGCCACCATGAGCTGTACGACGCGGTGCACGCCGGCGACCCGCAGCAGATCGACAACCTGGCCAGCCAGTGGAGTTCCCTGCGGGACACGCTCGACAACCTCGCCCGGGATCTCGGCGCCGACCTGGACAAGTTGGCCCCGGCCTGGACGGGCGACGCCGCGCGGGAGTTCCACGACCGGCTCTCCCTGGTCGTGCGCTACTCGTCCGACCTGGCCGAGGGCACGGCCGAGGTGCGGCAGGCGCTCTCCCTGATGGCCGGCCAGCTGCGCACCGCCCAGCGCAGCGCGGAGAGCCCGGAGGCCACCGACGACCACGACAAGGCGGTGGACGGGGCGACCAAGGGCCTGATCCTTGGCGTGCCAGGCATGATCGTCGGCGGCATCCTGGGCCACCAGCAGGACAAGGCCGAGCAGGAGAAGGCCCACCAGCGGATGGTGCAGGTGGTGGCCGACCTGGCCACGGGCTACGAGGCCGCCTCGTACGGCCGGGTCGTCGACCCGCCGGCCCCGCCGCCGCGACTGCCCGGTGAGGCCGACCGCAGCGGTGCCACGACCAAGGCCGGCCCGTCGGTGGGCAGCCCGGCGTCCGCGCCCGGCACCGGGATCGCCGGTCCGGGTGGCGGCGCCACGGTGTCCACCCCCAGCAGCCCGGCGCACGGTCCGACGACCGGTTCCGGCGACACCGGCAGCGGCGGCAACGGCACGGGTACGACGACCACGCCGGTCACCGGCGGTGGGCTCGTCGGCAGCGGCACCTCCCTCGCGGGCGCCGAACCGCTCACCGGCGGCGCGCTTGCCGGGGGCGCCGGCCTGGCCGGCGCGGGGGCGACGGGCGGCGCCTCGGGCGGCGGCTCGGGCATGGCGTTCGGCGCGGCCGCCGGCATCGCCGCCGGCGGGGTGCTCGGCACCGGCGCGCTGGCCTCCTCGGGCCGGTCTGCCGCCCCGACGCCGGTCCGACCGGCCACCGGCGCCACCGGCATGGAGAACCGGTCCGCCGCCGGCACCGGCCGGCTGGCCTCGGGCCAGCCGGGCAGCGGCAACGGCGGCGGCCGGCCCGGCACGGGCGGGGCGCCGGCCAACCGGGCGGCCACGGCCGGCGGCGCCGGCCGCAACGGCGTGATCGGCGGGCGTGGCCAGCACGGCGAGGACGAGAGCGACGAGCGGCTGACCTGGCTCACCGAGGACGAGATGGTGTGGCACGACGGCGCCGACACCGCCCCGCCGGTGCTCGGCGGCGACCGCTGACCTGACGCACCAGGAACGGCCCACCCGGGAGTTGCCGGGTGGGCCGCTTCGCGTTCCGGGGCATCTGGTCAGCAGACGAGCCGGGCCCACCCGGCCCCGCCGTGTTCAGCGGAAGCCGCCGGCCAACGCGGCCCCACCGTCCTGTCCGGTGGTGGGTCCACGTAGGACGAGTGGTTCGGGTCACGCCGATGAACGGCGTTGGTCCGCTGCACCAGCCTCTGGGTGGCGATAGGTTGGAGATGTGCTGCCCGTAGCGTCCACCCGCCCCTTTCGGCGGGCGACGCTGCGCGACCTGACCCGGCTGGCGCTGACCGCCCTGGTGCTCGCGGTTGGTCTCGGCGGCGTCTTCGCCCCGACGACCGGCCCGGCCGCCGCCGCGCCGACCCGGCCCGCCGTGTCGGCCGCCCGGGTGGTCGAGTCGCCGGCCACCGCCCGGCCGACCGACGAGCAGCCCGCCGACTCCCCCGCCCGGCCGATCCCGGCCCGGCGGGTCGCCGCCTCGCCCGACCGGCCGCTCGCGGCGCCGGCGACGACGACGGACCCGGTCCGGGACGCCACCGGCCGGCGCGGCCCGCCCCGGCGCTGAGCCACGCGGCGCCCGCCCGGCGCCGGACCACCGCCGCGCCACTCGTCGCGCCGCGCGGTCCGCCCCGGTACGCCCGCCGCTCCGCTCGCCCGGCCGTCCGTCCACATCGATCCCCGCCGTGAGGTGCTGGTGATGCAGACCGTCTTCTCCTCCGTCCTGCCCGACGTTCCCGCCGCCGCCGTGATCTGGCTGGTACTGCTCGCCGTCGCGGCCGTCGCCGTCGGCGCGCTGGTCGCCCGTCCGGGTTGGCTGCGCTCCGCCGTCGCCGGCCGGATTCGGCAGGCCGCGCTGCCCAGCACCATGGAGCTGGCCGAGGAGGAACGGGAACGCACCCGGTACGCCGGCGAGGTGGCGGTCGCCGCCGAGCGCGCGTCGGCCACCGCCGGGCGGCGGCGCGCCGAGTGGCTGGCCGCCCAGGACGAGGTCGAGGCGGCCTGGGCGGCGTACGAGGCGGCCGAGGCGGACGTCCGCCGGCTGTCCGCCGCCGCCGCGATGCCACTGCCCGGCACGGTCCGCACCCCGGCCGAGTACGCCGACCGGGAGCGGTACCTGCACCGGGCCGCGCTGGACGCGTACTGGCGCAAGGAGCTCTCGGTGGAGCAGCTCAGCGACGTCTTCGCCCACCGCAACGGCTGGGACCCGCGGCGGCACCCGGTCGAGCAGGAGCTGGTGCTGCGCCGCGCCATCCGGGACAACCTGGCCACCCGACACCGGGCCGCGTCGGAGCGGGAGCGGGCGGCGTGGCGGGCGGCCGAGCTGACCGTGGCGGCAGCGCGCAGCCTGCGCGAGGAGGCGTTCGCCGCGCTGGACCGCAGGCCGGAGGAAATCGAGTCGGTGGTGCCGATGCCGGAGACCCGGCGGCCGGCGGCCGAGCCGACCCGGGAGTCGGCGGGGGTGGCCCGGGGGCGGGCTGCCGTCGCCGCCTACTGACCGCGAGCGGGCTCGGCGATGGTAGTTGCCGGGTCTCACCGCCGCGCTCGTCGGCGGTAAATGCGGTGTTCGGCTAGCGTGACGGCATGTCCCGCGAGACGTTGGTCCTCGTCGTCATCGGCGGCATCCTGGCGCTGGCGACGTTGGTCGGCGCGGTGCTGCTGGCGATCCGGGTGGTCCGCACCCGCCGGCTGCTCGGCACGCTCGGCGCCCGGGGCAAGGTGGCCTTCTACGGCGCGCTGATCTACACGATCCTCCCGGTCGACGTGCTGCCCGACCCGATCTACCTGGACGACATGGGGATCCTCGCCGGGGCGCTGATCTACCTGACCCGGCTCGCCCACCAGCGCCGGGCGCAGGCCCGCCGGTTGCCCGGCCAGCCGGACACTCCCCCTGATCAGGACCGGGTACGCCGTCCCGTGCCATGATCGTGCGGGCCGGCCGAGCACCGGGGGAGGAAGGGGACGGACATGGCCGGCGACCATCGGTTGGACCCGCACGACGAGCGGGTCGTCGCGTTCTGCTCGGAGCGGCACCTCGCCACGCTGACCACCCTGCGTGCCGACGGCACCCCACACGTGGTGCCGGTGGGGGTCACGTTCGACCCGGACGCGGGGCTGGCCCGGGTGATCACCTCCGGCGGCTCCGCCAAGGCCCGGCACGTCGCCGCCGCCGGCCCCGAGGGCACGCCCGTCGCGGTGTGCCACCTCGATGGGCGGTGGTGGCTGACCATCGAGGGCCGGGCGACCCTCCGCACCGACCCGGCGTCGGTGGCCGAGGCCGAGCGCCGGTACGCCGAGCGCTACCGCCAGCCCCGTCCCAACCCCGAACGCGTCGTCATCGAGATCGCCGTCACCCGCCTCCTCGGCAGCCTCCCCCCACCCACCTGACCCCCCGCCCTCCTCGGTCCGCACTTTCACGGAATGAGGGGCTGTTCCGCGCTGAATAGCCACTCCTTCCGGGAAAGTGCGCCAGTCTTGGGCGGTGTGAGGTCTCGGCCCGGGTGTCGGGTTTGCGGGTGGGCGGGGGTGAGGGGGCCACGGGGGAGGCGGAATCAGGGGGTGGGGCGGGTCGTTGGATTGTCCGTACGACCGCGCCGGAATGGGTCCGGGCTGGCGGTCGTTGCGTTGCTGGTGAGTGCGGGCCGAGTGGGTCCGCGTCCCCTGATGATCCGAGCGCCTTTCCCGGTGCTTGCGTCCGGGTCTCCACGGCCCGGGCGGCAAACCCCCGAATGGAGCTTCGACCATGAAGACGATTTTCCGTAACGGCATGCTCTCCGTCGCCGGCCTGGTCATGACCGGTGGCGCCATCGTCGGCCCCGCCGTGGCCGCACAGGCCGCGCCGGCCGAGAAGGCGTCCGCGTCCGTAGTGTCCGAGAAGGGCAAGGGGAAGGGCGAGCGCCGCGCCGGCTACGAGTACCAGGCGCAGCCGAACTTCTTCTACTGCGGTCCGGCGTCGACCCGGATGGCGCTCTCGGCCGACGGCAAGGCGGTCAGCCAGGACGAGCTGGCCGAGAAGCTCGGCACCACCGAGAACGGCACGGACTCGGCCATCGACGTCACCCGGGTGCTCAACGAGTACACCGGCGGCCGATACAAGACCACCGAGATCAGCGACGAGGTCGCGTCCAAGGAGCAGATCGAGCGGCTCCGGGCGGACGTCAAGGCCGCGGTGGACGCCGGTGACCCGGTCGTGGCCAACATCCTCGGCGGCGCGGTCGACGTCGACGGCGTCGAGCACTACTACCCCGGTCACTATCTGACGGTGGTGGAGTACAAGGACGACGGCAACACCGTCAAGATCGCCGACCCGGCCGCGCCGGACGTCCAGGAGTACTGGATGGACGTGGCCGAGCTGGCCAACTGGATCGCGGGCCGCGGTTACAGCTCCTGATCCCGACCCGATCGACCGAGGGCCGGTCTCCCCGACAGGGGGAGGCCGGCCCTCGTCGCTGTTCCGCGGCGGGCCGAGCCCGCGCCGACAGGCCCCACGATGCCTGCGCCACACCGGCCTATTTCCGGCCCGTCCGGCCGGCGGCGGCGACCCGGCCCCGTCGGATCGCGCCGGAGGGGATTCGGTCGGCCACGGACGGGTACCTGCCCCCCATCCGACCGTCCGCAACCGGTAAGGGGCACCAGATGAGCCATCACGAGAAGAGCCACCAGGACGTCGTGGACGTGCTGACGACCGACCACCGCGAGGTCGAGGCGATCTTCGTCGAGCTGGAGAGCCGCCGGGGCACGCCGGAGCACCGCCGCCAACTCGCCGACGTGGTGATCGCCGAGCTGGTCCGGCACTCCGTCGCCGAGGAGGCGTACGTCTACCCGGCCGCCCGCAAGGCGCTGCCGGACGGCAAGCAGGTCGCCGAGCACGAGATCTCCGAGCACGCCGAGGCCGAGCGGACCATGAAGGAGTTGGAGTCGGTCGACCCCTCGGACCCCCGCTTCGACGAGCTGCTCGCGCACCTGACCAGTACGATCCGGCACCACATCGAGGACGAGGAGGCCGACCTCTTCCCGCGCCTGCGGGCCGCCGTGGCGCGCGAGGAGCTGGTCGAGCTGGCCGGCAAGGTGCAGGCGGCGAAGAAGACCGCGCCGACGCGTCCCCACCCGGCCGCCCCGGACCACCCGCCGGCGAACAAGCTGCTCGCTCCCGGCGCCGGCCTGGTGGACCGGATGCGCGACGCGCTCAGCGGCCGGCCGACCTCGATGGCGGGGCTGCGCAAGAAGTGACCCGAGCGTCCTCGCGACGGCCGCGCCCATCGGGGCGTGGCCGTCGCGTCGTTCACGGGGCGGCCGTGGGCGGGCGGGGATCGAGTGGGCGTTCGAAGAACGTCTCCAGCACGACGATGGTCCGGGTGCCGGTGACGCCCTCGACGCCGAAGAGCCGGCGGAGGCTGGCCTGGAGCTGCTCCGGGGTGCCCACGCGGATCTTCACGAGCACCGAGGCGGGGCCGGCCACCACGTGCGCCTCCTCCACCTCCGGCAGGGCGGCCAGTGCCTCGTGGGTGGGCCGGTCCCCCATCCAGGCGTTCGCCTCGACCATCACGAAGGCCAGCACGCCCCGACCCACCGCCGCCGGGTCGACGTCCACCGTCGTACGGCGGATGACCCCCTGCTCTCGCAGCTTGCGGACCCGCTCGTGCGCCGCGCCGGTGGAGAGCCCGACCGTCGCGGCGAGCGCGGCGTACGACTGGGTGGCGTCCCGTTGCAGGGCCGCCAGCAAGCCGCGGTCGATGTCGTCCACCGAGCCTCCTCGAATGTGATCCGGCCGAACTATAGTCTGAACGACTGTGGTTCGGTCATGCTAGCGTCACGCCGAACGCGATCACAGGGGGTGGCAGACGGTGGACAGGTTCAGGACCCGGTTCGAGGTGTGCGACGAGCGGTTCCGGCGGGTCAACGGCGACGAGTGGGTGGAGTGCCTGTGGACCGGCGGGCGCTGGCTGGAGGGGCCGGCCTGGTTCCCCGCCGGGCGGTACCTGCTCTTCAGCGACATCCCCAACGACCGCGTGCTGCGCTGGGACGAGACCACCGGGGCGGTGGGCGTGTTCCGGCACAGCGCCGGGTACGCCAACGGGCACACCGTCGACCGGCGCGGCCGGCTGCTCAGCTGCGAGCAGGGCAACCGGCGGGTCACCCGCACCGAACCGGACGGCTCCGACACCGTGCTGGCCGACCGGTGGCGCGGCAAGCGGCTGAACAGTCCGAACGACGTGGTCGAGCGCTCCGACGGGTCGATCTGGTTCACCGACCCGAGCTACGGCATCGACAGCGACTACGAGGGCAACCGGGGCGAGTCGGAGATCGGCGGCAACCACGTCTACCGCGTCGACCCGACCAGCGGCGAGGTGCGGCGGGTCGCCGACGACTTCGGGCAACCCAACGGCCTGGCCTTCAGCGCCGACGAGTCCACCCTGTACGTGGTCGACACCCGACACAAGCACCTGCGTCGCTTCGCCGTCGGCGACGACGGCACGCTCGCCGGGGGCGAGGTCTTCGCCACCTGCGACGCCGGCTCCTTCGACGGCGTACGCCTGGACGAGGCCGGCCGGGTCTGGGTGGCCGCGCACGACGGCCTGCACTGCTTCGACCCGGACGGCACCCTCCTCGGCAAGCTGCACATGCCGGAGGTGGTCGCCAACTTCACCTTCGCCGGTCCGAAGCGCAACCACCTCTACCTCTGCGCCTCCAGCTCGCTCTACACGCTGCGGGTCAACATCAGCGGCGTCCGCTACCCGGGCTGGTGACCGGTCGGCGTCCGGGTGGTCGGTGCCGCCGGCCACCCGGGCGCGCCGCGCTCACGGCTCCGGCGCGATCCGGCTCCCCTCGGCGTCGGACACGATGATGGCCTCCATCGGGCACGACTCGGCGGCGTCCAGGACCTCATCCGCCGGGGCGATCCGCTCCGCCAGCGGGCGGGAGAGCGCGTCCACCAGCACGAAGTGGGCGGGCGCGGCTCCCGCGCAGATCCCCGACCCGATGCACCGGGTCGGGTCGACGAAGACCCGCCAGCGGGCGGCGTCGCCCGCCGCGCGTTCGGCGCTCACCGGCGCCACCCGCCGGCCACCACCGCCGGGCTCCGCGCGCTCACCAGGACACCGGCATCGCGGTCAGGCCCCGGACCAGCAGGCCGCTCTTCCACGTCAGCTCCGACTCCGGCACCGCGAGCCGCAGACCGGGGGTACGCCGCAGCAGGGTCTCCAGCACCACCTGGAGTTCCAGCCGGGCCAGTTGCGCGCCGACGCAGTGGTGCACGCCGTGGCCGAACCCGACGTGCGGATTGACCTCCCGGCCCAGGTCCAGCCGGTCAGGTTCGGCGAAGATCCGCTCGTCCCGGTTGGCCGAGTGGATCGACACGACCACCGGCTCACCGGCCCGGACCAGCTCGCCGCCGAGTTCGACGTCCTCCAGGGCGTACCGGGGGAAGGCGGCGGTCGCGCCGAGCGGGATGAAGCGCATCAGCTCCTCGACCGCCGTCGGCACCAGGCCCGGGTCGGCCCGTAGCCGCTCCCAGCCGTCCGGCTCGGTCAGCAGGACGTACACCATGTTGGGGATCTGGGTCACGGTGGTCTCGTGGCCGGCGGCGAGCAGGCCGGCGGCCAGCCGGACGACCTCCTCCTCGCTGAGCCGGTCGGCGTGCTCGTCCCGGGCCTGGACCATCGCGCCGATCAGGTCGTCGGTCGGCTCGGTCCGCCGCTGGGCGATCAGCCCGGCCATGTACCCCAGCAGCTGCTCGACGTAGCTCTCGGCCACCTCGGGCGGCAGCGAGGTGGTCGACACGACCGCCTCCGACCAGGTGTGGAAGCGGTCCTGGTCGGTGACCGGCACCCCGAGCAGGTCGCAGATCACCCGGATCGGCAGCGGGGTGGCCAGGTCGGCGACGAGGTCGGCCGGCGGCCCGGCGGCGACCATGGCCTCGACCAGTTCCTCGGCGACCGCCCGGGTACGCGGGCGCAGCTCCTCCACCCGGCGGGCGGTGAACGCCCTCGCCACCAGCCGGCGCAGCCGGGTGTGCTCCGGCGGGTCCATCTGGAGGATGCCCGTGTCGGTCTGTCGTGGACTGTTCCGGGGCTCGTCGCGGCCCACCGAGGCGGCCCGGCTGAACCGGGGGTCACCGAGCACGATCCGGACGTCGGCGTGCCGGGTGGCCAGCCAGGCGGGCTCGCCGAACGGCATCCGGATCCGGGTCAACGGCTGCTCCCGACGCAGCCGGGCGTAGCGGGGGTCGATGTCGAGCCGGTGGGGATCGCTGAACGGGTAGGGCTGCGGGATGGTCGGCTGGGCAGTCTCGGTCACCGGGGGTGGCTCCCTCTGGGTCCGCGGCCCGCCGCGCCGGGCGGGGCCGTCCGCTCCGCACGACTCCACGGTGAGTCATGCCACGACTGCGGATCGTAGCGAGCCCGGTCGATGCTGACCAGAGTGCCCCTCCCCGGACACGCCGCTGCCGGACCACCCGAGGGCGGTCCGGCAGCGGAAACGCGAGGTCAGCGGCTCTGGTCGCCCTCACCCGTGCGCGCCTGCGCCATGTCGACCGCCTTGTCGGTCTGCTCGTCGTACTTGCCGCCGGTGCGCTTGTCGGCGGCCTCGCCGGCCTTGTCCAAGCCCTGGTCGACCTGCTTGTCGTGCTTGTCGGCCATGTCCTTGGCCTTGTCCATGAAGTCACTCACCACGGTCCTCCTCGCTCGGTACCTGCTGCGTTCCCTCCGGTCCTGGCCGCAAACACCCCGGCCCCTGTCGTACGCCCACGTCACCTCGGCCCCCCGCCGCAGGCGAAGGTCCCTCGGCGGCCATGCCCGGCGGCGGCTGCCCGGCGGTGCGGCCGGGACTGTCCAGAGCGGAACCACCTGCCCGGGACGGCGTTGATCCACCGACGGGTGTCGGAGCGCGGCCGTACGGGTATCGATCCCGCCGAGACCGAGGAGGATCGACGTGGACGAGGACGGTGCCGGGCGTACGCCCGAGGTGACGGCGGCGGGTGCCCGGCCGGCGCCACGGCAGGCCTGGGCGGCGCTGCCCTGGCTGGTCCGCACGGCGGTGGTGTGGAGCGCCTGCCTGGTGGTCGTGGTGTTCGCGCTCTACCTGCTGGGTCGGGTGGCGGTGCTGCTGGCGCCGCTGGCGATCGCCGTGGCGGTCACGCTCTTCCTCACCGCGCTGCTCGATCCGGTGCTGCTGCGCCTGCGCCGGCTGCGGGTGCCGCCCGCGCTGGCGGCGCTGCTGTCGCTCCTGCTGCTGCTGGGCATCCTGGTCGGGGTCGGCGTGCTGGTGTGGAACCTGACCGCCGCCCAGTTCAGCGAGCTGAGCAAGGAACTCGGCGAGGGTGTCCAGCGCAGCCGGGACTTCGTCACCTCCACCCTGCCGGTCAGCGACGCGCAGCTGGACAAGCTGATCCAGCAGGTGCGCTCCGGCATGGGCGGGGGCTTCGACCCCGTCGGCGGGGCCCGGACGGCAGCCGAGGTGGTCGGTTCCGCCCTGCTCGCCCTGGTGCTGCTCTTCTTTCTGCTCAAGGACGGCCGGACGATGTGGCAGTGGGTGCTGCGCCGGACGACCGGCCCGAACCGAGAGCTGACCGCCGAGGCCGGCCGGGCCGGCTGGCACACCCTCGGCGCGTACAGCCGGGGGACGATGATCATCGCGGCGATCGACGCGATCGGCATCGGGCTGTCCCTGGTGCTGCTGCGGGTGCCGCTCGCCCTGCCGCTGGCGCTGATCACCTTCCTCGGCGGCTTCGTGCCGATCATCGGCGCCACGGTCGCGGGTACGGTCGCCGTCCTGGTGGCGCTCGCCGCCAAGGGTCCGACGACGGCGCTGCTGGTGCTGCTCGCGGTGATCGCCGTGCAGCAGATCGAGGGCAACCTGCTGGAGCCGCTGATCATGAAGCGGCAGGTGCAGCTGCACCCGGCGGTGATCCTGGTGGTGGTCACGGCCGGCACGCTGATCGCCGGGGTCGCCGGCGCCTTCGTCTCGGTGCCGATCGCCGCCGTCGCCTACCGGGTGATCGACACCGTCCAGCGCCACCGTGAACGCATCTCCACCACCCGCCCCACCCCACCCCCCACCCACGCCTGACCCACCCACCCCGCCCAGCCCCGGCCCGGCACAGGAAAGTGCGCCCTCGCGGAGCGGGCCGCGCTCGCGGAGCGGGGTGGGTGGGAGGGTCAGGCGGGGACGCGGAGGTGGGTGGCGAACCAGTCGGCCGCGTCGGCCGCCACCTGCTCCAGCGCGCCGGGCTCCTCGAAGAGGTGGGTGGCGCCGGGCACGATCCGCAGCTCGTGCGGGGCGGTGAGCGCCGCGGCGGCCTGCTCGTTGAGCGTGATCACCTGCTCGTCCAGGCCACCGACCAGCATCAGCGTCGGCGCGCGTACCCCGGTGAGCGCGGGGCCTGCCAGGTCCGGCCGTCCGCCCCGGGAGACCACCGCCGCCACCCGGTCCGGTCGCCCCGCCGCGGCGACCAGCGCCGCCGCCGCACCGGTGCTCGCCCCGAACAGGCCCACCGGCAGCCGACCCAGCGTGGGCTCGGTGCCCAGCCAGTCGACGATGCCGGCGAGCCGGTCGGCGAGCAGGCCGATGTCGAAGCGCAGCTCGGCCGTAACGGCGTCGACCGCGTCTTCCTGCGGGGTGAGCAGGTCGACCAGCACGGTGGCGGAGCCCCGGCTCCGCAGCACCCCGGCCACCGCCGTGTTGCGCGGGCTGTGCCGCGAGCTGCCGCTGCCGTGGGCGAAGAGCACCACGCCGTTGGCGCCCTCCGGGACGGCCACGTCGGCCGGGAGCCCGACGCCGGCCACCGGAATGGTCACCTCGTTGCTTCCTGTCCGCATCTGCACCCCTCCGTACCGTCGGATTCGCACCGGCCCGGCGGTCATACCCGCGCCGCCGGTACCCAAGCGGGGGCGACCCGACGGGCTGCGGCGGTCGCCCCGGCGTTTGCCGCCGACGACCTCGGGAAGCCGCAGGGTGACCGCACGACGGCGCCGGCGTGCCCGGCGCCCCGACGGATCGCGAGGATCGCCATGGCTGAGCAGAAGTCCAGGCAGCAGACCCGGACGGCCGAGCAGGAAGAACGCGAACAGGACGCCGAGCGCGGCCGGGACTGGGCGGACGAGGCGGCTCGGGCCCGCACGGCGGACGACCCGGCCGCGATGGCTCCGCGCGACGCGGGGGGCCGTCCCTCCAACGGCCGCCAGTTCTGACCCTTTCCGGCCACGAGGTTGGCGCTACGCCGCCGACCTCGTGGCCGGTCCGTCTGGTCAGCCCTCCTCTGGAAGGTGCAGCAGCGGGGACCGACCCGGGGGTTGCTCGGGCGCCGGGCCGGGCGGGTCGGGCGTGGGCACCGGGACGGTGACCGGCAGGGAACTGGTCACGGTGATCTTCTCGCCGTGGTGGTGCAGTTCCACCACCGTGTCCGGCCCGCCGTTGCGCAGCGAGTACGTGGTCTGGTGCGGCCGGACGTCCACCCGCAGCCGAAGTGAGCGCCACTGCAACGAGAACTCCAGCCGGCTGAGCCGACTGGACAGGCGCGGCGAGAACGACAGCTTCCCGTCGTGATCGCGCAGCCCGCCGAAGCCGGAGACCAGCGCGATCCACGCGCCGGCCAGCGAGGCCATGTGCACCCCGTCGCGGGTGTTCTCGTTGAGGTCGTGCAGGTCCATCAGCGCGGCCTCGCGCAGGTAGCGGTGGGCCAGCTCCGGGTGCCCGACCTCGGCCGCCATCACCGCCTGGGTGCAGGCCGACAGCGAGGAGTCCCGGACGGTACGCCGCTCGTAGTAGAGGAAGTTGCGCAGCTTCTCGTCGGCGGTGAAGGCGTCACCCCGCCAGTGCATGGCCAGCACCAGGTCGGCCTGCTTGACCACCTGCTTGCGGTACAGATCGAAGTACGGGTAGTGCAGCAGCAGCGGGTACTTCTCCGGCGGGGTGTGCTCGAAGTCCCACTCCTGCGCTCGGGTGAAGCCCTCCACCTGCTCGTGGACCTTCAGCCCCTTGTCGTACGGGATGTACATGGCATTCGCGGCGTCCCGCCACTGGGCCGCCTCCTCCTCGGTCACCCCGAGGTCGATCGCCTCGTCCCGGTAGCGCATCGCGCAGTCGGCGGCGGTGAGCAGGTTCCGCTGCGCCATCAGGTTGGTGTAGATGTTGTCGTCCTTGACGGCGGTGTACTCGTCCGGCCCGGTCACCCCGTCGATGTGGAACCGACCGCTGCGGTCGTGGTGGCCCAGCGAGCGCCAGAGCCGGGCCGTCTCCACCAGCAGCTCCAGGCCGATCTCCTGCTCCAGCTGGTCGTCGTCGGTGACCAGCAGGTAGCGGCGCAGCGCGTCGGCCACGTCGGCGGCGATGTGGAAGGCGGCGGTGCCGGCCGGCCAGTACGCCGACGACTCGGGGCCCTCGATGGTCCGCCAGGGGAACGCGGCGCCCTGGAGGTTCAACGTCTGGGCCCGCTCCTGGGCCTGCCCCAGCGTCGAGTGCCGCCAGTAGAGCGCGTCCCGGACGGCGGACGGCTGGGTGTAGGTGAGCACCGGCAGCACGAACATCTCGGTGTCCCAGAACGCGTGCCCGTCGTACCCGGGGCCGGTCAGGCCCTTGGCCGAGATGGGTCGCCGCTCGGCCCGGACGGCGGCCTGCAGGACGTGGAACAGCCCGAAGCGGACTGCCTGCTGCACCTCCGGGTCGCCCTCGACCCGCACGTCGGCGGCGTCCCAGAACTCGTCGAGGTATTCCCGCTGCTCCCGGCGCAGGCCCTCCCAGCCGTCCAGCCGGGCCCCGGCCAGCGCCGCGCCGACCTGGTCGCGCAGCGCCGGCAGCGACCGCTTGCTCGACCAGCCGTACGTGAGGTACTTGACCACCCGCAGCGTCTCGCCGGGCTTGAGCACGCAGCCGACGGTGGTCCGCACCCAGTCCTCGTAGCCCTCGGACTCGACGGTGAACTTCGCCGGGGCGAACACGTCGTGGCCCATCTCGGCGGCCACCCGCAGGCCGCTGACCTTGGTGCGGTGGATGAGCAGCCCGCCGTCGTCGGTGGTCAGTTCCTCCTCGGCCTGCAACGGCGACTCCAGCACGGCGGCCACCCGCGGGTCGCGGCTCTGCGCCGGCAGCGTCTCGTTGGCGACCAGCTCGGACTGGAGGATCAGCCGCAGCGGCCCGTCCACCGCCTCCACCTCGTAGTTGATCGCGGCGACCGCCCGCTGGGTGAAGGAGACCAGGCGGGTGCTGCGGACCTTGACCTCGCGCCCGGCCGGGGAGCGCCAGTGCATCTCCCGGTGCAGGGTGCCGGCGCGCAGGTCGAGGATCCGCTCGTGGCTCAGCAGCTCGCCGTACCGGACGTCGAGCGGCTCGTCGTCGACCAGCAGCCGGATCAGCTTGCCGTTGGTGACGTTGACGATGGTCTGGCCCGACTCGGGGAAGCCGAAGCCGGCCTCCGCGTACGGCAGCGGGCGCAGCTCGTAGAAGGAGTTGAGGTAGGTGCCGGGCAGGCCGTGCGGCTCCCCCTCGTCGAGGTTGCCGCGCAGCCCCACGTGCCCGTTGGAGAGCGCGAAGACCGACTCGGACTGGGCCAGCACGTCCATGTCGAGCCGGGTCTCCCGGATGTGCCAGGGCTCGACCGGATAGGCGCGTTCGCGGATCATGCCGCCGTCCCCTTCAGCAGGTCGGAGAGGTCGGTGACCACGATGTCGGCGCCCTGGTCGCGCAACTCGTCGGCCTGGCCGACCCGGTCCACGCCGACCACGTAGCCGAAGCCGCCGGCCCGCCCGGCGGCCACCCCGGCGAGGGCGTCCTCGAAGACCGCGGCGTTGACCGGGTCGACCCCGAGCAGCTTCGCGCCGGCCAGGAAGGTGTCCGGGTGCGGCTTGCCGCGCAGCCCCTCGGCCCGTGCCACCAGACCGTCGACCCGCGCCTCGAGCAGCGGTTCCAGGCCGGCGGCGGCGACCACGTCGCGGCAGTTCGCGCTGGCCGAGACCACCGCGCGGCGCAGCCCGGCCGCGACGGCCGCCCGCAGGTACGTCACCGAGCCCGGGTAGACCTCGACCCCGTCGTGGTGGATCCGCTCCAGCAGGACGACGTTCTTGCGGTTGCCGACCCCGTTGACCGTGTCCGCTTCGGGCGGGTCGTCGGGGCTGCCCTCCGGCAGCACCACGCCCCGGGAGGCGAGGAAGGACCGGACCCCGTCGGCGCGGGGCCTGCCGTCCACGTACCGGTTGTAGTCCGGTCCGGGGTCGAACGGCTTGAACGGCTCACCGGTGGCCGCCGCCCGCCGCGCCAGGAACGCGTCGAAGGTCTGCTTCCAGGCGGCGTTGTGCACCTTGGCGGTCTGCGTCAGCA
Source organism: Micromonospora sp. A200 (assembly GCF_029893845.1). Classification (NCBI taxonomy): domain Bacteria; kingdom Bacillati; phylum Actinomycetota; class Actinomycetes; order Micromonosporales; family Micromonosporaceae; genus Micromonospora; species Micromonospora sp. A200. The sequence continues at coordinate 20,148 of NZ_JARXXY010000018.1, read as the reverse complement.
CACCGTCCAGATCGAAGAGACAGGCGGACACATGAGCAGGTAGGCCCAGCACGGTACGAATCTATCCAGCGCACCGCCCGAACAAGCCCGTTTCGTCAGGTGCCGGTGCGTCAGCGGTTGGGGCGCAGCGTCCAGACGACGGTCATCGTGCCGGTGACGGTGCCGTCCTCGGTGCCGATCTCCACCTCCACGGGGAACTCCGGCCGCTGCCCGGCGTCGAGCTCGGCGACCACCTCGGCCGGCGTACGACCGAGCCGGGCGGTGGCCAGCACCGGCCCAATGGCCAGCTTCCGGTACGCGATGTCGGCCCGGACGGCGAGCGGCACCGCGCGGTCGAGCAGGTGGCCGAAGGCGGCCATCACCACCGTGCCGGACGCGGTCTCGCCGAGGGTGAACATGGCTCCGGCGTGCGGGCCGCCGACGTGGTTGTGGGTGGCCGGCGTGTCGGGCAGCCGGACCACGGCCCGGACCCCGCCGTGGGCCTCCGGGGCGACCTCGACGAACTCGAAGCCGAGGGTACGGGCGAACGGCACGGCCTGGAGCATCCCGGCCGCCACCTGGCGCGAGTCGATGGACATGCCCCGAGGTTACTAGCCGGTAACTTTTCCGGCAAGACGCCAGCGACCAGCAATTTCGGGGTCGCGTTCCGCACTTGACCGGCCCGGTCACGGCCCCGTGCTGTCGGCTCAGGTCGAACGGGTCGGGCCCGCGCCTGTCGCCCGCTCACTCGTCACGCCGCGGCACCGCGCGGGTAGCGGTCCCCCGGCAAGCGTCATGCCTGACAGGCATATTTATGTCTGCCAGGCATGACGCTCGTGCGGACATCATCCGGTCCCGCCGAGGGCATCGCCCTCGACGGCGGTGGTCAGAACAGGTTGCCGAGGGTGCGCAGGATCTCCGCGTAGAAGTTGCCCTCGATGCTGCGGAACAGCGCGAAGTCCTCGCCCGGGCTGCCGACGAACGGGCGCAGGGTCCAGGCGAGCTGGGTGCCGACGAAGCCGAAGAGCAGGATCCAGACGTACAGCAGGGTCATGCTGGCCGGCCGCTCCGACTCGCTGCGCCGCACCGGCGGGGTGGCCCACGGCCGGCCCGCACCGGCGTACCCCGGCGGCACCATCCCGGGCGGGAAGGCCGCCATCGGGTGGCCGGCCAGCACGACCGGCTGCGCCGGGACGACGGCGGCCGGCTGCGCGGGGACGACGGCCACGGGCTGCGCCTCGGCGACCGGCGTGGTGGTGCCGTTCGCGCCGGCCGCGCCGTTCGCGCCCGCCCCCACGGCCACCGGCTCCGCGACCGGCTCACCGGTCGCCGGCTGGGCGGGTACGGCGGCCTGCGCGGCCGGGGCGGCCACGGCGGCCTGAGTGGCACCGGCAGCGGCCGCGGCCGACGGGGCGAGCAGGCCGTGCGCGTTGAGCACCTGCATCCCGCCGGTGAGGAAGCGCAGCCCGACCACCGCCGACAGCGTCAGGATCGCCACGTTCAGCAGCTTGAAGAAGCCGTAGTCCGGCGCCGTGATCAGGAAGAAGAGGCTGATCGGGGCGAACGCCACCGCCAGCATCGAGGTGACGGTGATCGCCACCATCACCAGGGCCACCGACTGGCGTACCGACAGCCGGGCCCCGAACACCAGGTTGAACAGGTAGAGCGTGGGCAGGCAGATGGCCAGGGTGATGAGGAAGAGCAGCGGCAGCTTGACCGCCGAGGTCAACGCCATCAGCACGCCGTGGAACGCGCCGAGCACCGCCCCGTAGCAGGCCAGTGCGACGGCGGAGCTGGCCAGCATCCGCCCGGTCAGCGCGTTCAGGTCGTCGTCGGCGACGATCTGCTGCCAGATGCCCTGCCGATCACGCAGGATCCGCTCGATCACGAGCGGGCTCGGACGGTCACCCGACACGGCGGGCCCCTCTCTACATGCGGTGCTCAGTGGACTGGGTGCGCTGACCGTAGGGCATGGGCCCGGTCGCCCGCAGCCCCGCCCGGACGGCTCAGCGCCAGCCGACGTCGATCCGGTCGCCGCGCTCGTCGAAGAAGTGCAGGGCGTCCATCCGTACGGCGACCGACATCGGGTGACCCGCCGAGATCGCCGGGTACGGCGCGAGGCGTACCGCCAGCTCGGCGGGACGGCGGTGGTGGCGCCCCGGGTCGGGGAGCACGCTGGTCCGGTTGCCGCCCCCGGTCGGGGCGGAGATCGGCTCCAGCTCACCGGCCCGGCCGGTGAGCCGCTGCATGACCTGCCCGAACCGGCGCAGCCCGCGCTGCCCGGCCGGTCCGTCGTCGGCCGTGGCGCCCATCTCGTCCACCACGATCGCGGTGGCGCCGATGTCGAGGAAGGCCAGCGACTCGTGCCCGTGGTGCTCCAGGTAGCGGACCCGGCCCTGGAGCACGTCGCCGGTGGTGTCCGGGGCGACCGGGGTCAGCGCCTCGGCCCGCATCCCGACCACGATCCGCTCGCCGTGGTAGTGCGCCACCGCCCGGCTGCGGATGTCGTCCCAGGGCAGGTAGAGCGCCTGCTCGCCGAGGGTGAGGGTCACGTACCGGTCGAGGTGGACGTAGACCGACGCCTCCAGCAGGTTCATCCGGGGGCTGCCCAGGAACGCCGCGACGTACAGGGTGGCCGGGCGGCCGTACACCTGGGTCGGCGTGCCGACGTCCTGCAGGACGCCCTTGCGCATGATGGCGACCCGGTCGGCCATGGTCAGCGCCTCGGCCTGGTCGTGCGTGACGTAGATGGTGGTGACGCCCAGCTCCCGGGTCAGCCCGGAGATCTCCGCGCGCAGCTCGGCGCGCAGGCCGCTGTCCAGGTTGGAGAGTGGCTCGTCCATCAGGAAGAGCCCCGGACGGCGCACTATCGCCCGCCCCATGGCCACCCGCTGCCGCTGGCCACCCGAGAGCTGGCTCGGCTTGCGGCCGAGGACGTCCCCGATGCCGAGCGCACCCGCGACGTCCTGCACCCGCTCGCCACGCGGGGCCGGCTCCACACCCGCCAGTCGCAGCGGGAAGGCGATGTTGTCCCCGACGGTCATGTGCGGATAGAGCGCGAAGTCCTGGAAGACCATGGCGATCCTCCGCTCCCGTGGCGGCAGGTCGTTGGCGAGCTCGCCGTCGAGCATCACGGCGCCGGAACTCGGGTCCTCCAGGCCGGCGACCATTCGCAGCACGGTGGACTTGCCGCAGCCCGACGGACCGAGCAGCACCATGAACTCGCCGTCGTTGACGTCCAGATTGACGCTGTCGACCGCGAGGGTCCCGTCCTGGAACACCTTGGTGACATCCTTGAGCGCGACGGTGGTCACCGTCTCCTCCCCCAGCTCGGCCGAACCCCGCGCTTGACTGTGACGAGCATCATCGGATCAGCACATCGGGTAAACGTGCGATGTTGCGGTCATGACGGTCCTATTACCGGCAGCGGCCCCATCGACGGGACCACAGCGTCAGGCGGGATCGTCGAGGAAGACCCGACGGGCCACCCGCTCCGCGGCGTGCCCGTCGTCCAGGGTGCAGAACCGGCCCCGAAACCGCTGCCGCGCCCGCTGCGCCTCCGCCCCGGTCACCGCGCCGGAGCGGAAGAGGTCCAGCAGCTCGGCGAAGGTGAGCGCGACGGCGCCGGGCGGTTCGGCGGTCACGTCGAAGTAGACGCCCCGGGCCAGCGCGTACGCGTCGCGGTCCGGCGCGTACACGACGATCGGGCGGTCCAGGACGGCGTAGTCGAACATCGCCGACGAGTAGTCGGTGACCAGCACGTCCGCCGCGAGATAGAGGTCCTCCACGCAGCCGTGGTCGCTGACATCGACCGCCCGGCCCCCGGTCCGCCGACGGGCCCGGCCGGCGCGGTCGTGAAAGTAGTGGCTGCGGATCAGCAGCCGCCCCGACGGCCCGAGCACGTCGAGCAGCCGCCCCGGGTCGAAGGGCGGACGGTAGCGGGGCAGGTGTTCGCGGTGCGTCGGCGCGTACAGCACCACCCGCTCGTCCGGCCCGACGCCGAGCCGGTCCCGGATCTCCCGGACCTCCTCGGCGGTGGCGGTGACCAGCCGGTCGTTGCGCGGGTAGCCGACCTCCAACGTGGTGTACGAGGCCGGGTAGGCCCGGTCCCACATCTGGGTGGAGAAGCTGTTCGAGGTGATGCTGTAGTCCCAGCGGTCCACCCGGCGCAGCAGCCCGGCGAAGTCCATCCCGCCCGCCCCCAGCGGGAAGCGCTGCTGGTCCAGGCCCATCACCTTCACCGGCGTGCCGTGGTGGGTCTGCACGTGCACTGAGCCGGGTCGCTTGCGGACGAAGTCGGGGAAGTTGACGTTGTTCACCAGCCACCGGGCCCGGGCCAGCGTCCGGTAGTAGCCGGGGGTGCCGGCGACCACGTACTCGGTGCCGGGCGGCAGCGTGTCCACCCGGTCCCGCCGGACGATCCACACCCCTCGGACCTGCGGGGCCAGCCGACGGGCGGCGGCGTGGATCGCGGCCGGGTTGCAGGCGTACCCGCGGTACCAGTACGCGGCGTAGACGGCCAGCGTCGGGTCGATCGGCCGGCGCAGCTGGGCCCGGTAGTACTCGCGCAGCACCGCGTCCCGGGTCAGCCGCGCGGTACGCCGGGCCACCGGCAGCGCCCGCCGGGCGGTGCCGCGGGCCGTCGCCCGGGCCTGGTTCGCCGTACGCAACGCGCTGAACGTCCGCCACCGTCCCGCCGCGACCAGCCGGTGCTTGAGCCCGTCCAGCCCGTCCGGCGCGGGGTAGCCCTCGGGCGGCCGGAAGCGCCGGTGGTCGGCGGTCATCTGGGCGAAGAACGCCGGGCGCAGCGCGGGGGCGATCCGTTCGCCGTTGCCGAGCACGGTCAGCTGGTGCCAGGCCATCCGCTCGAAGACCGCCGGCCGCAGCTCGGCCACCGCCGGCCCCCAGCGGTCCATCAGCGCGAACACCCGGTGCCACTGCGCGAAGACCTCGAAGTGCCGGTCCCCCCGGGTCCGGGTGATCGCCCCGGCCCGCCGCTGCCGGTAGTTGACGCAGACCCGGTCGAGCACGGCGATCCGCTCGGCGGCCAGCAGCACCGGATAGGTGAAGGAGACGTCCTCGTACCAGCCGGGGGCGAAGCGCAGCCCGAGGTCGACCAGGAACTCCCGGCGGACCACCCGGTTCCAGGCGGTGTGCAGCAGGTGCAGGGTCTCCGGCCGGTCCCGCAGCCGGAAGGTGGCCTCGCCGGGCGGATCCGGGAACACCTCGGCCATGGCGCTGCGGGTGGCGGTGTCGTTCCAGTGCGCGCGGACGTGGTCCACCACGAGGACGTCCGGGCGGGCGGCCCGCAGCCGGTCGGCGACCTCGGGCAGGCAGTCCGGGGCGAGCCAGTCGTCGCCGTCGACGAACCAGACGTACTCGCCGACGGCTCGGTCCAGCCCGGCGTTGCGGGCCGGACCGAGCCCGACGTTGCGGGGCAGCCGGAGCACCCGGACCCGGGGGTCGCGGGCGGCATACTCGTCGAGGATGTCGCCGACGGCGTCCGGCGAGGCGTCGTCGACGCCGATCACCTCGAGGTCGTCGAAGGGCTGCCCGAGGATCGAGTCCAGGCACTCACGCAGGTAGCCCTGCACCCGGTAGGCCGGTACGACGAAGCTGATCAGGGTCATCCCGGCCGCCCCCTTGGTCAGCCCGGCGAACCGCCTCCGACCGGGACGGCCGTCACCCGCGCGGCGCGGGCCGGCAGGACGACCCAGGCCAGGACGACACTCGCCACGAATCCCACGAGAAGGTACGTACCGAGTGTAGCCAGACCGATACTCACAATTCCGGCGATCGCCGCCAGCGCCAGCAGCACCGACCGCCCCTCCCAGCCCAGCGTCCAGCGGTGCAGCGGCGGGGCCGCCTGCCGCTTCTCCAGCCGGGCGGTCAGGTCGTAGTGGTGCAGGGTGAGCACGAGGACGTAGCCGAAGACCAGCCAGGCCGGCGCGCCGCCGACCACCCCGACGGCGATGGCGAACAGGTACTCCCCGGCCCGCAGCGCGGCCGGGACCAACCAGTCCAGCGGCCCGTTGTGCGCCGCGCCGGCCCCCAGCCCGGCGACCAGCAGCACCACAAGCGCCGCCGGCACCCACCAGCGCAGCCCGCCGTCGTCGGTCAGCAGCGCCGCGACCAGCAGCGCCGCCGGACCCAGCGCCGCCAGCACCGCCAGCGTCAGCGGGCCCATCGGGCGAACCACCGGCAGCCGCGCCGCCAGCGGACCGTCGTCGCGGTGCAGCGTGGCGTCGACCGTGTCCAGCACCGGCACCCACATCCAGCGGGCCCGCAACGTGCGCAGCGCCCCGGTGTACGCGAACGCCAGCATCCCCCAGACCAGCACCGCGACCAGGCTGACCAGCGGATTGAACAGCGCCACGGTCAGCGCGATCAGCGCCCACCGCTCGCCGATCGGGAAGACCACCGTCCGCTTCAGCCAGTACGACACCGAGCCGGTGTCGGCCTGCACCCGGGTCGAGGCGGCGTTCAGCCGGTCACCGATGCCCCCGCCACCGCCGCCCACCGACGTCTTCGGCCGGCGGGCCGCTTCGTCGTGCAGTACGCCGTACCAGGTGTCGGTCATGTGCCGCACGGTCTGCAGCGTCATCGCGGCGATGGCGAGGGCCCAGCCGTACCGGAAGCCGGCGTGCGTCGCCCCGTAGCCGAGGCCCGCGTAGACCACGTACTCCTTCGCCCGGTCGGCCATCGTGTCCAGCCAGCCGCCCCAGGCGCTGAAGTGCCGGGTGTAGCGGGCCAGCTGGCCGTCCACGCAGTCGAGCATGAAGCCGAGGTAGAGCAGCACCGCCCCGCTCACCAGCGCGGGCCGGCCGCCGACCGCGAACAGCACCGCCGCGGCGACCGCGAAGAGCACCGACAGCGTGGTCACGGCGGTCGGGCCGAGCCCGATCCGGGCCGCCGCCTTCGTCACGTACGGCGACCAGGTGCTGACGAAGTAGGTGGTGAAGAAGTCGTCCCGTTCCTTGACCGACAGTCGCAGCTCGGCCTTGTCCTCGTCCACCCCCGCCAGCGCCGCCTCGGCGGCGTGCAGCCCGGTGGCGTCGCCGACCCGGTGCGCCACGAGCAGGCGTACCCGGTGGGCGAAGGTCAACGTGCCCAGCGCGGTGAGCGCGGCGAAGAGCCCGTCCACGGCGGGCCCGGTCGCGGGCCGGGCGGCGGCGGCCCGGGCGGCGGCCGCCAGCGCCGGCAGGTCCTCCACGCCGACCCGCAGCGCGCCGCCGAAGACGCCGGTGGCGTCGGCCAGCTCCGGCCCGGCCTCGACCACCTGGCCGCGCTCCTCGCGCACCGCCGTGCGGCCGGAGACCGGCGGGTCGGTGAGCACCAGGGCCACCGTCGGGCCGACCGGGCTGGTCGCCAGGTGCTTCAGTACGGCGGTGTGCGCGACCAGGTCGGCCCCGCTGACGATCACCGGGCCGCTGGCGGCGCCCACCAGGGCGGCCAGCTCGTCCAGGTCGGCGGCGGCGCGCACCTCGTCCGCCCCGGCCCGGCGCCACTGGGCGGCCAGCCGGTCGGCGAGCGGCTCCCCGGCGCCCGTGGGCAGGCCCGCGGCCGGCGCACCGGCGGCGAGCACGATCGCGAGCGTCACCGCGGAACCGCGGCGTGGTACGCGTCGAGCGCCTCGGCGACCGTGCCGTCCACGGTCAGCCGCCCGCCGTCGAGGTAGAGCCCCCGACGGCAGAACCGGGTCAGGTCCTTCTCGTTGTGTGACACCAGCACCAAGGTGCGCCCCTCCGCGAGCAATCGGTCGATCGTCGAATAGCACTTCTTGCGGAACTCCGCGTCGCCCACCGCGGTCACCTCGTCCATCAGCAGGACCGGGTGCGGCAGGTGGGAGATGATGGCGAACCCGAGCCGGACCTTCATCCCGGACGAGTAGTGCCGGACCGAGGTGTCGATGGCCCGCTCCACCTGCTCGCCGGCGAACGAGACGATGTCGTCGAAGTTCCGCTTCAGGTACGCCGACGACAGCCCGTGCAGGCCGCCGACGAGGTAGAGGTTCTCCCGCCCGGTGAGGTCGTTGGAGAAACCGGCGGAGAGTTCCAGCAGTGGGGCGACGTCGCCGCGCACCCGGATCCGCCCCTCGTCGGGGATGAGCACCCCGGCGATCAGCCGCAGCAGGGTGCTCTTGCCGGTGCCGTTGCGCCCGATCACGCCGACCGTCTCGCCGGGCTCGACGGTGAAGGAGACGTCCCGCAGCGGCCAGAACTGCCCGGACGCGGCGCCCCGCCCACCCCGGTGGATGAACAGCTCACGCAGCCGCAGCTGCCGCCGGCGGTTGCGGACGAAGCGGATACCGAGGCCCTCGGCCTCGATGATCGGCGCCACCTCAGAGCTCCTTGAGCACGGCGGGTTCGAGCCGGCGGAACGCCCACCAGCCGGCGACCAGCAGCAGCAGGCTGCCGGCGACCGTGGTGGCCAGTAGCCGGGCGTCGGGGAACTCATCCGGGTACCAGATGGCGTGCTGGAGCTGGAAGATGCCGACCAACGGGTTGAGCTCGTAGACGACCTTGACCCAGCCCGGCATCCCGGACTCCCGGACCAGGCTCAGCGGGTAGATGATCGGCGTGGCGTAGAAGAGCACCCGGATGATCAGCCGCATGAAGCGCTCGACGTCGCGCATCAGCACGTTGACCGCCGAGAGCAGCAGCGACAGCCCGACCAGCAGGGTGGCCTGCACCAGCACGGCCAGCGGCAGGGCGAGCAGCGACCAGCCAGGGTGGATTCTGCCGTGCGCGGCGTAGACGGCGGCGACGGCGAAGAGGATGGGCAGGCCGGCGGCGTACTCGGCGAACCGGCCGGTGACCCGGCCGATCGGGAAGACCTGCCGGGGCACGTTCATCGTGGTGATCAGGCGGGACTGCCCGGTCAGCGCGTTGGTCGCCTCGCTCAGCGCCGAACTGGTCCACATCCAGGCGAAGATGCCGGTGATCAGGAAGAGCGGGTACGACTCGGCGGCCTGCCCGAGGTGCCGCTCGGTGTCGCCGGAGTAGAGCACGCCGAAGACGAAGAAGTAGATCGCCCCCATGCCCAGCGGCTCGATCAGCGACCAGAAGTAGCCGAGCACCGACTGCTGGTACTTCACCGCGAGGTCCCGCTTGACCAGGATCCGCAGCGAGTTGCGGTGCGACCACAACGCCGCGACGCCAGCGGTCACCGTCGCCTCCCGCCTCCCAGGACGGACGACAGGTTAGCAGTCGGTGAACGAACGCCCCTCAGCACTCGATCACGTTGACGGCCAGGCCGCCGCGCGCCGTCTCCTTGTACTTGACCTTCATGTCGGCGCCCGTCTCCCGCATGGTCTTGATGACCTTGTCCAGCGAGACGGCGTGCACCCCGTCCCCACGCAGCGCCAACCGGGCGGCGGTGATCGCCTTGATGCTAGCCACCGCGTTCCGCTCGATGCACGGGATCTGCACCAGCCCACCGACCGGGTCGCAGGTCAGCCCGAGGTTGTGCTCCATGCCGATCTCGGCGGCGTTCTCCACCTGGGCCGGCGTGCCCCCGAGGGCCTCTGCCAGCCCGGCGGCGGCCATCGAGCAGGCCGAGCCGACCTCGCCCTGGCAGCCGACCTCGGCGCCGGAGATCGAGGCGTTCTCCTTGAACAGCACGCCGATCGCGCCGGCGGCCAGCAGGAAGCGGACCACCCCGTCGTCGCTGGCGTCCGGCGTGAACCGGGTGTAGTAGTGCAGAACCGCGGGGATGATGCCGGCCGCGCCGTTGGTGGGGGCGGTCACCACCCGACCGCCGGCGGCGTTCTCCTCGTTGACGGCGAGGGCGAAGAGCGTCACCCAGTCCATCGCGCGCAGCGGGTCGGTGGAGTCGGTCTCCGCCTCGAGGCTCCGGCGCAGCTCGGCGGCGCGGCGGCGGACCTTCAGCCCACCGGGGAGGACGCCGTCGTGCTCGCAGCCGGCCACCACGCACTCCCGCATCACCCGCCAGATCTCCAGCAGGCCGGCCCGCACGTCGGCCTCGCTGCGCCAGGAGCACTCGTTGGCCAGCATCACCTCGCTGATCGACAGCCCGGTCGCGGCGGTCACGTCGAGCAGCTCGGCGCCGGTGTAGAAGGGGTACCGCACCCGGGTCGTGTCGGGCTTGATCCGGTCCGCCCCGGCGGCCGCCTCGTCCACCACGAACCCGCCGCCCACCGAGTAGTAGGTACGGGCCCTGACCTGCGCCCCGGTGGCGTCGTAGGCCGCGAAGGTCATCCCGTTCGGGTGGTACGGCAGCGACCGGCGGCGGTGCAGCACCAGGTCCCGGTCCGGGTCGAAGTCGATCTCCTGCACGCCGAGCAGGTGCAGCCGGCCCTCGGCGCGGATCGCGGCCACCCGGGGGCCGACGGTGTCGGTGTCGACCGTCTCCGGCGCCTCGCCCTCCAGCCCGAGCAGCACGGCCCGGTCGCTGCCGTGGCCGTGCCCGGTGGCGCCGAGCGACCCGAACAGTTCGGCCTGGACCCGGACGACGTCGGCGAGCAGCCCGTCGCCCTTCAACCCGGCGACGAATGTCCGCGCGGCCCGCATCGGGCCCACGGTGTGCGAGCTGGACGGCCCGATGCCGACGCTGAAGAGGTCGAAAACACTGATCATGGCTGCACTTTCCTCGCCGTCGCGCCCGGTGGTGCCGGGTCCGACCCGGGTTCCGCCCGCCGGGGTCTCCGGCGGCCGTCGGCACCGCCCGGGGTGGTGGGCGGCATCCGACCGGCGAGCCTACCCGCCCGCCGCACCTCCCGCCCTTTCGCCGCAGGTGACGACACCTTCCAAGGGTGCGTCGGGCGGGGGCGGCGCGGGTAACCACCTACGGGTGAGGGGCCGCCGGATCCGTCTTCGGACGGAGGGCGCGGTGGCCACCCCTTCCTACCGTTGGTTCCAGAGCGGCGGATCGCCGCAGAGTGGGAGTACGACGATGAGTCGCAAACTGGTCCGGCCCCGCGAGGGGCGCATGCTCGCCGGCGTCTGCGCCGGCCTGGCCCGCCGGTTCAACACCTCGGCGTTCATGATCCGGCTGCTGTTCCTGCTGTCGCTGCTGCTGCCCGGCACCCAGGTGATCGTCTACCTGGTGCTCTGGGTGCTGATGCCCAACGAGGACCGCGCCGCCGCCCGCTACTGACCTCCCCGCACGGCAGCGCCCGCCCCGGCTTCTCGGGGCGGGCGCTGCCGGTTGTGGGTCAGGGGGCGGTGTAGGTGACGGTGACCTTCTCGTAGCCGAGCGAGCGGAGCAGGCCCTCCAGCATCTTGCGGGTGTTCTCCTCGGCGCGCTGGGTCAGCCCGCTGTCGCGCGCCGCCGCGGTGATCCGTTCCTCGGCGAGCTGGTAGACCTGCTGCTGCCGGTTGGGGTCGCCGTTGACCAGCTCGCCGAGCCGGTTGAGCAGGCCGCGCTCCTCGGCGAAGACGTAGCTCTTCTGCAGGTCGAGGTTGGTCTTGCCGAGCTGCGGCGCCGGCAGCTTGATCTCGACGGACTTGCCGTCGGCGGACTCGACCACCGCGCCCTCGGAAATCTTGGTGAAGTCGACGTACGCCTCCACGCTGCCGGCCCCGACGAAGAGGGTCCGCTGCTTGAGCAGGAACTCGGGCACGTTGTTGCGGTCGTTCTGCAGGTCGACCACGACCTGGAAGTTGCCCTCGGCGGCGACGTAGCGGCTGAGGTCCTGGATCGACTTGAGCAGCGGCGGCTGGCTGCGGTCGGTCTGCTCCTTGGCGAAGGGGTTGCGGAAGTCGGGGAAGATCCCGGCCGCCTGGGCGCCGAGCAGCACCACCACCGCCAGCGCCGCCGCGCCCAGCACCATGAGCAGGCCCCGGGGCGCGGGCCCGCCGGAGGAGGCCGACCCGCCCGGCCGTGGCGGGGAGGTGTCGTCCGACCGGGCCGGAAGGGTGTCGGCGGTCGGGTAGCCGGGGAACTCCCTGGTGGGCTCGTTGATGTCACCGTCGCGGGCCATGGCCCTCACCGTCCTCGTCAGACACGTCGTCTAGCGATGACGGTACGTCCCGGATACGACACCCGCGCGTCGAGCGACCCGATCGGGTGAAGCGGCGCTCAGGCGAAGGCGGAGACCCCGGTCAACTTCTGCCCGATGACCAGCTGGTGGATCTCCGAGGTGCCCTCGTAGGTCAGCACGCTCTCCAGGTTGTTGGCGTGCCGCATCACCGGGTACTCGCCCGAGACGCCGTTCGCGCCGAGGATCGTCCGGCACTGGCGGGCGATCGCCAGCGCCTCCCGCACGTTGTTCAGCTTGCCCACGCTGACCTGCTCCGGGCGCAGCTTCCCGGCGTCGGCGAGCCGCCCCAGGTGCAGCGCCAGCAGGTAGCCCTTGTTCCACTCGACGGCCATGTCGGCGAGCTTGGCCTGGGTGAGCTGGAAGCCGGCCAGCGGCCGGCCGAACTGGGTCCGGGTGGTCGCGTAGTCCAGCGCCGTCGACAGGCAGTCGCGGGCCGCGCCGAGCGCGCCCCAGACGATGCCGTGCCGGGCCTCGGTCAGGCAGCTCAGCGGGGCCTTCAGCCCGATCGCCCCAGGCAGCTGGGCGTCCGCCGGCAGCCGGACGTCGTCGAGGGCAATCTCGCCGGTCAGCGATGCGCGCAGCGACATCTTCTGCCGGATCTCGCGCGCCGTCACCCTCGGCGTGTCCATGGGTACGGCGAAACCGCGTACCCCCTCGTCGGTGCGGGCCCAGATCACGCCGACCTCGGCGATCGGCGCGTTGGTGATCCACATCTTGGCGCCGTTGAGCACCCAGTCGTCGCCGTCCCGGCGTGCCCGGGTGGCCATCGAGGCCGGGTCGGAGCCGTGGTCGGGCTCGGTCAGGCCGAAGCAGCCGATCGCCTCGCCGGCCGCCATCGCCGGCAGCCAGCGCTGCTTCTGCTCCTCGCTGCCGTAGCGCCAGATGGCGTACATGGCGAGCGAGCCCTGCACCGAGACCAGCGAGCGGATGCCGGAGTCACCGGCCTCCAGCTCCAGGCAGGCCAGCCCGTACGCGACCGCCGAGGCGCCGGCGCAGCCGTACCCGGTCAGGTGCATGCCGAGCAGGCCGAGCTTGCCGAACTCCCGGGCCAGCTCGCGGGCCGGCACGTGGCCCTGCTCGTACCAGTCGGCGACGTGCGGGCGTACCCGGTCGTCGACGAGCTGGCGCACGACGGCGCGGATCTGCCGCTCCTCCTCGCTCAGCGAGGCATCGACGTCGAGCAGGTCCAGGGGTGCGGTCATGGGGGCCACCTTAACGAGTCGTCAGGAGGGAGTCATCCCTCCTGGCCGCCGAGCACCAGCACCCGGGCGTGGATCTGGTTGCGCTGCTGCAACGCCGCGCGCAGCGCGCGGTGCAGCCCGTCCTCCAGGTAGAGCCCGCCGTTCCACTGCACGACGTGCGGGAAGAGGTCGCCGTAGAAGGTCGAGTCCTCGGCGAGGAGTTTGTCCAGCGCCAGCTCCCGCTTGGTGGTGATGAGCTGGTCCAGCCGCAGCGGGCGCGGCGGGATCTCCGCCCACTGCTTGAGCGTGAAGTTGTGCTCCGGGTACGGACGCCCGTCCCGGACCGCTCTGAAGATCACGGCACGCTCCCCTCCCCGTGGTCGGGCCGACCGACGGCGCGGAGCCGGGTCACGCCGTGGCGCCGCGCGGTGCGGCACCGATGACCGTGCCAGCCTAACCGCCTCCGCCACACTGCGTTTTACTCCCTCATGTCGGTTTCGCTACCGCCGATACCCGCTCGGGACCGCATGAACCACGCTCAACTCCACCGGCCGCGCCGGACCACCTCGCCGACCGGGCGACGCCCCCGACGCAGTGACGGTGACCGGTGGTCGGGCGCTCGGTAACCCACGGTCACCGCGCCGATCGGCTGGTACTCCTCGGGCACCCCGAACGCCTCCCGGTAGGCGTCCAGCCGCTGCGGCGGGATGCCGAAGAAGCAGGCCCCCAGCCCCTCGTCGACGGCGGTGAGCAGCATGAGCAGCGCGGCGAAGCCGGTGTCGACGTACCAGTAGGGCACCGGCCAGCGGTCCGCCGCCCGGTCCGCCCAACCCTTGTCCGGCTCGGCGTAGCGCTCCAGGTAGGCGGAGCGGTTGGCGTGCGGCACCACGATCAGCGGGGCCCGCCGCATCCCGGCCAGCCAGCGCTCCCGGCCGCCGCCGGCCGGGGTGGCCGCCGTCCAGAACAATTCCCGGTCCTCCGGGGTCTCCAGCACCAGGAAGCCCCAGCCCTGCGCGAACCCGGCCGACGGCGCCCGCACCGCGTGGTCGAGCAGCCGGTCCACCACGTCCGGCGGGACGGGACGGTCCGGGTCGTAGTTGCGCACCATCCGCCGTCGCCGGACGACCTCGCCGAACTCCATGCCCCCGCCGCTCAGACGCCGGGCCGCAGGCCCCAGGCGCCCTGCCAGGTGCCGCCGGGCTTCAGCGTGATCAGGTCCTTGCCGGAGCGGAACGCGTCCGCCGGGCAGGTCATCGGCTCCACCGCCACCGACCGCCGGTGCCGCTCCCCGGTCAGCGTGTCCCCGGTGAAGACCTGCCACCAACCGAACTCCCGGTCCGCCCAGATGTGCACCGCGGCGGAGCCGTCCGGGGCGGCCAGGGTCACCGCCGTGCCCCCGTCGGCGTCCCGCACCAGGTCACCGAAGGCCAGGTCGAGCACCGCGTCGCCGATCGGGCGGGGCTCGGTGAAGTCGTACTCGGTGCCGGCCACCGGGGTGGCGGCGACGGGGAGCAGGCGGCCGTCCAGCAGCACCCGGATCCGCCCCGGTACGCGCAGCGCCACCTCGTCCACCGGCAGGCCGGGCAGCCGCAGGTAGGGGTGCATCGAGTAGCCGTACGGGGCGTCCTCCGCGCCGAGGTTCGTCACCTCGTGCTCGACCCGCAGGCCGTCCGCGCCGACGCTCCACCGGTTCCGCAGCCGCAGCGCCCACGGGTAGCCCGGGGTCGGCGGCAGGTCGTACCCGACGGTGACCGCGTCGGCGGACTGCTCGACCAGGTGCCACGACACCCAGTTGACCAGGCCGTGGATCGCGTTGCGCCGGGCCGGCTCGCTCAGGTCGAGCTGCAACGAGCGCTCCCCGAAGGTGTACTGCCCGTCGCGGATCCGGTTCGGCCAGGGCGCCAGCACCTGCCCGGCCGAGCCGGGGCAGATCTCGTCGGCGGCGTACCCGTCGACGTAGTCCACGCCGTCGTGCCGGTACGACCGCAGCCCACCGCCGACCTCGACGATGACCGCCTCGTGGCCGTCGGCGGCAATGGTCCACTGTGTCCCGGACGGGCGGGTTCCGGCCTTCTCCATGTCTGGCGACCTTAGTCGCCCGCCCCCGCCCCCGTCGGACCAGCCGAGCCGCTTTCCGCCCAGCGGTCGCCCGGTCCGCCGCGACCCGCCCGCCGGCGAAGGACGGTTCAGTCCCGGTCGGCGGCCGGGGTGGCCCGGTAACGCAGCAGCGCCGGGAAGACCACCACCAGCGCGACGGCGAGCACCGCGGAGACCAGGCCCCCGCCCACCCAGGCCACGCCGGTGCCGAACCCGGCCGCCACCGCGCCGGCGCGCAGGTCGCCCAGGCGCGGCCCGCCGGCGATGACCACCGTGTTGACGCCCTGGAGCCGCCCGCGCATCCGGTCCGGCGCGTAGACCAGCAGCATCGACTGCCGCAGCACCGCGCTGACCAGGTCGGACGCCCCGGCGACGGCGAGCAGCAGCACCACCAGCCAGAGCTGGCGGGCCAGCCCGGCCGCGGCCACCGCGAGGCCCCAGCCGACCACCGCCACCACCAGCACCAGGCCCTGCCGGCGGAGCCGACCGATCCAGCCGGAGGTCAGCCCACCGAGCATCGCGCCGAGCGAGATCGCGCCGTACAGCCAGCCGACCGCCGCGGCGCCGCCGAACCGCTCCTGGGCCACCTCGGGGAAGAGCGCCCGGGGCATGGCCAGGATCATCGCGATCAGGTCGATGGCGAACGAGAGCATCAGCACCGGCGTGGTGGCCAGGTAGCGGAGCCCGTCGATGATGCTGGCCAGGCCGGCCTTGCGCGGGCTGCCGTCGCCGTCCGGGTCCGGCTCGGGCGGCAGCGCCGGCATCCGTACGGTCGCCCAGACGGCGGCGGTGAACAGGACCGTGTCCAGGCCGTACGCGATCGGCAGCGCGACGTCCGTCCGCCAGCTCGCGAAGATCAGCCCGGCCAGCAGCGGCCCGGCCACCGACGCGGCGGTGTACGTGGTGAAGTTCAGCGTGCTGGCGGCGGGCACCAGCTCGGCCGGGACGAGCCGGGGAAGGCTCGCCGTGCGGGCCGCCCCGCTGACGGCGAAGCCGACCGACTGGAGCGCCACCAGGGCCAGCAGCAGCACCGGACTGCCCACCCGGAGCACCGCCTGGACCAGCAGCGCCAGCATCGACGCCCAGAGCAGCGCCTGACTGGCCAGCAGCACGCCCCGCCGGTCCCGGGCGTCGGCGACCGCCCCGCCCCAGAGCCCGAAGACCAGCAGCGGCAGGAATGCGGCGATCCCGAGCAGGCCGACCCAGAACGAGTCCCGGGTCAGCGCGTACATCTCCACCGGCACGGCCACCGCCGTGAACTGGAAGCCGAGCATGGCGATGCCGCCGCCCAGCCAGATCCGCCGGAACTCGGGCACCGCCAGCGGACGCAGGTCGATCGCCCAGCGGCGCGCCCCGCGCGGCCGGGTCTCCTTCGTCGCGGTCACGGGGCCAACCGCTCCACGACCCAGTCGCCGCCGTCGGCACGGCGGAACCGCAGCCGGTCGTGCAGCCGGCTCACCCGCCCCTGCCAGAACTCCACCGACTCGGGCCGGACCCGGAAGCCGCCCCAGTGCGGCGGCGCGGGGATCTGCGCCACGTCGGCGAAGCGCGCCACCACCGCCTCGTACGCCTCGTCCAGCGCCGCCCGGTCTCCGATCACCCGGGACTGGGCGCTGGCCCAGGCCCCGAGCTGTGACCCGCGCGGCCGGCTGGCGAAGTACGCCTCGGTCTCCGCCCGGTCGACCCGCTGCACCGGACCGGCGACGACCACCTGCCGCTGCATCGGGAACCAGGGGAAGACCAGGCTCGCGTGCGGGTTGGCGGTCGCCTCGCCGCCCTTGCGGGAGGTGTAGTTGGTGTAGAAGACGAAGCCCTCCGGGTCGTAGCCCTTGAGCAGGACGGTGCGGCCGCTGGGGCGGCCGGCGGCGTCGGCGGTGCCGACGATCATCGCGTTCGGCTCGGGCAGCCCGGCGGCGACCGCGTCGGCGAACCAGCGGTCGAACTGGGTGTACCAGTCCGCGGCCAGATCGGCCTCCGAAAGGCCCAGGTCGGCGGCGTACTCGTTACGCATTGCCGCCGGCGGCGGTGTGTCGCCCGTCACGTTCCTTCTCCCCCTCGCGGCGGCGCCCGCGTCCCCCGACGCTGGCCAGCCCCCACGGAAGAGTGTCACCGAGGACGTGACGGCCTCCACCGGCGGGGATGTCACGTGCGGCACAGTGGCAGTGGGTCGCGCATTTGGTTACCGAGCAGGCAAGATGTCACGAAACCATCCCTGAGGGTCGCCTAAGGTCTGGGCCGGACTGAGCCCGCGAGGGCGCACCGAGCCGGAAGCCAGGAGACGACATGTCTGACTTCAAACCGGGCCTGGAGGGCGTCGTAGCCTTCGAGACCGAGATCGCCGAACCGGACCGCGAGGGTGGCGCGCTGCGCTACCGCGGTGTCGACATCGAGGATCTGATCGGTCAGGTCTCCTTCGGCAACGTCTGGGCGCTGCTGGTCGACGGGCGGTTCGGCCCGGGCCTGCCGCCGGCGGAGCCGTTCCCGGTGCCGGTGCACTCCGGCGACATCCGCGTCGACGTGCAGTCCGCGGTCGCCATGCTGGCCCCGTACTGGGGGCTCGACCAGCTGCTGGACATTTCCGACGAGCAGGCCCGCGAGGACCTGGCCCGGGTCTCGGTCACCGCGCTGTCCTTCGTCGCCCAGTCGGCTCGCGGCCTCGGCCTGCCCGCCGTGCCGCAGAAGGAGATCGACAAGGCCGAGACGATCGTCGAGCGCTTCATGAAGCGCTGGCGCGGCGAGCCGGACCCGCGGCACGTCAAGGCCGTCGACGCGTACTTCATCTCGGCCGCCGAGCACGGCCTGAACGCCTCCACCTTCACCACCCGGATCGTCGCGTCCACCGGCGCCGACGCCGCGGCCTGCATCTCCTCCGGCATCGGCGCGCTCTCCGGCCCGCTGCACGGCGGCGCCCCGAGCCGGGTGCTGAGCATGCTGGAGGCCGTCGAGCGCAGCGGCGACGCCGAGGGGTACGTCAAGGGCGTCCTCGACCGCGGCGAGCGGCTGATGGGCTTCGGCCACCGGGTCTACCGGGCCGAGGACCCGCGCGCCCGCGTGCTGCGCCGGACCGCCAAGGAGCTGGGCGCGCCGCGCTTCGAGATCGCCGAGGCGCTGGAGAAGGCCGCGCTGGCCGAGCTCCAGGCCCGCCGCCCGGACCGGGTGCTCGCCACCAACGTCGAGTTCTGGTCGGCCGTGGTGCTGGACTTCGCCGAGGTGCCCGCGCACATGTTCACCTCGATGTTCACCTGCGCCCGGATGGGCGGCTGGAGCGCGCACATCCTGGAGCAGAAGAAGCTCCAGCGGCTGGTCCGGCCGTCCGCCCGCTACGTCGGGCCGGGCAGCCGCAAGCCCAGCGAGGTCGAGGGCTGGGACGCCATCCCGCACGGCGTCTGATCCGCGTACCCGTCGAAGGGGCCCCGTCCGCGCGGACGGGGCCCCTTCGCGTGCCCCGGCTCCCGCGGCGGCTGGTTGTGGCGCATCCCTCAGCGCGCGGGACGGGACCAGCCGCCGGACCGCCCGGACGAAGTGCGAGGATGAAGGCTCGGCAGTGCCGCCGGACCGGGCTGGAGATCCCGGCCGCCCGTGCGCCCGCGCACGCGTCCGCCGCAGGTCCCCGCCCGGTGAAGGGCCCGTCCTCGCCCATGCGGAAGGATCTCGACAACCGTGGCTGACGCACCGACCATCCGGATTCCCGACGACATCAAGCCCGCCGACGGGCGGTTCGGCTGCGGGCCGTCCAAGGTCCGTCCGGCGGCCGTCTCTGCACTTGCGGACGTGGCCACCAGCTACCTGGGCACCTCGCACCGGCAGAAGACCGTCCGCGACGAGGTGGCCCGGCTGCGCCGGGGGATCGCCGAGTTCTTCTCCCTTCCCGAGGGCTACGAGGTGATCATCGGCAACGGTGGCACCACCGCCTTCTGGGAGGTCGCCACCTTCGGCCTGGTCCGCGACCGCGCCCAGTTCGCCAGCTTCGGCGAGTTCGGCGCGAAGTTCGCCAAATCGGTCGCCGACGCGCCGTTCCTCGGCGAGCCGACGGTCCGCAAGTCCGCGGCGGGCACCGCGCCGACGCTGGTCGCCGAGGCCGGCGTGGACGTCTACGCCACCCCGCACAACGAGACGTCCACCGGCGTCGCGGTGCCGATCAGCCGGGTGCCCGGCGCCGACCCCGGCTCGCTGCTGCTGGTGGACGCCACCTCGGGCGCGGGCGGCCTGGAGGTCAACGTCGGCGAGACCGACGTCTACTACTTCGCGCCGCAGAAGTGCTTCGGCTCCGACGGTGGCCTCTGGCTGGCCCTGATGTCGCCGGCCGCGCTGGAGCGGGCCACCGAGATCAAGGGATCCGGCCGCTACATCCCGGCCTTCCTCGACCTGGTCACCGCGATCGACAACTCGCGGCTGGAGCAGACGTACAACACGCCGGCGCTGGCCACCATCTTCCTGGCCGCCGAGCAGACCGACTGGATGAACTCGCAGGGCGGGCTGGCCTGGGCGGCCAAGCGCACCGCCGAGAGCGCGGGCATCGTGTACGGCTGGGCCGAGCGCTCCGACGTGGCCACGCCGTACGTCGCCGACCCGGCGCTGCGGTCCAACGTGGTCGCCACGATCGACTTCGCCGACGGGGTGGACGCCTCGGCGATCGCCAAGGTGCTGCGCACCAACGGCATCGTGGACACCGAGCCGTACCGGAAGCTGGGCCGCAACCAGCTCCGGGTCGCGCTCTTCCCGGCGGTCGAGCCGGCCGACGTGGAGGCGCTGACGGCCTCCATCGACTACGTGGTGGACCGGCTCCAGTAGACAGTCACGGTGGGGGGGGGGGGGGGGCCCCCCCCCCCCCCCCCCGGGAAATAGAAGGCAGCCGATAGGGTCCCGCGGGGGGAGCCACCCCCACCC